>CANQCT010000027.1 GCA_947589835.1 uncultured Clostridia bacterium
AATTCATTAGAAAAAATAATGAAAAGAGACGAAAATATGAAAAATGAAAATAATGATTTAGAAGAATATAATTTATTTGAAAAAAGGAAAATTTTTTTAGATAATAAAAGTAGAAAAGGTAATGATTTAGCGTGGGTTACTGATGAAAATTCAGTGTGTATATCAGAACATGGTGATGGTGGATCATGTTTTATATCTGAAATAGATTTGCCAAAAAATGTGAATGTTCGGTGAAGTTTATGAAAAAATAGATGGAAAATATGTTTATAATAAAAGCTTAACAGAGCAAATAAATAAAATTGTAAAGAGTGGAACTTCCACACTTGGGTAGCCTGCAACGCAAAAGTATCTCTTAGAAGATACACCCAAGTAAAGCGGCTATAAAAGTGGTTCGATTCCACCTGACCCACTTTGCATTTTATAGTATGATGAACTTTAGATTTAGTACCATTAGTAATGGCGAATGAAAGTGGTATATGATGGTAGCTGGATTAGAATGGCGAATGAAAGTGTATATGATGATAGCTGGCTTAGGGGGTCAGCTTTATTTTTTTATGTTATAAGTTCACCAAAAATTATTAAATAGAATATATATAAATAAAATTGAAATATAAAATACAAAATTTAAAATGAAAGGAGTTTGAACTGTAATAAAAAACAGTTCGTACAAAAAAATGGATTATAAATATTATACATCAAATAACAATTGGCAAGATGATTATGGCTTAAAATACATAAATGATCAAGGGTATGGCTTAATATGTAAGGATTACAAATTGGAATTTCCTCCACAGCATCAAGATACTCAACCTGGAATGGAATATTTAATGAAACCTAGACCTATTTTTAATAACCCATATTATAGAGGTTCTGGCAAGCTTATGAATAAAGTTGCAATAATAACTGGTGGAGATTCTGGCATAGGAAGGGCTGTTGCAGTAGGATTTGTAAAAGAAGGTGCAACTGTAGTAATTGCTTACTATAATGAGCATAAAGATGCTGAAGAGACAAAAGATTTTATTGAAAGTATTGGCGGAGAATGTTTATTGATTGCAGGTGATATTAAAGATACTAATTTTTGTGATAAAATTGTAGATGAAACTATGCAAAAATTTGGTAAAATTGATATTTTAGTGAATAATGCAGGTGTTCAATATCAGCAAAAAAGTTTGCTAGATATAACAGATGAGCAATTTGATTTAACTATGAAGACAAATATATATTCAATGTTTTACTTAACAAAAAGAGCTTTAAAGTATATGCTTCCTGGTAGCAGTATTATAAATGTAACATCTATAACTACTTTTAAAGGAGAGCCAGAATTAATAGATTATGTAACAAGCAAAGGTGCTATAGTTGGCTTTACTAGATCTCTTGCTACCAATTTAGCAGAAAAAAATATAAGAGTAAATGCTGTATCTCCTGGTGTATTTTGGACACCTCTTCAACCTGCTTGTTGGGAAGCAGAAAAAATACCAACACTTGGTTCAGATGCACCAATGGGTAGAGCTGGCCATCCTTATGAAATAGCACCTCTTTTCATTTATTTAGCAAGTTCAGATTCTTCATATGTTACAGGTCAAGTTATGCATATTAATGGTGGTGAATATAAAGGGTAAATAGATTAATTTTATAATTAGAGTAAAATTTTACAGATGGCAAGGTGTTTTATAACATCTTGCTTTTTTGTTACTTGATAATAGTTTTATGGTTAATTGCTCGAATAGCACTATTTGAGCTTTAATGTAATTATAACTATTAACTAATAACGCTTTTTACGTAGATTTTTACATAAAATATTGAAAAAGATATAAAATTGTGATAATAATTTTTAAGGAGAAATCATTTTTGGCCTTTCACCTTTCGTATTTAAAATATGCCAATTCAAAATTAAAATGAGGTAAAGTTATATGGGAAGAAGAAAGAAAAAACAAAAATTAAATATTCGAAAATGCATTTTTGCAGTAGTCATATTAATTTGTATTTCTATTTATGGGTATATAAATCAAAACATAGATGTAAGTAATTCAGTAAATATAGGAATTAAAAATTTAGTAAATGATGATACAAATAGTCCAAATGAAGTATTTGATTTATCTACAATTCCAGAGTATTCAGGCACACCTTATATTGAAATTAACAATAATATTCCATATTTTACAGAGGAAGATTATATAGCTGAACCTTTTGAAAAATATAGTGAATTAGATATATTAGGAAGAAGTGGAGTGGCGATAGCTAATATTTGCAAAGAAATTATGCCTTCTAAAGATGCCCAAAGAGGAGAAATTGGAAGTATTCAGCCAACTGGATGGATACAAAAAAGATATGATAATTTAATAAAAGATAAATATTTATATAATCGTTGTCATTTAATTGGATGGCAACTTGCAGGAGAAAATGCAAATAAAAACAATTTGATAACTGGAACAAGGTATTTAAATACCGAAGGAATGCTACCTTTTGAAAATGAAGTAGCCCAGTATTTAGATAAAAATGAAAATAATCACGTTTTGTATAGAGTAACACCTATTTTTGAAGGAAGTAATCTTTTAGCAAGTGGAGTAGAAATGGAAGCATGGTCAGTTGAAGATAATGGTAATGGAGTTCATTTTAATGTTTATTGTTATAATGTTCAGCCTGGAATAGTTATTGATTATGCTACTGGAGAAAGTCATGAAGAGAAATAAATTAATAAAATTTTAATAAAGCTATTGTAAATTTATGGAAAACAGTATATAATTACTTTTGAGTTTAGTTCTTAATACTATTAAATCGATAGTATATTTCCATTATAAAAACAAAAGGCGAAGGAGTGATTATATATTGAATTTAAACTTAGTAAATGATTTATTTAATAATTTAAAGGAAAATAAGTTTGTGCAAAATTTTATAAAAGAGTTATCAAATTATTTAGAAAATTCTATTACGAATAACAAAAAAATATTTAATAATGATTCTAGTTTAATTGATATAAATTTAGATGATTTGACACTTTATGGAGAAAAAGTGACTGCTAAATATAGGGATAAAATGTTAATTGAAAGAGAACAAATATTACAAAAATATAGCGAAAATACTAAAGAAAAAGGTGAAATGTATTACATATATGCTGTAAATTCTAATGATAGTAATTCTTTTAATTTATGCATTTGCAAGTCAGGGAAAAGTCATCAAGTAATTTCAAAGTCAAAAGAGGAATTGCCAGAAGGTGCTACTTTAGGAAGTGTTTTAAGAAAAAATGATGTAGATTTTGTAATAGATAATGAGGGAACAAAATGTGTTGGAGCAGAAATAAATAAAATGATTAAGGAAAAAATAGAAGAACAACATAAATATTTAGATAGTAAGAGAGTTGAAGGACATATTTACGAGGTAGATGAAAAATATTCAGGAAGGATTTGGTTATATGATTTAAACGGTAATGCTAGTGAAGGAATTGAAGAAGTAGAATTTCCAAAGAGTTTGTATGAAACAGCTAAAACAGGAGATAAGTTTATATATCAAAATGGTGAATACCAAAAATACGAATTTTAAAAAAATTTAATAAAAAATTCAATAAATCATTGAGATTTGCAGTTTTTTGTGATATATTGTGTTTAATTCGATTAGGAGGATAAATAATGAATTATATTAATGACTATAATGACAAAACTGATGAAGAATTAGTTAGTATAATTCGCACCGGCGACAAGTCTGCAACTGATGTTTTACTTAAAAGATATCAAGACCTAGTAAAATACAGCACTAGTAAGTTTTTTCTATATGGCGGAGACGAAAATGATGTATTTCAGGAAGGTATGATAGGTCTTTACTATGCAATAAAAAATTATAAAGAAGATAGCGGTGCTTCTTTTAAAACATTTGCTAAATTATGTATAGATAGGCATTTAATAACTGCTATTAAGCTTTCTAGTCGTCAAAAACATTTACTTTTAAATAATGCAATATCTATAAATTCAGCAGTAGAAAATGATGAAAATTCTAATGAAGTTGTAAATTTTTTGAAAAATGAAAATAGCGAGGATCCTTCTGAAATAGTTTTAAGAAATGAATATTTAAAAGAGTTAACTTCAGAAATTACAAAAAATTTAAGTTCTAAGGAGTTAGATGTTTTAGAGCAATATAAAACAGGAAAAAGCTATGCTGAGATTGCTAATTTTTTAAATTGCAATGTTAAATCTGTTGATACGGCTTTAACGCGTATACGAAGAAAAGCTACAAAAATACAAGAAAAATTTAATAATGATTAATAAATATTTAATAGTATTATATTTTTTAAAGAATATAATACTTATTTTTATGTCTTTTTTAATATTTTTATTTGATGTTTTATAATTATATATTTTTTTGTATTATGTTGTAAGTCGTTTTTGACTTCACTTATAGTTTCTTTTGTGAGCATATTTTTATATGTTACTTTATACTAAAATATAAGTGAGGTGAGAAAAATGTCTGATTTCATAGTAAAAAGTAGAAAAAGAAAGGATTATACTCAATTTACAGCAAGAATAGAGACTGATGTGCTAGATAGCATTAGAAAAATAGTAGATGATAATGATTTAGTTTCTATTAATGAATTTATTAATGATTGTTTAAAATTTGCTATTGAAAATATAAAAATTACTGAAGATACAAATGATTCTGAAAAAGTTATAAATAAATAGTTTTATATTAAAGTAGAAATAACAAGAGTATATTGTAGGTTTTTAAAATTTACAATATACTCTTGCTGTTTTATTAGGAGAATTATATGGTAGATATAATTATTTTAAGAAAAGAATTCAATTAAAAAGAAAAAAATATATATATTTATTATCATTTTACTTGCAATATAAAAAAATATGTAGTAAAATATAATTACCTAATAGGTAATTTGCTTAAAAGAAGGTGAAATGTTGCAATTTGAATATAAAGATGAAAAAGTGCGAAAAATATTGTGTGATGCTAAAACATTACAAA
This sequence comes from uncultured Clostridia bacterium, assembly GCA_947589835.1. Classification (GTDB taxonomy): domain Bacteria; phylum Bacillota; class Clostridia; order TANB77; family CAG-508; genus CAG-273. The sequence goes on from CANQCT010000027.1 coordinate 4,963, forward strand.
GAAAAGTCGGACTTGAAATGGGAAGAAAAATAAAACAGAGAATGAATCAATTAGAAGCTGCAGATAATTTTAATGAATATTTAACTAAAATAGCACTTGGAAAGCCACATCCTTTAGAAGGTGATTTAGATAAATATTATGGAATATCAATAACAGCAAATTATAGAATAGTAGTAGAACCACTAGAAACGAAATTGGATTTAGAAAGTTTAAAAAATTGTAAAGTATTAAATATAAAAGGAGTGTTAGATTATCATGGTGGAAAAAATGAATGGATTATCCCTTGATTTTATTATTCATCCTGGAGAAACTATAAAGGAAGTTTTGGAAGAGAGGCAAATGAATCAAGAAGAATTAGCTATAAGAACGGGATTTTCTCCAAAACATGTTAGTGAAGTTGTAAATGGAAAAAAAGGTATATCACCATCATTTGCAAAAAGTTTAGAATATGTTTTTGGCATGCCAGCAAGTTTTTGGATAAATTTACAGGGAATATATGATAAAGAAATATTAGAATACAAAGAGCAAGAAGAAATTGATGAAAATGAGGTTAGTATTGTAAAATCATTGAAATCTTTAATTAACTATGCAGAAAATATGGGAATAATGACTAAAACCAAAAATATAATATCACAAATAATTGAATTAAGAAATATATGCAATGTGAATAATCTAACATATATTAATAATTTGGTTACTAGTCAAGTAGCTTTTAGAAAATCACAAACTATTGAAACAAATGTGTATGTTTTATATGTATGGCTTAGAATTTGTGAATTAATTGCTGAAAAGAGCAATATTGTAAATGAATATAGTACGGAAAAATTAACAGCTAATATTAATAATATAAAAAAATGTATGTTTTTAGAAATAAATAAAGCTATCGAAGAACTAAAAAGAATTTTTGCAGAATGTGGAATTACATTTCAAGTAGTTAAAAATTTTAAAGGAGCACCTGTACAAGGTTTTATTAAAAAGATTAACAACAGAATTATATTATCAATGACAATTAGGAGATCTTTTGCAGATGAATTTTGGTTTACATTGTTTCATGAAATAGGTCATTTATTAAATGGAGATATAGTAAGTACTCAATTTATTGATTATGCAGATTCAAAATCAGATATGGAAGATAAAGCTGATAAATTTGCAAGTAATACATTAATAAATGAAGAAGATTATAATCAATTTATAGAAAAAAGTGACTTAACTGAAGAAGAAATTATAAAATTTGCAAGAGTTCAAGAGGTTCAACCATTTATAGTTGTAGGAAGAATTCAAAAAGAAAAGAACGACTTTAAGTTCTGCTATAGATTGAAAACACGATATAAATGGGAATAATCTATTTATCAAAAATAAAAGAACTCTCAAATTAGCTTGAGAGTATGGTGCACCAGACCAATTGGAGTGTTTTTGAAAGCACTCCATTTTTATTTTAAACTATTTTAAATGTTGATTTTAAAGGCTTTTGGGCATTTATATATTTTTCAATATATTGCAAATATATTTTAAAAATTTCTGCTATTGCATTACTTATTGCATTACTTTTTTACTAAAAGATTGACTCCGAAGAGCCAATCTTTTATTTCAATAACAATTTTGTTGTCTTAGCTCCTACCCAGCCATCTACTTCTAATCCATTTGCTTTTTGGAAAGCTTTTGTTGCATCTCTAGTATCTGGTCCATAACTTTTATCTGCTCCAGATTTGCCACAGCTATAGCCTTTTGCTATTAATCTATTTTGAATAAATTTTACATGGTCATTGACTATAACTTTTTCCCCTTTTTCGTAATATAAATAATATTTATCAGCTTTTGCTTCACTATCTGGGCCAAAACTATTGTCCTCTGCTAAACCACATTTATATAATTTGTTCATTACTTTTTGCCATTCTAGAACTGTTGTATCTTTCGTTGTTGGTTTTGTAGTATCTCCTAATTCTGCTTTAATCATATTTAAAAATCTTTGCCAGCCTAAATCTAGTGTTCTGTGTGGACAATATTTTCCGTTAAAATCTTGGTGTTTCTTTACTTTTTCTATTCCCCATCCATATTGTTTTAATAAATATGCTATATATTTTGCTGCTAGTTTTTCGGCTTTTGTGAACCTTTCTCCACCAGATTTACTGTAACATATTTCTATTGCTATGTAATTTCTATTTCCTTTTCCGTTTGTGCCATCCCCGCAATGCCAGGTATTTCTATCAAACGGAATTCCTGTTACTATTCTATAATCGTCTACTGCTGCGTGAAAAGATACTTTATTATTATTTCCTATCATATATGAAATTTCTGACATAGCACTTGCGTTATTTGCTGTATTATGTACTGCTATTCCCTGTGGTTTCATTGTATATGGGCATTTAATTGAATATTTTGAACTAGGACATTTTACATTAGTTATTTGCATTATCATCAACTCCTATTCCATCTAATTCATCTGTTTTAGCAAATTCATTTTCTTGTATATTCTTTTGATATAATTCTTCTGAAAATTCTACTGTTTCTTCAATAATTTCATCTTCCATTTATTTATCCTCACTTTCTTTAGATTTTGTTTTTGTTAAGTCGTATGTTCCACCAGATGCCATAGAACCTACTAAACAAAAGATTATTGATGTTAATAAGTCTACATCGTTAATCTTTAATATGTAACATATCATTCCTGCTAATAATCCTATAACAAAGTTTTGAACAGGAATGTATTTGCTTTCAAGCCAGTTAAATTTTTTAGCTAACCAGCCGAAGCCAAATGTTACTAGCGCTGTTACAACAGCCATAATCATTTCTGCTGTTACTGTCATATCTAACTCACCTTCCTTCTTTTAAAATTCCTTTTCTTATAAGCTCATCCCATTTGTCGTCAATATAACTATCTCCACCTAAAGAGTTATATTCCTTTTTAATTTCATAAGCTCTTCGTATTTGCATTTCGCTTTTAGGCTCATTTGCTTCTATATCTGACAAGAAATCTGTCAAATAGGTTTTATCATTTTCTAAAATATGATTGCTTATTTCTTTTTCATATCCTTTTCTGTTATTTTCAACTTCTTGCAAGATTTCAGTTTTAATATCTTCTATTTTAGTTATTTTTTTGTTTGTTTTAGTTTGCATATACATCACTATTATTGATGTTATTGATGGTATTGAAGCACTTATTAAGGCTACCCAAATTGTATTATTCATTGCTACCTCCTATAATACTTATTTTTTCTCTTTTGAGTTCTTTTGTTTATCTACTGCTTTGTTGTATTGTTGTATTTCTAAAATACTTACTTGTTCATATAATTCTTTTAGTATAGGTTTTATCATTATTGCTGGTATTTCAGAATTGTTTATTAATTCTGCTATTTCTTCTCTAAATTTCTTTTCTTTTATAATCAGTTCTTCCATTTCATGGCTCCTTTCGTAATTTTTATTCAATAATAGTCCATTGTTTAGATAAGTTTTCTTGTGTTAATGGACTAAATGCTAATGGGTCATCAATTTGTTGTCCAAATAAGCATTCTCCAAGGTCACTTACATTATCAAAATGTGAAACTACTAATAGAATTCTGCCTTCATCTGGTTTTAGCTTATCGCCTATTTTTATTTCTTTTCCATTTTTATCTACCATTTTTTACCTCCCTTAATATATTGCTACCCAGTCTATTCCAGTTTCGGTAGTATTGGTTCTTGTTAAATAAATTGTAGCTCCTGTTGAAGATTGCCCTGATATTCCGTACACCTAAAATTTGTGTTCCGAGGAACTGCTGTTCTTGGAGAAGCAAGTATACTAGGTGTTCCACTAAAATTAGAAAAATATATAGCTTTTCCGAGTTGGTGTATTTGCTGCTGATGGAGTTATAAGTGTACTTCCGTGTTCTATTTCTGGAACTTTACCTTTTTTATTATAAAGAGTTGGTGCTGTTACTGATGAACTTGTTATAGCAACATTTCCGTACTGATATTTCTTGTGTAGTTATTTTATTAGGCTCTATTTTAGTCTCTTGTATTCGAGCATTAATAACAAAAGATATTTTAGCTTCTCTACTATTCATTAATATTAAGTTGCAAGAATTTGGATTATTACTCGGACTATATCCACACATAATAGTTTCGGCTAGTAACATATTTGTATTTATTCCACCTAATCCTAAGCCAACAACAACTTCTCCATTTTTCTTAATTGAAATACAATTTTTTGGGTCTTTTGAATTAATTTTAAATGTTCCAGAAACATTTTTAGTATTTGTTTTTGTCCCATTAAGTATTTTTAGTATTTCTGTAGCATCTGCAGCAGTAACTTGGCTATCTCCATTTACATCTAAAATATTTGTTAAATTATAAGGAATATCAAAAAATTCAACTGATAATCCTATAATATTCATGACATCAAAAACATCATAATTATAAATGCCACTCAAATTGCCTGTAAATTCTGAAGAACCTAGACTAAATCCGCCTATTGTTCCTGCCGTTGCTGTTATTTTTCCATTTGCATCAATAGAAAAGTTACTTCCAGTAAAAATAAACTTACCTGCTGTCATTCTAATAATATCAGCACTCGCATTTATTTCACTTATTAAATCGTCTTTATCAAGTTTTAATTCCAATAATGCAGTTAAGTCTTTTTTAGTTTCGCCTAATTCATTTTTAGTTGTATAAGTTCCTTTTACCTCATTTTTTATATTATCAGATTCTAATTTTATTTGTGAATTTGTTTCGTCTATTGTATAATAATCATTTTCTAATTTTTCTGAGGTTTTGTTTTGCTGTTCTACTAGCATTGTTATATTGCCTTTATTTAATTCGATAGAACTTTTAAGTCCATTTAATGTATCCGAAAGTCCTTCTATTCTATTTACTGACATTGTACCAGTTGTTATAAATTTTGCATTTATTTGTCCATCCATTGTTATTGCAGTCTCAAAAGGTCCCTCATATCCATTTGAGCTAAATCCTATTCCACCTAGACCAAATCTCCATACATTTTTTGCTTTTTCTTTTGGTAATGCATCTAAAATCAAAATTTCATTGTCATCTATATATACATATCCATTTTTGTTTAATGAATTTATTAAATCAGTTTGCTGTTTTATTACTATATCTTGTCTAGATAACTGTTGGTCAAGCGCATTAATAGTTTCCTTGATGTTATCAAATTTTGCTTTGACATCTCTTGTATAATTTCCAAATGTTAACGACTTTAGTTTTTTTGATACAACATTATATTGATACTCTACAACTTCAGTCTTAACTGTTACTAAAGGATGTAATACTTGAATTGTATCACCTATCTCCAGCCTATTATTAATGTTAGATGCTATGGTATAGCTTACTCTGGGATATTTATTTTGTTCTAGATATTTTTGAGCATTTTCTCTTAATTCTTCTATTAGCTTCTCTTCTGTTTGCTCTTCTTGTTCTAAATTGGTTTGAAAATCAATTACCCTAGAGTAAGGCTTTTCATATTGAACATCACTATCTATAAACTTTTCTGGTAAAGTAATTCCATCGTAACCCACAGGATATATTCTCGTACAAACTCCAGACCAATCTTCAAAAATTTCCATAGACTGCATATCTTTACCATATATCACATTTTCGCCATTATCATGCCCTACGCTTTGAAGAAAACTAATATTCCAGTTATCAGCATCAAATACACCGTGCCATCTTTCTTCAATAGTTTGCCAGGCCTCTAATAAATTTTTTCTTATGAAATATGCCGTATTAATATCCTCAACATTTGAAAATACAATAAAAGGACTAGTTTTATCAGTCCTTTCATTTATATATTTTAAAGTATTTATACCATTTTTTTCTGTTGGTCTTACGTCTACTAATATATAATCCTTTGCATCAAACATTACATGATTTGCAGTAAATTTTATTTTTCTATTCGTATATTCTATATTTTCTCCAATTCTAAATGCTTGTGGCGTTAATTTTGACTTCGTTTGAACTACGCATAATTTATCTTTTTGAATATATTGTTTATATTTTATAGGCAATTCAACTTCAATAAACCATCCGTTTAATGATTTCTTTTTAGTTTCCAGACATTTAGCTGAATCAATTATAATATTTCCTGCTGTGCTGAAATCTCTATCTTCAGAGTTAAATATTTTAATCATAGCCATCTGTCCTTTCCTTTTATTTCTATGATACAATCTCCTCTATGCATAATAATTTTATTACTTCCTATGTTTAATTTAGGAAAGTCATATCCTATTTCTATTTGCCTATTTCTGTTTATTCCTTCATATTGTATTGTTTTTCCTTTGCAATCAATATCTACATAATCATCATTATTAAAATGATATATAAACCTTATATTATTTATTGTTAATTCTACTAGGTCAAACATAGTTTTTCTTAATCGTATAATTGGTCTACTTTCAATATTTCCAGTATTTGAAATTAATTCATCTGTCAACTGTATATATCTCACATCTAATATAGGTTTTACTTCTCCACCTGATGTTATGTTTGTAACACCTTTATAGCCTCCAATATTTGAGAGTTCTTCACAAGGTTCTTCTTCTATAACTGGTTCTGCTAGTTCGTAGTCTATTGTAACTGGTGTTCCGTTGTTATATTGTTCTGCTAGCAAAGCATTAAACTCATTTATAGCTTCAATTGCTTCTGTAGAAGTAAGGGCAGAAAGTTTTCTATAAAGCCATATTACGTTACCACCATTAGCTTGCCTTATTAATCCATCACTTAAATTTTCTATTGTTTGCTGTCCATCTCCAGGCTTAAAATGAGTACATAAAATAGCTTCATAAGTGTGAGGACTGCTCTTTAATTTCATATCAGTAGCATATAACCCTAATGCCCAACCATATTCACCTTTAATTGCAAGTACTATTTTTTTACCTTCTGTACTTCCATCTAGTATTAATCTCTTAACTCTTCTAACAGTTCTATCTTTATCTTTAACATCACATACTCCATTTGGTAGACTGCGTAATGGTTCAGTTTGAATTACTAGGTCTTGCTCTTCATTTAGTATATATTCTGTTTCTTGTCCTTCTACATATTCTTCTATAATAAAAGTATCTTTATCCATACACCAAAAAATATTGGCTGAATAACTAGTTGATATATAATCAATTGTTTTATTAGGATCTGATATTAATTCGTTTTCAATCCAATTTTCTCCATTTGCCCTCCAACCTGCGCTTTTGTAAGTATTGTCAGTATAATTAAATACAATAAAAAGACCATTATTTAAAACACTTGTATCATAAGGTCTAGCCTTAAATTTTAATCTATATTGAGTATTTTCTTTATATCTTCCTTGTAAGCCCCTAAAACCTCTTCCAGAGTGATATGCCCAATTACTAAATACTATACAATTTCTATTGTCTACAACTTTTTCTCTACAATTATTAGAGTCAAATCCTTTCATTTGTTCAAATAATAAGTCTGCATTACCTAAATTTCTATTACAATTTATTATTTCTACTGTACCTTTACCATCTGGTGTTGCTATTGAATCTTCTTGAATTTTAATATTCAATTCATTTAATGAACCATTAATTCTTAAATATTTGGCATTAAAAGGTGAATTAATAATTCCTGTAAATGCAATAAAAGTTGTTATTAATTTTTTATCTTTATCATAGAAAAAATTATATTTACCTATTGTTTTTGTTCCACTAATATAATATGATTTATTACCTTTTATTGGAATAAAATCTGATATGTAAGTTCCAACATTATCTTGTATTTTTTCACTTGTATCAAAACTTTTGTCTCTTATAATACTATTCTTATTAAACAAATTTGCACTATTTGCTACACTTTTTATCTCACTTGGAGCTTCTGGTGATGGCATAGGTGGAACATAATTGTAGTATAATTTAAAATATGGAGATATTTCATCATCGCTGTATATAGTCATAGGATTATGTATTTCAATATTTTTCATTTGATTGTATGCTTCTTGTTGTTCTTCTGAATATGGTTCGATTATTTCTTCTTCTAAATCATACTCTATTATTACTGGTGTTCCTATTTCTTTTTGCTGGTCTAAAAATTCTTTTAATTGTTCTGGCGTATCTATATCTTGATTTTTAATTAAAATTCTATTAGACGTTGCTGCATCACATATCATATATGGACTCATATCATCTTCTTTATGACTCCACATGTAACTATTTGTAACACCTATAAAATGTGAACTCAAAATACTACTATTTACTTTAATATTAGGGGAAATATTAATCCAAAATACATGAATACCTTCAAGCCATTGAATATTACATGTTTTTGTACTATCTAATATAAGTGTATTTCTTTTATTATGTACTCCATCATCTGCCAAGTAATCTCCTTTGTGGAATACTTGTCCTTTCTTTGTTGGGAAAGAAAATAGTTGTTCTTGGTGTGGTATATATTCTGGGAAATTATCTTTTGTATATGCTCCCTCTACCATTATTACACTATTCTTCTTTATATAGAAATTATTAGTTCCTACCCCCCCATATTCTGCCCTTATATTTTCTATAGTTTTAGTTGGGTCTGATGCCTGTGTATATGTTTGATAATCTTTACTTATTACCGCAGTTTCAATCGATATGTTTGTTCCATCTGTATAAAGTATGGTTAGTCTTGGATTGCCTGTATCTTGTTTTGCTGTATATTGAACTGTATATGATGTATTGGCTTTAAATTTAATACCAGGTATTAAATTTTCTCCACGCATCGAATTACTATTAAATATATATGCTTCATCATTTTCATTGGTTTTATACTCATTGAATATACTTTCATCAAACCAGTTCTTATTCGGTATTTTAAAATTAACATTTCCGCAACCATATGCACTCCAATATTTATTTTTTACTTTTGATATACTTATATCTGTTATCTGTACTTCATTTGAATTTAATGCAAACATTAAATTAGTGTCAGCCTCAATATTATCTAATTCAAAGTAATATCTTTGATTTTTTGGATTTATTGAAAAAATATTAAGACTGTGAGTTTTGTTATCGGAAATATCATCTAACATTAAGCGTACTTTATCAGTTATCCCTTTTGAAATCTGCTTTAAATTAAAGCTTAAATAATATTTTGTATGAGCTTTGAAATCAAAACCTTTAATTCTTAACCATCCGCGACTATATGCAAACTCTGCTGTTTCTGTCTCATTTCCTTTGTACCAATATCCGTTTTTTATATCCCCCATTTTAGTTGCATTACCAGGAGATGTTGTTGTAGTATCGTAATCAAATTCGTTCACATTATCCCCACAGTTTCTAATTTTACTTGGAAATTCTGGAGATGGCATAGCACCAGGTTCTTCATAAGAAGGTAGATTTTCCATTGTATATGTACCTTTAAGTAACATTAATGAACTTAAATCAAATGTAAATTCTGTTCCTATTTCTGTATTTCCCCAATTTAAACCTATTGCTTCAATAACTTCAGTTGCTGTGCGGGTTAAACATCCTCCGTTTACACTAAAATTTCCAAAATTCATATTACCAATATACGTTGCATCGCTTATTTTATAGTTAGTATATAGTGTATATGTATCCGCTGGTAATTTTTTTAAAAAATTTATTGTTAAAGAAATATTAGATGCAATTGTTGCAGTTGCAATAATCTTTTTTCCGTCTATTTTATATGTACAACCATATGGGGTTATATTATTAAAATCTAAACATAATAAATTATAACCTTCTCTAGTTTCTTGCCAACTATTTCCACTAATTTGTAATCTATTTATAACATTTACATCGCTTACAGTTAATATTTGTTCTTCATCTGTTTCTTGCATTGGTATTTCTTCTCTTGTTTCTTGCTCACTTTTACCATATATTTTAAAATCTATATATGGCATATTACTACTATCATTTAATTGTATATATTCTCCGCTAGCTTGCTTATCTTTCTTGTCTTTTACAATTTCAAATTCATCATTTGCTTTGTTCCAAAAAGGATCTCTTATGAATGTTGCATCAATTATTCGTATGCAAGCACTCCTTTTTGGTTCTAACTCACTATAAAATCGTGCTATTGTTTTTCTTCCCTTATATTCAAATTCTCCTTCTCCATTGAGCCAAGCTAAGATATCGTCTATTTTGTTAATATTTAGACATTGAACAAAGATAGGTCTTTCTACATATGAATATCCTGATGTATCGAATAAAGCTCCATCTCTGCCTTCTATTTCCGTTGTTTCATATCTTTGTGCTGCTTTTGCAATAAAATGCTCTTCTTCTTCAACTACTACTTGCATATCATTACTTGATATTCCTTTGAATTTAAACATTATCACACCACCTTATATAGTTCATCTTTTACTATTTTTACAAAGCCATCTTCATCTAGAGTTAATTTGCAAGAATTTAATGCTTTTAAAAATGCTTGATATAAAATATTAAATAATTTATCGTAGTCTATTTCTTTGCTTTCATATAAAATTGCATCTTTTTTCTCAGAGTTTTTGGCAGGTATAATTTCATGATTAATAGGCTTAATTTCTTGTAAAGAATCTAATATATTATTTGCTACTTCGTCAGTTTGTTTGTATAGATTTTCTTCTTCATCTTCAATTCCCTTTTCCATTCCGCTTCATTACATTTTTAAATATTGCTTTTGTTTTTTTAGAAGGAGAATGTATATCAAATGCTTTTTTTAATCTTGTTAAAATACCTTGTGCTATGCTAGATGCTTTTGAAAATAAACTAGGTTCTTTGTTTTTCATTTCTGTTAACATTGGTTCCATTGCATTTTTCATTGCTTCTTTAGTCTTTTTAGGCATCGAATCATAACTAGACATTATAGAATCTACAATTTTCCTTGTTTTTTCATCTATTTTTCCACCATATAATTCTGTTTGTGCCACTTGTGCAAGCCATACTCCTAATTGTTCTTCTTGGCTTTCATCCATATCTTTATACATCTTATCCCATATTTTTTTCATTTCTGCTTCATGCCTATAATTTTCTTGAGATGTACTAAGATTTTTGTTATGTTGAGTTAACAAATGATTATTTTGAATATTTTCTAAAGTATCTGCATTTCTTTGATTTTCTTCTTCTATTTTTTGATTGTATTCTTTAAGTTTTGTGTACCACCCATCCTCTTGACTGCTTCTTTCTAAATAACCATTTGCATAGACTTTACTAATTTCTGCAACTTCTTGATTAGCTTGTGCTATTTTCTCATCCTTTTGTGCAATTATTCTTTCATATTCTTTTTTATATTCTTCTGTTTGTCTTGCTTCTTCTGTTGCATATCTAGTATTTAGCAAAGCTACTTCTTCTATTGTTTGATTGTTTATTAATTCTATTGTTTTGTTTTTTTGTTCTTCTGCTGTTTTTAACCATTCTTGTGATTGTATTTTGTATTCTTCTAAACTTCCTTGAAAAGATTCTGCATTTGTAACAGCTTGTTGAGTTATTGCTCCAGCTATTTGTTGCTGTATTTCTATTTCTCTTTGATTTAATTCTCTTAACTTTGTAAAATACTCATCTAATTGTGTAATTTCTTGCTGTGTATAATTTCGTCTTTCGTCTGAGGCTGTCTTGCAAATTGAGGTAATACCTTTTTGAACTTCATTCATTTGTTCTTGCAATTTTTGTTGTTCTTCTGAAGATACAAATAATTCTTGATTAAAGGCATCTAAGTGAGATTGTGCATTATCTATTCCCGTTATGAAGTCTGAAGCAGCAGTTCCAATATTAGTAAATGCTTCCTTAGAATCTTTTTCTGCATTTGCCATAGCTATTGATATTCCTGCTACTGCTAAAGCTATTGCTCCACAGGCTAGTCCTATTGGACTTGTTACTGCACTAAATATACTTGCTAGACTGTTTACTGCCGTTGATGTAGAAGTTATTGTTCCTTGCATTACTCCTATTGCTTGCACCACTGTTCCTATTCCTTGTGTAAATCCACCTATGGTAGAAGTAATTTTTCCGAATACTGTTAATAAAGGACCAGCAGCAGCTACAATTAATCCTATTTTTACTATCATGTCTACTTGTTCATCCGATAAGCTTTCAAATTTATCAACCCATTTTCCTAATCCTGTTATTATTTTTTCAATTGTTGGCATTAATTTGTTTCCAACAGTTATAGCCATGTCTTTTAATTTATTTACAGCTATTGTAATTTTACTTTTTAAAGTATCATATCTTTTATTTGCTTCATTTGTTAAAGCAGTGTTGTCTTCCCATGCTTCATTTCCTAGTTTGACAGCTTTGTTCATTATATCGCTTGAATTTGCTAATGATAAAATTGTATTAGATAATCTTACTTCTTTTATTCCCATATCGTTTAATATAGATATTGCTGATTTTCCGTTTCTTTCTGTATCATTTAATCCAGAAATAAAAGCACTTAATGCTTTTACTGCATCTTTCTCAAAAGATTTTTTAAACTCTTTACTTGTCATTCCAGCAACTTTTGCGAAATTATCTAAATCACTTGAGCCAGTTTCTACTGCTACTTGTATTTGTTTTAATAATTTTGACATTGCAGAACCTCCTGCTTCTGCTTCAATTCCTACACTAGACATTGCAGTTGCCAATGACAATATTTGAGATTGGCTTAAACCTGCTAATTCTCCTGTTGCTGCTAATCTAGTTGACATAGATACTATATCCGCTTCTGTAGTAGCAAAATTATTTCCTAGAGCAACAACAGTAGAACCTAATTTGTCGTAATCTTTAGCATTCATTTTTGTTACATTTGCAAATTTTGCTAAAGAACTAGCAGCTTCTTCTGCTGATAAGTTAGTAGAATTTCCTAAATCTATCATTACTCTTGTAAATGATAATATATCTTCTGTTTTAATTCCTAATTGCCCTGCTGCTTCTGCTACTGCTGATATTTCTGTTGTTGTAGATGGAATTTCCTTTGCCATATCTCTTATTCCTTGTTTTAATTCTTCCATCTGTTCTTCTGTACCATCAACTGTTTTTTCTACACCAGTAAAAGCATCTTCAAAATCTATTGCACTTTTTGCACTAGCTACTAAAGCAGTTGTTGTTGCTACTGAAAAAGCAGACAATTTCTTGCCTGCTCCTTCTATTTTTCCACCAGCATTTTCTACTTTTTGCCCAAATTCTTCTATCTTTTTGCCTGTATTATTTAGTTGGCTCTCTATTTCTTTTATTTTTTTATTATAACTTTCTAATTTAATCTCTGCATTTGTTAGTTCGTTTTGCTTCTTTTTAATCGCTGTAGTATTCTTATTTTCTGTATTTTCTAAATCACTTAATTGCATCCTTAAAGTTTTTACTTTATCTTCTTGAATTTCATAAGCATTTTTTAAATACTCTTGCTCTGCTCTTAATTTTTCAGTAGTTTTAGTAGAACTATCCCACTGTGCTTGTGTTAATTTAAACTGATTATAGTTCTTTTGCATTGCTATGTTTATTTCTTGTAAAGATTTCTTAAAGTCTACTGCTCCTTCTTCTTTGAAAACTAATCCTACACGTTTTAAATCATTTGACATCTTCTTCACCTCTTTTCAGGCATAATAAAAGCACCAGTTTTTTTGTACTGATGCTTGTTTTTTTATATTTTAAAACAGTTATTAATTTTAATATCCTACAGATTTTGCTCCATATTCCGCTTCACTTGAACTAAATCCATCATATTCTAGTTGTTCAATCAATTCACTTTTTGAAAATGACATTATGTTCATATATGATTTTGCTTTTTTTGTTGCTTGTTCATTCCAGTTTGCACCACAATTATTCGAACCATAAGTTGCTTCATCGCTTGTAAATTTATCGTATTCTAATTGATCCTTAAGTCCCTTTTTAGAAAAAGCCATTACTCTTAAATATTCTTTGGCTTTTTTCAAAGACTGCTCTTTCCAATCTGCTCCACACTGATTTATAGCATAACTTGATTCCTTATTTGTGAAACCATCATATTTTAGTTGTTCTTTTAATCCGTTTTTTGAAAAAGCCATTATACTCAAATAACTTTTTGCTTTTGATAATGCATTTTTTTCTCCTAAAGTTACTGTACTGCTAGTGTCTTCTTTTTGTGTTTGTGCTGTTGGTTGCTTCTTTTCTTCATTATTGTTTTGAGTGCTGCTTTGTGTTGTTACTTTGTTTTCTGTCTGATTATTGTTATCCTGTTGTTTGTTGTTTTGGTTTGTTGTAGAATTATTCTTTTTAATTGTTTGTTCTGTAGGTATTTGTTTGCTTGTTGAATTATTTTGATTTGTTTTTGCTTCTACATTCTCTGATGCTGTATTTTGTATATTATCTAAGTTACCAGCTAATGCACTGCCTAAAATTGTATTTTTTTCATAATTTTCTGACATTTTAAATGCAATGCAAATTATAATTACTACAAACAAAACAATCCAAAAAGCAGGTCTTTCAAAAAAAATTTTCTTCTTGCCTACATTGTTTTTATTATCTTCCATTTTCATCCCCTCCTGCAAATATATTACAATATTTTACAAAATATTACAAGAGTAGATTTGATTCTTATTACATTCTATGACTTGCTGGACCTTTGTTTACATTTTCTAATCCTGGTACATTTTGAGCTATAAAAGTTAGTATTTTTTCTATATCTTCTAACTTCACAAGTTTCACCGCTTGTCTATATGTTAAATTTGAACTGTAATTAGATGCAATTGCAGAATAAATTAAATGATTAGTTGCTCGCATTCTCCTACTATATCCGTTACTATCTAATTGTCCTTGTGCATCTTTTTCTAGTTGCTTTTGTCCACCTTCATATTCTTCAACATATTCTAAAATTAGTGGAGATACTTCTAAAGTTATTATTTCTCCATTTTTTAATTCTATTTCCATTTTTTCCTCCATATAATTTGTTTAATAAATTTTAAAAAAGGCTCTAAATCGATTTTAGAGCCTCATTTTTTTAGATAACTGGTGCTACAGCTGCTGCTAAATCTTCTTTTTTCAAAATTGGCTTTGTAAAGAACTTCTCTTCAGTTAATCCTTTTGGGAAGTTTGTTGTTTCACTATCAACATATGCTTTCTTTTGACCAGTCTCATCAAAAGCATAAGCTCTAATGGTAACTGTATCATTTTGCTCTGAAAATGTATCCTCAGATGTTGCTATATCATCTGTATTTTCTACTAATTGGCATTTAGGATACCACGCATATTGAACACCGCCACCAATTTTCTTTACTACTTTTCCAAATGCAAAGAATGGTCTTCTTGAAGGAGCTCCAGATAGCATTAATCCTCCTTCGTCTGAAGTGTCGTCTCCTCTCATTTTGGCTAAATCCTCTGGGTCAAAAGCTACTGTTTCAACTGCCATATCAATACTTGAAGATTGATTAATTGTTTCGTAATCTGCTCCACTTGCTCTTACTGCTGTTGCTTCTGAATTTTCAGTTGTTCCTATATTTTTTACGTTATTGCATTTAATAACATCTTCTTCATAATTTTCTGCATCATAATCTGTTTTTTCTTCCTTTGTATTAAAACAATAATACATTCCTCCGACAGTTTCTTTAATCATCGGTTTTTTAGTTGTTATTGCCATTTCTATTCCTTCTTTCTTTTTTAAAATTTTAAAAATACTAAATTAAGTCGTTAAACCTAATTTAGTAATCATAACTTTGTAATATTTTTCTTTATTTTTTTCCCATAATGGATATAAATGAGGAACCGCATTCATATTATCAGTTCCGTTCTCTACCATAGGGCCATAATATTTTCCCCAACCAGCCTCTATTTCTTTTGATTTTTTTCTATATGCAAAAGTGTTGATTAAGTGTGTATAACCTGCTTTTCTTATTTTAGAAATTGGCTTTGGTAATTTTAAAGCATCATTTATAAATTCTTTTGCTCCACTTTCTAAAACATCTATAACATTATCAGCTTTACTAATATAATTTTCTAACATATCACTTAATTCTTGAAAGCCTTCAAATTCATAAGTATTAGACATTTTCTAAAACCTCTATAGAAAAAAATGAGTGCACTCTCCTTTTTTCTGGAAAATATTCGTGTTGAATTACTGGATGTAAGCCTTTAGAATTTAACTTTCTTTTTAATTCTAAAAGTTTTGAATGTCTTGGCTTGTTGGATATAACAGATACTTGATATGTTACTTTCATATTATATTTTTCTCCACTTGCCATTAAATCTTCCCATATATAATCCCAATAATGTATTCTTATTTCTTCTTCCATCTCTTCGTCTCTTGGTGTTGATTCACTAAGAGGTACATCTAATTCCTTTAGTAATTTAACTAAATCTTCTTTAGTCATTGTTGATTGTTCACCCATTATATTTCTCCTTCTAATTTTGGTCTTGGATATTCTTCTAAAGTTAAGTCTGTTTGTTTATAGCCATCTTTATTAGTAAAGTGATATGCATTAAAAACTTTGTGATATTTATCGCCGATTTTAACTACACACAACGAATTAATTTGCTTTGTTTGAGGTATTCTTAATTTATAGGTTATCTTCTTTTCTCTTTCTTCAGCATCAAATTTTAATTTATCTGAAATTGATAATTCTTCAAACCAAATTTCCTTTTCAGTATCTTTTAAATATTCTACTGGAAATTGGGTATCAGCCTGTTTTATTTCAAAAAGTCTAAATTTGCCGTCATTATATGTTGGTAGGGTTGTAATACTTGGCTTGAAGTGCTGCATACTCTGCACCATATAGTTCTTTAAACTCTGCTAACCTTTTATGGTCAGCATATAAAACACGATTTTTTAATAGACTTCTTGCATCTAAATCAGTTTTATAATCAATCTCAGTACCGCATATATAGTTAATATCATATTCCGCTTCTTTAATATAACCTATAATTTCTTCATCATCTTTAAATGGTGATGTATGTTGTTCCGTTTTTATTTCTTGCAAAAGTTTTTTTATTTGAGTATCTTCCATAGCCATAAAAAGCACCTCTATTCTTTAGATTTGTTTTCTTTGCTATTTTCTGACATCTTTTCTTTTTGTTCTGTTTTTACTTTTTCTTCTATCTTTCTGATTGAAGGTTTTCCAATTTTATTTTTGTCACTAGACAATTCTTCAATTCGTTCTTTGCTTGGTTTTAATCCTTGACGAGGATAGATATTTCTTCCTTTTACATTTTTTAAATAGACGTGCTCGCCATCTTTTGAGTCTCTAAAATTCTCAATTACTTCATACTTTTCTTCTTTCTCTTCCATTTTGTTTTCACCCCTTTTTTATAAATGTTAGGAGCTTATTTCTAAGCTCCTTTTTGCTTTAAGGTTAATTCTTCTAATATTAATGTTCTAGTTTCTTTTCCTTCACTTGTAATTTCAAGTGTATTATCTTTGTCGTGAACTTGGAAAACTATTAAACCAT
>CANQCT010000028.1 GCA_947589835.1 uncultured Clostridia bacterium
TTAAGTTTTTGTTACAGAAATATTACAGACAACTAGCTTTCATAAGTTTTCTTTGTTAAAACTATTATCAAGTAACAATTTTTCTAAAAAAATTCCCTAAACCCATTTACAAACAAAATAAAATAATGTTATTATAAGCATATGATAGATTTAAAAAAAACACCCCTAAGGGATTTTATTTTAAATCTATTTTTTGTTTTTTTAAAATTAACTAAAATAATGCACTAAAAAAAGAGGCAAAAAGGTTGAAAAATAATAAAAATTTATTTTTTTCTCACTTAGATTTGTGCCTCAGAAAGGGATGTAATAAACTATGAATAAAAAATATATTTTTATAACAGGTGGCGTAGTATCAGGTTTAGGAAAAGGAATTACTGCAGCATCATTAGGAAGACTATTAAAAAATAGAGGATATAAAGTAGCAAATCAAAAATTCGACCCATATATTAACGTGGATCCAGGAACAATGAACCCTTATGAGCATGGAGAAGTTTTTGTTACAGATGATGGTGCAGAAACTGACCTAGACTTAGGACATTACGAACGTTTTACAGATGAAAGCTTAAGCAAGTATTCTTCAGTAACAACAGGCCGTATTTATTCTGAAGTAATTGAAAGAGAAAGAAGAGGCGATTACTTAGGAAAAACTGTACAAATAATACCACATATTACAAATGCCATAAAAGAAAAGGTATATAAATTTGATAATACAGATGTAGATATAGTAATTACAGAAATAGGTGGTACAGTAGGCGATATTGAAAGCTTACCATTTTTAGAGGCAATTCGCCAAATTGGAATTGAAAAAGAACAAAATGAAGTAGTATATATTCATGTAACATTACTTCCTTATGTGTATGGCTCAAATGAACTTAAATCAAAACCAACTCAGCACTCTGTAAAAGAACTACAATCAATTGGTATTAAGCCAGATATTTTAGTATGCAGAGCAGAAAAAGAAATAGATGAAGCATTAAAAGGAAAAATTGCATTATTTTGCAATGTTAGAAAACAAGATGTTATAGAAAACAAAACAGTATCTAATTTATATGAAGTACCACTAATGCTAGAAAAGGAAGGCTTAGCAAATAGAGTATGCGAAAAATTACAGCTTAATAATAAAGTAAATAATTCAAATTGGGAAAAAATGATTGAAACCATTAAAAACTTAAAAGATGAAAAAGTGAAAATTGCAATTGTTGGAAAGTATGTTAAACTAGAAGATTCGTACATATCTGTAATTGAAAGTATAAAACATGGTGGCTTTGCAAATAAATGCAAAGTAGAAATAGACTTAGTAAATTCCGAAAAAGTAACTAGTCAAAACGCAAAAGAAGTATTAGGAAAATATAATGGAATTGTTGTACCTGGTGGATTTGGCGGAAGAGGAGTAGAAGGAAAAATAGAAACAATCAAATATGCAAGAGAAAATAAAATACCATTTTTAGGAATTTGTTTAGGAATGCAAATGGCAGTTATTGAATTTGCAAGAAATGTTTTAGAATATAAAGATGCTAATTCAGAAGAATTTGACGAAGAAACTACACATCCTGTTATTCACATTATGGAAGAGCAAATTGGAATTAATAAAAAAGGTGGAACAATGAGGCTTGGAAGCTACCCTTGCAATATAAAAGAAGGAACCTTAGCAAGCAAAGTTTACAAAAAAGAAAATATAAATGAAAGGCACAGACATCGCTACGAGTATAATAATAAGTATAAAGAAGAAATGGAAAAAAATGGTCTTATTTGCTCAGGAATATCTCCAAACGGCAAATTAGTAGAAATAGTGGAACTAAAAGACCACCCATATTTTATTGGTGTACAATTTCACCCAGAATTTAAGTCACGCCCAGATAGACCACACCCACTTTTTGTAGAATTAGTAAAAGCTGCAAAATTGGGGACAGTCCCTTTTTCCCTTTTGGGGTAATTAGGGACAGGTCACGAGGTGTTATTGGTTACTATTCACAGCCTTAAAATTATCCGCCACGTCGCTTGCGTATTATATATGTTTTTTCTCGACTAAAGCACGAAAAAACATATATAATGAAGCAAGTGGCTACTCTAAAAATTATAATTAGCTGTGAATAGTAACTGTTATTGTGAAAATAATGTGAAATTTTAATTCATATACTTGACAATTAATATAATAGGGTATAAAGTATTAGCAGTCGTTAAAAACGACTGCTAATTTTAACGCAATTTATATAATGATTTGTAAATGGCGTAGTCACTAATAAAATCATTTACAATAACCAACACTAAAAAACTTAAATTAGCATATAATTTTAAGAATGGTTTTTGCTTTTTTAAAGCAAAAAAACGTAAAAAAAGAATAGGAGGTAATTTTTATGTTAAAACCATTAGCAGACAGAGTAATTGTAAAAATGTTAGAAAAGGAAGAAACAACTAAAAGCGGTATAATTCTAACTAGTAAATCAGAAGAAAAATCCCAAATAGCACAAGTACTAAAAGTAGGAGATGGAACTAAAGAAGACGGAAAAAAGGTAGAAATGTGCATAAAAGAAGGCGATAAAGTAATATTAAATCAATATGCAGGAACCACTGTAAAATATGAAGGAGAAGAACTAATTATTGTAAAATATAGCGATATTTTAGCAATAGTAGAATAGCAAATTAAATCTAAAAAATGCTTTAGAAGTAAAAAAATCATATAATATAAAAAATAAAATAAGTAAAAAGGTTTATAGGTAAAACCTATTAAATATTAAAAAACCTAAATATATATTTAAGGAACGTGAGTGTAAAATGTCAAAAGAAATTAAATTTGGAGAAGATGCTAGAAAAAGTTTAGTAAATGGTGTTAATAAACTAGCAGATACTGTAAAAGTAACATTAGGACCAAAAGGAAGAAATGTAGTACTAGACAAAAAATTTGGAGCACCACTTATTACAAATGATGGTGTAACAATAGCAAAAGAAATTGAGCTAGACGATAGCTTTGAAAATATGGGAGCACAACTTGTAAAAGAAGTTTCTATTAAAACAAATGACATCGCAGGAGATGGTACTACAACAGCAATGGTTCTAGCACAAAATATGATTCGCGAAGGTGTTAAAAATGTTGCAGCAGGTGGAGATCCAATGGCAATAAAAAGAGGAATGGATAAAGCATTAACATCAGCAGTAGAAGCATTAAAAGAAATAAGTGTTCAAATAGATGGAAAACAAGATATAGCTAGAGTTGCAAGCATTTCTGCAAATAACCCAGAAGTAGGAGACCTAATTTCAGAAGCTATGGAAAAAGTTTCTAAAGATGGTGTTATTACAATAGAAGAATCTAAAACATCTCAAACAGAACTAAATGTAGTAGAAGGTATGCAATTTAATAAAGGTTATGTATCACCATATATGGTAACAGATACAGAAAAAATGGAAGCTATTGTAGATAATCCATACATATTAATTACAGATAAAAAAATAAGCAATATACAAGAAATTTTACCATTATTAGAAAGCTTAATGCAACAATCTGGCAAACTTGTAATAGTATGTGATGACATAGAAGGAGAAGCCTTATCTACATTAATATTAAATAAATTAAGAGGAGTAATTAATGTAGTAGCAGTTAAAGCACCAGGTTATGGAGATAAAAGAAAACAAATGCTAGAAGATATGGCCATTTTAACTGGTGGAGAAGTAATTACATCAGACTTAGGCTTAGAACTTAAAGACACTACTATTGAGCAACTAGGTAGAGCAAAACAAGTAAAAGTACAAAAAGAAAATACAATTATAGTAGATGGTGCAGGAAGCAAAGAAAAAATTTCTGCAAGAGTTGCACAATTAAAAGCTCAAATTGCAGAAGAAAAAAGCGAATTTGAAAGAGAAAACTTACAAGAACGTTTAGCAAAAATTGCTGGAGGCGTTGCTGTAATTGCAGTTGGAGCTGCAACAGAAGTTGAAATGAAAGACAGAAAATTAAGAATGGAAGATGCCTTATCTGCCACAAAAGCAGCAGTAGAAGAAGGAATTGTACCAGGTGGCGGAACAGCTTATGTAGATATTATTCCTAAAGTATCTGAAGTAGTAAACAAATTAAGCTCAGATGAAAAAATAGGTGGAAAAATTATATTAAGAGCTTTAGAAGAACCAGCAAGACAAATTGCTGTAAACGCTGGCTTAGAACCATCTGTTATATTAGAAAAAGTTAAAAACAGTCCAGTAGGAGTTGGATTTGATGCTGCTAAAGAAGAATATGTAGATATGAAAAAAGTAGGAATTGTAGATCCAACTAAAGTATCTAGAAGTGCACTAGAAAACGCAGTATCTATTGCATCTATGATATTAACTACAGAAAGCATTGTAACAGACAAAAAAGAGCCTGAAAGCTGCAAATGCTCACACGACGAAGGCGAAGCAATGTATTAATGGGGACAGGTCCGAGTGCTTATTTTCAAGCTATTAGGGACAGGTCAGTATTAATTAAAATAAAAAAATTAACATTGTTCTATACGAAAATTCTCTTCAAATTCAAATTGAAGAGAATTTTTTCGTAACTGTTTTAAAGTATATTGTTGACATAAGCTAAAAGCCATTATATAATGATTAAAATTTTATTTATCTTTGAAATTGCTAAATCTTGCAATTTTATTTCCTAAAATTACACTTTACATTTATAAGTTGTGATTATATAATATAAAAACAGAAATATTGTACAATGATAGCACATTAAAGGAAAGGAAATAGCAAAAAATGAACCAAAAAACAGTAGCATTTTGCACACTACGGTTGCAAAGTAAATCAATATGAAACAAATGCAATGACGCAAAAAATGATAAATGCAGGATATAAAATAGTAAATTTTGATGAAAAAGCAGATGTATATATTATAAACACCTGCACAGTAACAAATATGGCAGACAAAAAATCAAGGCAAATGTTAAGAAGAGTAAAAGAAATAAACCCAAAATCTATTTTAGTAGCTTGTGGTTGCTACGCACAAGTAGCAAAAAATGAACTAGAAAAAATCCCAGAAATAGACCTAATATTAGGAATTAATGAAAAAAATGAAATTGCAAAATACATAGAAGAAGCTATGCAAAATCAACAAAACATAGCTAAAACATTAAAAGAAACAATGCAAAACCAAAATAACATAGCTAAAACACCAGAAGAAGCTATGCAAAACCAAAAGAACATAGCTAAAACACCAGAAGAAACAATGCAAAATAAAAAAAGCATCACTAAAGTATCAGAAGTAGCAAATCAAAAAGAATTTTTAGATTTTGGAACAGTTACATACACAGAAAAAACAAGAGCTGTTATAAAAGTACAAGATGGCTGTAATCAATTTTGCTCGTATTGCATTATACCGTATGCTAGAGGCAGAATTAGAAGCAGAAACCCAAAAAGCATATTAGAAGAAATACAAAAAATAAGTAAGCAAGGTATAAAAGAAGTAGTTATAACAGGAATTCATGTAGCTTCTTATGGAAAAGACTTCTCACAAAGCAATAACCTTACGGAAAAGCCAAATACAGGCTATTACTTAATAGACCTATTAGAAGACATAGAAAAAATACAAGGAATTGAAAGAATTAGACTTGGCTCTTTAGAACCAACATTAATTACAAAAGAATTTGTACAAAGACTATCTAAACTTTCAAAAATTTGCGACCAATTTCACTTATCTTTGCAAAGTGGCTGCAACTCCACTTTAAAAAGAATGAACAGAAAATACACAGTAGAAGAATTCGAAAAAGGGGCAAACCTACTAAAAGAGGCATTTCCACAAGTACATTTAACAACAGATATTATTGTAGGCTTCCCAGGAGAAACAGATGAAGAATTTAAGCAAACCTATGAATTCTTAAGTAAAATCAATTTTTATAAAATGCATATTTTCAAATATTCTCCAAGAAAAGGAACAGTAGCTGCTAATATGCCAAATCAAATAGACGGAAATAAAAAAGAAGAAAGAAGCAACCTACTAATAGAACTTTCAAACAAAAATGAGGAAAATTTCCAAAAACAATATATAGGAAAGCAAATAGAAGTGCTATTTGAAGATAAAGAAGGAGAATACTTTAAAGGACATACTACTAATTATATGGTAGCAAAATTAAAAACAGAAGAAAACTTAGAAAATGTTATAAAAAATGTGAAAGTAATTGGCACAGAAAATTTAGAACTAATTTGCAAATAAGGTTACTATGTAAATTATATTAAAGCTTAAATAGTACTAGTTTTCTTGTTTTTCAAATTGCCCGTTGCTAGACGCAAGTTCAAAGAAGTAACTCAGAACGGGACCTTTCAAAACTGCGAAAAATAGTACTATTTAAGCAGAACAATTATAAAACCATAAACTAGTAACAAATTAAGCAAATTTTAATATTCTAAGCCTTGACAATTCAATAATTATAACATAAAATAACGTTAATATTTAAATAAAACTTTTTGTGCCGTTAAGGAAAGGAATGTAGTAATTATGTCAAAAAAAATAGTCACAGTAATATTAGTAATAATAGTGTTATTAGTAATTGTAGCATTATCAGCAATTATATGGTATAACACATCAATAAGCCCAGTAGGAACTGATGAAATCATACATGTTATAGAAATTCAAATGGGTTCTAATTCAACCACTATTGCAGAGCAACTAAAAAAAGAAGGACTTATAAAAAGCAACTTAGCCTTTAAAATGTATGTAAAACTCAACAATATTTCCAACTTTCAAGCTGGCACATATAATCTAACCAAAAAAATGTCAGTTAAAGAAATCACAGAAGCTTTGCAAACAGGCAGAGTTGAAAGTAAAGATGTTATATCCATTACATTTATTGAAGGCAAAAATATGAGATGGATAGCCTCAAAAATTGCAGAACAAACAAATAATAAAGTAGAAGATGTATATGAATTGCTACAATCCGAAGAGTACATCAATTCTGTAATAGAAAAATATTGGTTTATTACAGATGAAATCAAAAACAAAGACATATATTATCCATTAGAAGGATACTTATTCCCAGACACTTATGAATTTGAAAATAAAGACATTACAGTTTATCATATATTTGAAACTTTGCTAGACCAAATGGAAACAAAACTAGAACCATATAAAGAGGCCATTCAAAAATCAAAATACTCAGCTCATCAAATTTTAACAATGGCATCTATAATTGAAAATGAGGCCGTATTTGATAAAGATAGAAAAGATGTATCTAGTGTTATATATAACAGGCTAAATCAAAATATGCCTATTCAAAGTGATGTAACAACATATTATGCATTTAAAATAGAAATGGGCGAAAGAGATCTATATCAATCAGAAATAGATACATATAACCCATATAATACACGAGGCCCTAAAATGCAAGGAAAATTGCCAGTAGGCCCAATTTCAACAGTAGGCTTAAGTTCAATAGAAGCGGCAGTAAATCCAAATAAAACCTCATACTTATACTTTGTAGCAGACAAAAACGGAAATGTATATTTTACAAGAACAAATGAAGAACACTCACAAAAAATAAACGAACTACAAAGCCAAGGCTTATGGATAGAATTTTAAAATATAAAAATTCAAGTACTACTAATAAAATTTTAAGCGTTTATAGGTAAATCCAATAAAAAAACCTAAATTTATTATTTATGCGAGGAAAGTATAAACAAAAATGAAAGCAATAGAAATTAGAAACAAATATTTAAACTTCTTTAAAAATCATGGACATAGTGTTATTCCAAGTGCACCACTAATTCCAGAAAATGATCCATCTGTATTATTCACAACAGCTGGAATGCAACCATTAGTGCCATACCTTTTAGGAGAAAAACACCCAGAAGGAGTACGTTTAACAGACTATCAAAAATGCCTTCGTACAAACGACATAGATGAAGTAGGCGATAACCGTCATTTAACATTCTTTGAAATGCTAGGAAACTGGTCATTAGGCGATTATTTCAAAGATGAAGCAATAGCTATGAGCTATGAATTTTTAACAAAGGAATTAGGAATAGACCCATCAAAGCTATCTGTTACGTGCTTTGCAGGAGATAAAGATGCTCCAAAAGATACAGTAGCAGCAGAAGCCTGGAAAAAAGCAGGAATACCAGAAGAAAGAATATATTTTTATGGAAAAGACAATAACTGGTGGATAGCAGGTGAAGAAGGCCCATGTGGACCAGATACAGAAATGTTTTTAGATACTGGAAAACCAGCTTGCTCACCAAACTGTCAGCCATCTTGTGATTGCGGTAAATATGTAGAAATTTGGAACAACGTATTTATGGAATATTACAAATCAAAAGATGGTTCAATTACAAAATTAAAACAACAAAACGTAGATACAGGCTTAGGCCTAGAAAGAATGGCAATGCTTTTACAAGGAAAAGAAACTCCATTCGATACAGAATTATTCTTACCAGTTATGGAAAAACTAAAAGAACTAGCTAAAGTAGATAACATAGAAAGTAGAAGAATTGTAGCAGAACATTTACGTGCTAGCATTATGGTCATTTCAGATGGTGGTAGACCAAGCAACATAGATAGAGGCTACGTACTTAGAAAACTAATCAGAAGAATGACAAGACACCTAAATAAACTACAAATAAATCTAGATGAACTTGAAAACTTAATAGATTTATACATAGAAACACTAAAAGAAATGTACCCAGAACTAGTACAAAATAAAGCAATAATCAAACAAACTATTATAGAAGAAAAAAACAAATTCATAAAAACTCTATCACATGGAGAAAAAGAATTTGACAAAGTAGTAAACAAATTAAAGCAAGAAAACAAAAACGTAATAGATGGTTATACCATATTCAAACTATATGAAACCTATGGCTTCCCACCAGAAATAACAGCAGACCTAGCAAAAGAGCAAAACCTAGAAATAGACTTAACAGAATTTGATAAATTATTTAAAGAACATCAAGAAAAATCTAGACAAGGAAGCGAGCAAAAATTTAAAGGTGGATTAGCAGAACAAAATGAACAAACAACCAAATATCACACAGCAACACACCTTTTGCATAAAGCACTTCAAATTGTATTAGGAGAACATGCAAAACAAAATGGCTCAAACATTACAGTAGAAAGACTAAGATTTGACTTCACACATCCAGAAAAAATGACACCAGAGCAATTAAAACAAGTAGAAGACATAGTAAATGAACAAATTAAACGCGACTTAAAAGTAACTTGCGAAGAAATGACATTAGCAGAAGCAAAAGCATCTGGAGCAACCGGTTTATTTGAAAATAAATATGGCGAAAAAGTTAAAGTTTATACAATAGGAGACTTCAGCAAAGAAATTTGCGGTGGCCCACACGTAACACATACGGGCGAGTTAGGACACTTCAAAATTATTAAAGAAGAATCAAGCTCAGCAGGAGTTAGAAGAATAAAAGCTATTTTAGAATAAAATTATTAAAGAAAGGGTATATTATAAGAATTAAAAATTACAAATTTTTATTTTATACAAATAAAAAAATGGATGATTGTATTTTTTGCAAAATAATTAAAGGAGAAATCCCATCAGAAAAAGTATATGAAGACGAAGAAATAATAGCATTTAAAGACATAAAGCCAGTAGCACCAGTTCATATTTTAGTAATACCTAAAAAACACATATCTACATTAATGGAATTAAACGATGAAAATATGTACATTATGGAAAAAATTATGAAAGCAATACAAAAAATAGCAAAAGAACAAAACATAGCAGAAAATGGATTTAGATTAATTGCTAATTGTGGCCCAGATTCAGGCCAAGAAGTAATGCATATACACTTCCACTTATTAGCAGGCAAAAAACTAGGACCAAAGATTATTTGTTAAAAAATTATACCAAAAATACCTCTTGAAAAAAATATGTTTGATTATTTATAAAAAATATGGTATAATAAATTATATCTATATAAATAATTAATATAGAGGAGGAGATACAAATGTTAAATAGTAAATATAGTAAAGTATTAACCGTTATTTTAATTATAGCAATCATAGTAATTATTGGCTTATTAATATTCGTTGGATTGGATTTATATAAAGCTTATACAACAGATGCTGAGGTAGATGACTTTGACAAACAATTTAATAGCTTTGTTGAAGGCTCAACTAATAATCCAACAACAAACGATAATGTACAAATTCAAAATACTACAATGCAAAATGATGAAGTAGAAGACCCCGACATTCCATTAGATACAAACACTTCAACATCTGGTGGAAGCCAAAGTGGAGGCTCTGGAAGCAGTAGCAATACACTTAAATACAAAGGCTTTAACGTACTAGGAAGAATTGAAATTCCAAAAACTAACGTAAAATATTATTTGCTAGAAGAATATTCACCAAAAGCACTAGAAACTTCAGTAGTTGTTATATATGGACCAGGACCAAACCAAGTAGGTAACACTGTAATAGCAGGACATAACTTTAGAAATGGAACATTCTTCTCAAATAACAAAAAACTAGAAAACGGCGATAAAATATACATAACAGACTTAACTGGCAAAAAAGTAACTTATGAAATTACTAGACACTACATCGCAGATGAAAACGATTTTAGCTATGCAGTTAGAGATACTGGTGGAAAAAGAGGAATTTCATTAACTACTTGTACAGATGACTCTAAAAACAGATTAATTATATGGGCTGAAGAAGTATAAAAATATTTTTAAAATCAAGCAATAATATAATTAAAAGTAAAAATAGTTAAAGTAGGGTAGTAAAATAACAAATTAAGTCTTGACAAACTACCCTATTTTATTGTAAAATTATAAATGCGTTCAAATAATGGTAGATGGTGGATGTAGCGTAGTTGGTTAACGCGCCAGTTTGTGGCACTGGAGACCGTGGGTTCGAGTCCCATCTTCCACCCCATAAAAATATATTGGGCTGTAGCCAAGCGGTAAGGCACTAGACTTTGACTCTAGCATGCGGTAGTTCGAATCTACCCAGCCCAACCAAATTTCCCTTATAAGAACAATATCATATACTTTATAGGTGGATTTGCAATTAACTATCAATTATTTATGAAAAATTGATAAAAGAAAGCCCTATATTATATATATTTATATATATAATATAGGGTATTATAATTAAGAAATCAATTTGGAACTAGGTTTGATTTTGGGATAACTCATATATTTAGATATATAATTTATCATTTTTGAAAACAAAGTCTCCCAGAATTGAACCTCGTTACACCATTTTATAAAAATAAAGATAAAATAATCAACTTTTTACTAAAAATTGTCTTGTTCTTCTTCAGGTATTAACAAATCATCTCGTTCTTCTTCTGTTAAGTCCTCTATGTCTAGTATATCGTCTCCTAAATACAAATCTAAATCTTCATCATCTGGTCCCATACTATTTCACCTCCAATTTTTTCTTTTTTTCTAAATCTTTTTCTGTATCAATAAATTCTGGAATTGTTTTTCCGTCAAATGCAATTCCATTTTCTTTGAACTCTTTGATGTAATCTGTTATTGTTTTGTTTTGTTCTTTTTCTTCTTTTGCTATCTTTGAATACCACAATACTTCTGTAACTTTTCTTGCTTTTCTTTCTTTTTGTCCGAAGGCTGTGTAATCTTTGGAAAATGTAATATAATATAAATTGCCTTCTTTTTCTACTTTTCCTATTGTTTCTTCATAACCTTTTGTTTTCTTATAACATTTTTCTTTCATTTCTTCTGTAACATCAATTCTTTCGAGTTCTTTTGTAGATAAAACATTTTGTTTCATAATAGTTCCTTCCTTTCCTAAATTCAAAAGTTTGAATTTATTTTATATTTATTATTATAATGGGGAAAGGAGAAAGCGTCCATAGAAAATGTAAAAAAAAGGCGATTTTTCAATACTTTTCGCCTTTTTTATAATACAAAATGTTATTTTTATAACGTTTATTCATATTTATCTAATAACTAGCCACTTATAAATATTATGACTACTATTGGAAAGCCTATTAAAAGCATAAGTCCTAAAATGAATTTCCATATAGTAACTGGTTTTCCGTTCATACCATAATATAAAACATTATTTGAATTATTATTTTGTTGTTGGTAATTATTTTGATTATTATTTTCATTTACCTTTGCTTTGCAATAAGGACACTCTTCAGCTATACTACTAATTGGTTTACCACAATTTTTACAATACATAATTTTTACTCCATTTCTTTATTTAGTTATTTTTTTGGTGCTACCCAAAATTTATAACCAGATATAGGTTTACTTTCCATTATATAATCACATAAATAAAATTTCTTGCCTTCTTTTTTTATACAAAATCTAGCACTAAAATCGCCAATAGATATAGAAGTATATTGATAGCCATCTTTGTCATCCATATATCCATAGAATTCACCCAATGCATCAAATGGAAGCCATTTATTATTGCTATCTGGTTTTTTTACCATTTCCCCTAATAAATCATAATCACTTGAATAAAGAAATCCATCTCCATTAAAGGCACTTTCGGATATTGCTTCTCTTAAATTAGCGTATGCAGTAATCTCACTTGAAGTCATTTCATAACCAGGTTTACTACTATTAGAAATAAATATAATGCCCACAATAACTATTGCAATAATAATGACTATAACTATTAAACTAATTCCTTTTTGATTTTTTAAATTTATCATACAATTTGTCCCCTTATTTTATTTACTATTATAATATTTACTCTCTAATTCATTGACCTTTTGTTTTGCATTATCTGCATTATTTCGTGATTTTTCCCATTCTTCTGTTTCTTCCTTTAATGAGCCAATTCCATTTTGTGGTTTAGACATTGCTACAATAAACACAATACCTACAATAATTATTGCAACGATAATTATTAACTTCATTAAACTAATTCCTTTTTGATTTCTCATAAAAATTTCACCCCTTTCTCTTTTGTAAAATTATTGAATATATAGAAAAAACTTTATTCTCTGTTGTATTTTTCAATAATGAAATCAACTTGTTCTTGTGTAAATCTATTATTGACTTTTGCTAAATTTAAAAGTGCCTTAATATTTTCCCATTTCATAGATTTTGAATAGTCTTCTTTTGTTAGTTCAATATATTCTACAATTTCTTCTAAAATATAATATGGAACATTGAAATCTTTGTTTATTTCTTCCATTTTTCTATTGCTCCTTAAAATATTACTTTTATTTTATCAAAAACTTATTTATTATGCAAGACTTTTTGCAATGCTTCTTTATTTTATATTTTGCAATACAATTATTACATATAGGAGGTAATGCAAATGGCTTTTCAAATAAAACCCAATAAAAAAGAAACAGAAAATAAAACAATAAGATTTCCAATTCCTTTAATTGAGAATATAGAAAAAGCAATACAAAACCAAAATGTTACATTTTCAAGATTTGTTATTCAAGCTTGTGAGTATGCTTTAAACAATTTGGAAGATGCCCAAAAAGATAGTAAGTAAAAATTATATTTTCTCATAAGTTAGTATCACTATATTATCAAATATAAAAAATAAAGTCAACTATTTATGAACTAAAAATAGTTCTTTTTCTAAACTATACATATTTTGCATAAAAATATACAATGCTAATACAAACTAAAAATAGTTCAAAGGTGGTGCATTAAATGACTTTTAGAATTCCAAGTGGTGCAGATAAAGTTCAATTTTCAATAAGAGTAGATGAAAATGACTTTAACATAATTGAAAAATTATCAAAGAAAAGTAAAAAATCATATAACTATATAATAAATTCAATGATTAAATATGCTATTGAAAATATGGACTTAAATGATATTAAGAATATAAAAATTGATGATTAAAAGTAAAAAAGGTAAAAAGGGTAAAATTGGTTTTTAAAAGTTTTAACCTTTTTAATATTAAACTTTTGTTTACTTTGTAATATATTGTTAACTTAAAAAACACAAGAGTAAAAAAGGTAAAAATGCTTTTTATTATTATTGAGATTTTATCACAATTTATTTTATATAATTAAATGTTTAAAATGTACAAAACATATATAAAGTCTTATAAGAAAATAATATATAGACAGTTATATACAAAGTTGTACATTTTAAACATTATATTTATTTTGGAATTAAAGTATATCCAATAATGACATTTTGTCGAGTGATTCCACATACAGATGCTTGTTCTTTGAATAGATTTCTTTCTTGAAATTTTTTCTTTATTTGTGATTTGCTTAATTGTGGCAAATGATTTTTTATGCACCATTCTTTATATCTAGTATAAACATCAGCAAGAGTAACATTAGCCATACTAGTTGTCATTTCTTGCATTATAAATTGATTAAGTTTATCATTTGTTATTTCGTAAATTTTTGTGTCTTTTATTACTTCATTGGGAATATTAAGTCCCATTTCTGTGTACTTTTTTAGTCCTTCAAGACACCAATTAAAAATTCCAGACATTTCATCTTGTGTTTTTAGTTGTGATTTTAATTGTTTGTTTTGTTCTTTATTTGTGAAATGTCTATTAAAAGTTATAACATTTACACGATTACTATCAAATATAGTATTATCATCAATAACTGGAAGATAATTTGTGTTTATGAATAACTTAAAATATGGATAGAACTCAAAAGGTTCCCTATATAGTGGTCTAGCCATAATTTTATCATTTCCAGATAATGATTTTAGCAAAGCACTATCAATTATCATCTGTTGTGGTGGTTCTGCAATACTCAATAGTCTACAACCATCTAGTCTTGCAATATCACTTGTTGCTTTTGATGAGTCTTTCCATTTTTTCAATGATAATGTTTCGGGCATACAAGTTCTTGCATAATCACCTAACATATAAATAATAGTGTCAATTAGTGTGCTTTTTCCATTTCTTGAAGTAGGTCCATAAAGAATAAAACAAGTTTCTTGTGATGTATCACAAGTTAAAGCATAACCAAATATTGTTTGTAAAAAATTTATTTTGTTTTGATTATCTTGCATTATTTCATTTATGAAATTATCAAAGATAGGGCACTTAGCATTTGGATTATACACAACATTACTAATTTTTGATAATAAATCATTTGGTGTATGTTCTGTAAATTCAAAAGTTTTTAGATTTAGTGTTCCATTTTGACAATTAAACAATTCTTTGTTTTTATCAAAATCGGTTTGCGTTATAAACATCTTATCTCTACTATCTTTTACTATTATTTCTCTTGCTTTTAGACTCCCTAATTTATTTACATAATTTATAAATTTTTCTTTTATTGTGTCATCTATAATTGATGAGTTATACACAATTAATGTTTTTGATAATTCTTTCATCTTCTGTAATGTTAACATTGTGCCAGTATCTTCAACCCATACTTTACCATTGAAAAAATACCATTGTTTTGCTGATACATTGTATCGTATTTGTGATTTATAAATATCTGCAAAAAGTTCGCTCATTCCAATATCATTATGGGAATATTTTTTTTCTGGTGATAATTTTTTTAGTTTATCTAATAATCTAAAATTGATACCATTTCTGTAAAAATTACCTTTGCATAAATCAATAGCCTTTAAAATGGTATTTGTTTTATAATCAGATCTGTCCCATTTTTGTCTATATAATTTACTCTTAATAAATAGTGTATTGATAAGCTCAAAATCTTCACCACAATAAAAAGCTAGTATTGAACATAGAGCCATATCAGCAGAACTATCATCATTATTATATGGTGAAGTATCACCTTTAAAGTATAGTGAATTAAACTTTTCGGCTTGTTCAGTTTTGCTAATTATATCAATGATATTTTTACAAGAACTTTCCAAATCTTCACTTGAATTGTTTTCTATATTGACATTTTCTCTTTTCATATATTTTTCAAGAAATATCAATAATTGTTCAGTTCTTTCATTTATCGGTTTATCTACTATTACATTTTCAGTAAAAGTAAAAAACCTATTTGTTAAACCACTAATATAACACTCTATTTTGTTTTTAGGATTTTTTTGATAATATTTAGAGTGTATATCACTAGGGATTTTGTTCATATCCACAGTAAAGAGAAGATGAAGCCCATTTCCACTTGGGCTATATTCAGTATATGTATCCATTAAGTTAATAATATATTGTACATCTGGGTTGTTAATATCTTTATTGTCCATATCAATTCCACATAAACCATTTGTAAGTATAA
Organism: uncultured Clostridia bacterium; assembly: GCA_947589835.1. Classification (GTDB taxonomy): domain Bacteria; phylum Bacillota; class Clostridia; order TANB77; family CAG-508; genus CAG-273. The sequence goes on from CANQCT010000028.1 coordinate 16,104, forward strand.
CACCAATTCCATTTGCTTTTGTGTTTGCTTTTACTTTTTCAAAAGTGGTCCAAGTGTTTTGATATTTTTTGTTTGTACCAGTTTTTTGATTTTTGGAAGATAGGGGAACTTTTGTAGTTCCCTTATATTTCCAATTTACCCATTGATTTTGGGATTTTAATTCATTAATTGTCATTTGCTTTTTCCTCCTTTTCAAAAACATCTATAAACTCTTTTAATGATTTTAAGCAATGTCTTTCGCTAGCATCTAGGTTATTTATGTCTAAAAGAGTATTGGGCAATTTTTCTGTAAAAAATTTAAGCAAAAAATCTTCTAATTCACATAAATCTTGTGAGGAATATGCTTCATTTTGTTTAATAGCATAGGCTATTTTCCAAAGTACATCTTTATTGTCGTTAGTAAGATTAAGCATTTTCTCTAATTTATTTAATAAATTGGCTTTTTCAAATACATTATAATTTTTCATTTTTACAAATCCTTTCTTTCTAAAATTAAAATTTCAAAATTATCTATCTTTTGTATAGTATTTAATATAGTTAAGTATCCCTTGTATATTTGTTTTATTTTCATCTTGTTGTATGCTTCTTCTTTTAACCATTTTTCATAGTCATCTTTATTTTGGTCTATAAAATTTCGTATGTCTTGTAAATTTAGAGATATAAAAGAACTCATTTGCTTAATTTGTGATTTTGATAATTGTATTAAAAAAACCTCCTTTCTTTGAAATATTGTGATGTACTTGACAAATGGTGAAAAAAGTTATAATGTATATATACATAAGTTCACAAATATGATAAAATAAATATAAAATAATTATTTCTCCATATTTGTGTACTTTACTATTAAGATAACACGAAAAAATATTGAAAACACATCTGAAATTAAAAAAGAACAAATTTATTGTTTGTATAGTATGTGTTCAAGAGGCGTGAACAAAGTGGAGGTAATTTAGTATGAAATTTGGAAAAGGACATACAAAATATGATGAAGAAGATGATGATGAATTAAAGTCAAAAATTATTAAAAATTATGGATATGTAGACAAAGAACAATATAATTTTTCTAAAAGGTTAATACAAGAAATGATAGAAAGAAAGATGAAAAGTAATCAAGAGTTAGTAGATTTAACTGGTCTTGCAAAATCCACCATTTCAAACTATGTAAATGGAAAGCAAAAGCCTCGTGCTAATGAATTAAAAGTGCTTTCACAAAAACTAATGCTACCGACAGATTATCTTTTAGGGAAAGTAAATAGTAGAAATATCAAAGCAATAGATGTAGAAGATATGATTGGACTAGATTATTATGCACAAGGGGTACTTTATGGTTTAAAGCATAATATAGAAGAAGTTGTAGATTTAGATGAAAAAAAACCTATTTCAACACTTCACGAAAACAAATTAAATATATTTAGTGCATTTATAGGAAATAAACCAAATTTTGAAAGTATTTTAACATATTTTGAGGGTTATGTTAGTTTAAAACAACAATTAAATGGAGATACTATAAGTTATGGACTTGATACAAAAGAAGAAACAGAAGAAAAACTACAAGAAAATTTAGATGTACTAAAAGTTAGAATAATGAAATTATTATTTAATAATTTAGATTATATAGCAAATAATTATAGAAAGGATTTGTAAAAATGGATGTAGTAAATTATGCGAGATATAGTTCTCATAATCAAACAGAACAGTCAATAGAGGGACAATTAAAATATTGTGAAGAATATGCAGAAAGAAATGGCTTTAATATTATTCATACTTATATTGATGAGGCGAAAAGTGGAACAAGTGATAATAGAGAACAGTTTCAACAAATGATAAAAGATAGCAAAAAGAAAGAATTTCAAGGTGTTTTAGTTTATCAATTAGATAGATTTGCTAGAAGTCGTGAAGATAGTGCAAAATACAAAGGTATATTAAGGAGAAATGGAGTAAAAGTATATTCGGCAAGAGAAAATATTTCGCAAGATGCTAGTGGAATTTTAATGGAAAGTGTACTTGAGGGTATGGCAGAATATTATTCAAAGGAATTAGGACAAAAGGCATCAAGAGGTATGGCAATAAATGCTGACCATTTTTATTTTAATGGTAGTGTTCTTCCACTAGGATTAAAAACAAAGTCAATACCAGTTCCTATTGGTGCAAATGGAGATATAAAATATAAAAAAGTATATGATATTGATGAAGAAAAAGCTCCACTTATTCAAGAAGTATATTCAATGTATCTTAATGGCGATACAATGGAGATGATAGCCCAATATTTAAACACAAAAGGAATAAAAACATCAAAGGGAAAAGATAGAATATTCAACAAAAATAGTATTAAGTTAATATTAACAAACAAAAGATATATAGGAACATACACATACAAAGGAAAAGAAACACCTAATATCATTCCAAGAATTATTGATGACGAAACTTTTTATCAAGTACAAGAAAAGGTAGAAAAAAATAAACACTCACCAGCAAGGGCAAAATCAAAAATACAATATTTATTAACAACAAAATTATTTTGTGGAACTTGTAAAGATATGATGGTTGGAACTGATGGAACATCTGGAAATGGAACAAAATATTATTATTATACTTGTAAAAATAGATTAAAACACAAATGCAACAGAAGAAACATAAAAAAAGATTATATAGAGGATTTAGTTGTAAATTTAGCAAGAGGAGAACTAACTGATGACAATATAGATGAAATGGCAACTGCCGTATATGAAACGGCGTGTAAAACGCAAGACAAGACAAAGGTAAAACAGTTGCAAAGAGAGATTATAAAAATTGAAAATCAAAAGGCAAATCTTTTAGATAGTTTAAAACTATGTTATGATGATATGGTAAAAAAGACTATTTTTGAGGAAATATCTAAAATGGAACAACAAAAAGTACAATTACAAAATCAAATTGAAGAAGAAGAAAATAGTATGTTTTTAGTTACAAAAAAGGAAATAAAATACTTTTTGAAAAATTTACAAAATGGAAACAAAAATGATTTAAAGTATAGACAAATGATAATAAATGTGTTAATATACAAAGTATATATATATGATGATAATATTACAATTATATATAATTCAAATGGTAAACCGGTTGAGGCTAAAATACCAAACATAAAAGAGCTTGAATGTTCCTTTCAAGCTCAAAAAAGTAATCATTGTTCTGATATAGTTAATATTGCCCAACCACCCAAAATAATCACTGTAACTAGCTTGTACCAAAGGGTACAGGCTATTTTATTGGCTTTAACCAATAATAATTTAAATTAATTTATAAAAACCATATTTCACTAGAGTACCAATGCTTTTCACGATTTTTCACTATTTTTAATTTTTGCTTGTTTAAACTATCAACTAAACAAAGAAAGATATTTTTTGTTATAAAATATTCTTTGTTTAGTTGATGGAAGTAATTTTATAAACAAAAATTTAATTTTTTTAATACACAAACCGTGTAAGCCATAGATGTCAGGTGTTTCAGCTGATTAATTTGTTTAGTTGATAGCTTAAAAATTATGTTAATTTATAATTTTTAGTAATTATTTTTCATTTTTAATATCATTTTTTTTGTTATTTTCATTTAATAAATTATTAGTACCTATTAAATTTTCGTTTAAATAATACTGATTTACTTTATCAATTTCACTTTCCTTAAATTTATCAAACACCGAAGTATATGTATTTAAAGTAACAGCTATATTTTTATGTCCCATAAGTCTTTGAACTACAACAGGAGCCATACCGCTTTCAATACATCTTGTTCCAAAAGTATGTCTTAATGAGTGGCTAGAAATATCTGTAACATTAAACTCTTTTTCAAAAATTCTTTGTAATTCGTTATTTATGGTAGAACGTCTGCAATATTTACTATTATATGGCTTAAAAAGTAATTTTTCTTCATTGTTTATTTGTTCATTTGCAATTTTCATTTGTTCTACAATATATGGATATAAAAAGTCGGGGATAGGTAGAGTTCTTTTTCCACTGTATGTTTTTGTTTTGTTTCCCATTATAACATTACCTTTTTCATCAGTTGTTAATGTTCTATGTATATTTATTCTTTTATGTGCTAAATCAATATCATGCGTTGTAAGTGCTAAAGCTTCGCCAACTCTTAAACCAGTATACATTTGTATTAAAAATACATTCCTATATTTAAATTCTTCTACTGGTTTGTTTATAAGCCAACTTGTAAATCGTTGTTGTTCTTCTACTGTTAATGCACGAACTTCTTTATCTTCTTTATTACTTTTAGGTCTAATAATATTTTTCATTGGGTTTTGTGTTATATAACCCTTATTAATTGCTGTATTAAAAGCTTGATTTAATTGTTGATATGTTTTTTCTATCATTGAATTACTTAAGTTTTTTAATGAGTTTAAATATTCTTGTAATTCATCTGATGTTATATCATCAATATTTTTACTGCCAAGAGGTACTTTTTCTAATTTCTCTATTGAACGTGATACACGCCCATATTGTGTAGCACCAATTTGATTTGTGTTATATTTTAAATTCAAATTTTGTTTTAGAATTTCACATAATGGTATACCATTATGCTTAATATATAAAGGATTTTCTTTTTGGTACATAATAGTATCTAAATACTTTTTGGCATCTTGTTCTGTTTTAAAACTTTTAGTCTTTAAATTTAATTTTCCTGTATTTATATCATATTCTCTATATTGTGCATTCCATTTTTTCCTTTGCTTATTAAAAAATACATAGCCTTCACTGCTTCCTTTTTCTGCCATAGCACATTACACCCCTTTCTTACTCATTTTCCAAAGCAAATATGCTGCTAATGTTATGGTTTTCCTTTTACCTATTCTTATTGTTGGAAAGTCTTTTTGCTTAAATAGGTCATAAGCTTGGTTTATTCCAATATGTAAATCTTTTGAAACATCTTGCACTGAAATTGTAATAAATGGATTTTTTAGTTTGCTTAAATAGTTCATTACAATTTGTTCGTTTAGTTGTTGTTTATTTTCATTATTTTCTTTTGTATCAATTAATTTTGTATTAACCATTGTTGTAGTTTGTATTTCTTCTTCATTATTCATTTTTTATTCATCTCCTATTTTTTAATATTTGATTTCCGGAAACCATGTTAGTTATATAACTTAAATATATGTTAACATAATAAAAACCTGAAAACAAAAAATTGACTTGGTGCGTCACGCGCACCTTTTTGGGCAAAAATTGGTCAATTTTTTCAAAAAAATGCAAAAAGGTGCGTGACACGCACCAAATTTTAATCATTTTTTTAATTTTTTTAGTAAAATTAGTGACACAGAGTGAAAATTCATACTTTTGGTGATTCTTACGCACCTTTTTTTAATTATTTGTTTTTTGCTTTATTTTAAGCCAAAAAAAGAACTAACAAAATTTTTAATAACAAGTTATTAAAATTTCTTTAGCTCTTTTTTAGTTTATATATTGTTATATTTGCATATAGAAATGTTAATAATTTATTTTACCATTTATACATATAGCCTTTTAAATTATTCTATGCATTACTTACATTTATAACATAGTCTGTAATGTTTCCTGTTTTCATATTGCTTCGCCTAATTCTTCTGTGCTCATATTTCTAGTTTTTCTAAAGTATTTTATTAGGGTAAAATAATTCTCTTACAGAAATTACCAATTATATTTTATATATTTGAGGGATTACTTTGAATAGTAG
>CANQCT010000029.1 GCA_947589835.1 uncultured Clostridia bacterium
CAATCAACTCTCCAACATGTTGCGTAGCAATGCATTGGAGAGTTTTACTCTTTCAAAAGTGTTTAAGTTAAGATTTTTATTAAAAAAGCAAATACGAGGCATTTTTAAGTTTAATATGATTTAATTGCCATTACTAGTTAATATTAAAGCTTAAATAGTACTATTTTTCGCAGTTTTGAGAGGTCCCGTTCTGAGTTACTTCTATGAACTTGCAACTTGCAACGGGCATTTGAAAAACAAGAAAACTAGTACTATTTAAGCGGGTTAAATATAAAATCATTAACTGGTAACCTTTTTTGTTTTCGTTTTTTTGGTTTTAGTAGTTGTTCTTTTCCTTGTGGTTTTTCTTTTAGTAGGCTTTTTTTCTTTAGCTGCTTCTTCTTTAGACCAACTTTCGCCTACTTTTGGTGCGTTCCACGAAATGTATTCACAAGATTTTGGATTGTTTTCACAAATATAGTATTTTTTGCCTCTTTTTGTTTTTCTAACTTGCACTGTAGCCCCACATACTGGGCAAGGTACATTAATTGTTTCTACTATTGGTTTTGCGTTTTTACATTCTGGGTAACCTGGGCATGCTAAAAATTTTCCATATCTGCCATACTTATACACCATCATTCTTCCACATTTTTCGCATTTTACATCTGATACTTCATCCACTAATTGCACGTGTTCTAATTCTTTTTCTACTTTTTCTACTTCTTGTTCGAAAGGTCCGTAAAATGTACGAATAATTTGCTTCCAGTTTTGTTTTCCTTCTGCTATTTCATCGAATTCTTCTTCTATTTTTGCAGTAAATTCTACATTTATAACATCTGCAAAGTTTTGTATTAATAGTCCATTTACTATTTTTCCTAATTCTGTTGGTACTAGCTGTTTTTGTTCTTTTTGAATGTACCTTCTTTCTAAAATGGTGGTAATAGTTGGTGAGTAGGTACTTGGTCTACCTATTCCTTTTTCTTCTAGTGCTTTTACTAAGCTTGCTTCTGTATATCTTGCAGGTGGCTGTGTGAAGCTTTGTTTTGGCTCTAGCTTTTTCTTTGTTAATTCTTGGCCAATAGTTAATTCTGGTATAGAATTTTCTTCATCTTCTTCTTTTTCATTATCTAAAGTTTCTACGTATAATGTCATAAAGCCTTTGAATTTTAGTGTTTGGCCATTTGCTCTAAATTCATAGTCTTCTACTTTTATTTCGGCTGTAACAGTATCATAAATTGCTTGTGCCATTTGGCTCGCAATAAATCTATTGTATATTAAGCGGTATAGTTTGTATTGGTCTGTGGTTAGGTGATTTTTTACAGCTTCTGGAGTTAAGTCTATATATGTTGGTCTTATGGCTTCGTGAGCATCTTGTGCATTTTGTTTTGTTTTGTAATAACGATTTTCATAGTAATTAGCTCCATAGGCTTTAGTAATGTGCTCTTTTGCAGCTGCTCTTGCTTCTTCTGATATTCTGGTTGAATCTGTTCTCATATAGGTAATTAAGCCCACTGTTCCACGCTCGCCAACTGAAACACCTTCATAAAGTCCTTGCGCAACAGACATTGTTTTCTTTAATGTGAAACCTAATTTTCTAGATGCTTCTTGTTGCATTGTACTTGTTGTAAAAGGTGGTGCTGGTGTTCTTTTCTTTTCGCCTTTTTTTACATTTGAAACAATGTATTTTCCTTTTTCAATTTTGCTTAATATTTCATCTACTTCTTCTTTTGAGTGAAGGTCTTGTTTTTTGCCTTTTTTTCCATAAAAAGTAGCTAAAAAGTCTTTTTTAGAATTGGGTTCAGTAAGTGTTGCATATATATTCCAATATTCTTCTGGAATGAAATGCTCTATTTCTTCTTCTCTATCTACTATTAATTTTACTGCAACAGATTGCACTCTACCTGCTGATAATCCTCTTTTTACTTTTTTCCATAATACAGGACTTATTTTGTAACCAACAATTCTATCTAATACACGTCTTGCTTGTTGAGCATCGGTTAAATTCATATCTATTTTTCTAGGTTTTTGCATTGATTCTTTTACTGTTTCTTTTGTTATTTCATTAAATGTAACTCTACAATTGCTATCTATTGGTATTTCTAAAATGTGTGCTAAATGCCAAGCTATTGCTTCTCCTTCGCGGTCAGGGTCGGTTGCTAAATATACTTGTTTTGCAAGTGATGCTTCTTTTTTTAGCTTTTTAATTAAATCTCCTTTTCCACGAATGTTAATATATTCTGGCTCAAAGTCCTTTTCTATGTTTATTCCCATTTTAGATTTTGGTAAATCTCTAATATGCCCCATTGATGCTACTACTTTTATGTTTCCACCTAAAAATTTTTTTATAGTGTTTGCTTTTGCTGGGGATTCTACAATAATTAACTTATCTGCCATTACTTCCTCCTTTTATTTGAAAGTATATTTTTTATATAATGTTATTAATATTTAATAGATTTCATTACTTATTTATACATTACTTATTTACAAATAAGTTTTTTTGCATAAGTCATATAGTATGATAGCTTATTTTTTTATATTTTGCAAGTATTTTTTTATGTTGTATATAATATTTATGTTATTTATTATAGTTATAATTACATTAAAGCTTAAATAGTACGAGTTTTTTGTTTTTCAAATGCCCGTTGCAGGAGAAATTTCAAAGAAGAATGCTCAGAACGGGACCTCTCAAAACTGCAAAACTAGTACTATTTAAGCTATTATCTATAAAAACATTAAATAGTAATGATATTACAAAAAAACTGCCAACATATTAATAATATTAGCAGTTTTTTGCAATTTAAAATATAAAAAAATTTTTTATAATGCCATATCTTCTAAAACATATTTTAAATCAATAGGTGTTACTTTGTTTTTTAATAAAACACTTAATAATTCTTCTACTTCTGATTTTTGCTTGCATATATTGTTAAATTCTTGTTTTTCTTCGTTTATTTGGTTGCTTCCTATTTCTGTTTTTATAACTCCTACTCCATAATGTTTTACGTTTCTGCTAAATTGACTATGTATTGTTTTATAGTATTTTAGCATAATTGTACGTGTTCCATCATTTTCTTCATGATGAATTTTAGTTTTTCCATAGATTCTATTATGGTTAAGCATACATTTTCCCCTTTCTTCTTTTGCAATGTTGTTTGATTATATCAAAACTTTTTATAAGAAACAAGAATTTTCGTATGTCAAAATTCGACATTTTTTGACAACTTTATATTGTACTTATTACGGCTCTAGAACATTTAAAAACACAAAGGTGTCTCAAAAGTGGTTTTAAAATTTTTAATAATCTTATTCTAGGGCACACTCATTTTTTATACTTTTATTGTTTTTATAATTTCTTCATAAATTTTTTGTTCTACATTTGGTATTGATATTTTATTTGCTTTTTCTCCCATTTGCATTAGTTTTTCTTTGTTTTTTACTAATTCTTCTATTTCAGAATTTAGTTTTTCAGAGTTTAAGTCTTTATCTAATATAATTTTTGCTGCTCCTACTTTTTCTAATACTTTTGCATTGTATTCTTGATGGTTTTCTGTGGCAAATGGGAATGGTATGAATATGGCAGGTTTTCCTACATTTGCAATTTCTGTAATTGTCATTGCACCGCTTCTGCATACTACTAAATCTATTATGTTCATCATTTCTTCCATATTATATATGTATGGCACTATTTTAACATTTGGAATATATTCTATTTGCAGATTATAGTTTTTATATAAGTTAGATTTTATTTCTTCATATTGTGCAGGTCCTGCTGCCCACATTATTTGATAGTTTTTATTTTTTTGGTTTGATATTATTTCTAGTAAGCTTTGATTAATGCTTTGAGCTCCTTGGCTTCCACCAAAGAATAACACAATTGGTTTATTTTGATTTAATCCATTTTGTTTTAATAGTTCTTGTTTTTTATTAGTTGAAATTTGTACTTTTTTTACTTTGGTTGGAGTTCCTGTTACACATAACTTCTTTGCTTTTGGAAGTCTTTTTTTAGCATCTTCAAATCCTAATAAAATTTTATTTGCTTTGCTAGATAGCATTTTTATGGCTACTCCTGGGAAGGCATTGCTTTCATGTAATATTATTGGTACTTTTTTTGATTTAGCAGCTAAGCCTACTGGAACACAAATATATCCGCCTGTACCTATTACAACATCTGGCTTAAATTCTTCAATCATTTTTTTCATAACTTTTATACAGCGAAATGTTTTATATATTTTTTTTATGTTTTCAATTGAAATTGTACGATCGAAACCATAAGCATTTATTGTTTTTAGTTCATAACCTGCTCTTGGCACTAGGTCATTTTCTAGGCCTCGATTGGTTCCTATAAAAATAATTTGTGAGTTTGGTTCTTCTTTTTTTATTTTATTTGCAATTGCTAAGCCTGGATTTATGTGACCGCCTGTACCAGCTGCTGCAATCATTACTTTCATTACTCTTCCCTCTTTTCTATTTACCTTTTTCTTAACTTTAGACAATATTTTCATTTGCTACTTCATACTTTTTTGTATTTATCATTTTTTTATAAAAATTTACATTGTATAATAATTTTGGTTTTCTTTAATATTAATAACCTATTTTTTTAGGTTAAACCTTATTGCCTGCACGAGAAATATTTAAAAGTATTCCGCATACAGCTTAATAATATTACTAATGAGCTTCCGCCATAACTAAAAAATGGCAAAGAAATTCCTGTATTTGGAATAGATGAAGTTACAACTCCTATATTTAAAATTACTTGTACTGCTACTAAGCTTACAATTCCAACTGCTACTAAACTGCCAAACATATCTGGAGATTTCATTGCAATTAATATTCCTCTCCAAATTAAAATTGCAAATAAACTAATGATTATTACACATCCTACAAATCCTAGCTCTTCTGCTATGATTGAAAATATGAAGTCATTTTGTGGCATTGAAATATATAAATATTTTTGTTTACTTTCGCCTAAACCTGCGCCAAAAAGCCCACCAGAGCCTATTGCATAAAGGCTTTGTATAACTTGCCAGCCGTCTCCTAATTTATCTTTCCATGGATCTAAGAATGAAATAATTCTATCAAGACGGAAGTTTTCGCCAGAGCCGCCTCCAAAGTTAAGTTTATAAAATAGTAATGCTCCTATTCCACACCCTCCAATTGCACCTGATAATACAAAATATAGCATTCTAGTGCCTGCAATTATCATCATAATACATGATATTGCTGCAATAATTAGTGATGCGCTTAAGTGGTTTTGTACAAAGAATAAAATTGCAATTGGCGGAATTAAAAAGCATAGTGGTTTTACAAAACCTTTCCAAAAATCTTTTAATTCGTTTTTGTGGTCTGCTAAATATCCTGCATAAAAAATAATTAATCCTATTTTAGTTAATTCTGATGGTTGGAATTGGCCTATTCCTGGGAATCTTACCCATCTTGTTGCACCACCTTCTGAAGCTCCTAAGCCTGGAACCACTACTAATAATAGTATTACGCAAGAAGCAATATATGCTGGCCAATAAAACTTTTTATAAAAGCGATAATCAATTTTTGATATTATAAACATTAAAACCAAACCAATAATTGCAAAAACTAATTGTTTACCTGCATATGTATAAGTTTTTCCGGTCTTCTGCTAATGCAGATGGTGCTGATGCTGAAAGTACCATAACAACACCTAATGCTAGCAATATAAAAACTACTACACAAAGTATAAAGTCAAATGGTTGGTTTACAAATTTTGATATTTTTTTAACTTTCGTTGGCATTGGCTTCCTCCTAAATTGAAGCTAACCCTATTACACAACATATTAGTGTAACAAAGCTAAATATTGATACAATTTTATTTTCATTCCAGCCTGATAATTCAAAATGATGATGTATTGGGGTCATTTTAAATATTCTTTTTCCTGTTTTCTTAAAGTGTTTTACTTGTATTATAACAGAAAGTGTTTCTAATACTGGAACTAGAGCAATAACTAGTAAAAGTAATGGCATTTTTAAGTATAGTGCCATACTAGCCATTGCACCCCCTAGTAGTAGTGAACCTGTATCTCCCATCATTACTTTTGCAGGGTGAAGATTAAATAATAAAAAGCCTAAACATGTTCCTATTAAAATGCCTCCAAATACAGTAATTTCTTTTGCCCCATAAATAAAGCCAATTACTGTAATACACGTAAAAATAATAGTTGCAATACTTGTTGCTAGGCCATCTATTCCATCTGTTAAGTTAACTGCATTTGTGGTAGCTAGCATAACTAAAACTGCAAATGGTATATATATCCAAATAGGAAGTGTTATAGAAGTTTTAAAAAATGGAATGTATATGTCGGTGCCTATTTGTAAAAACTGTGTTATCCATAAGCTAAATCCTACTGATACTATGAGTAAGCCTATCATTTTATATGCTGGCTTTAAGCCTTCTGTATTTTTTCCAATCAATTTTTTTAGGTCATCTATTAATCCAATAACGCCAAAGCCTATACTTGAAGCGATTAGTGGAATTAAGTTTGTAGCTGATTGTTTTTCTATTTGATTTTCAGATTTATAGCATGTAAAAAATGCAAATATTCCAACTAATAATATAGTAATTATCATTATAATTCCACCCATAGTTGGTGTTCCTTGCTTTTTTAAATGTGACTGTGGTCCTTCTGCCCTTTCCATTTGACCTATTTTTAATTTTTTTAAAATAGGAATTATAAATAAAGAAACTATGAAACTAGTTATTATTGAAAGGACAATAACTTTAGTTTGAAATTCCATTTTTCCTCCCTCATTTGAATAAGTTTTTTAGGTTTGCATTTTGTTGTAAGTTAAGTTTAATTATTTAAGCAAAATTATTGTGCATTTTTATCTTTTAATATATCTTTTACAATTTCTCTTTCATCAAAAGCATATTTTTTTCCGTTAATTTCTTGTGTAGTTTCGTGGCCTTTTCCAGCAATAACAACAATGTCTTTCTTATTTGCCATTTTAACTGCTTTTTCTATTGCTTTTTTCCTATCTGTAATACATTCATAATTACTTTTAGTTTTTTTAATTCCGCTTTCAATTTGCTGTATAATTTCTTCTGGATTTTCTGTTCTTGGGTTATCTGATGTAATGATTGTGTAATCTGCTAAAGTTCCTGAAATAGAGCCCATTATTGGCCTTTTGCCTTTATCTCTATCTCCTCCACATCCAAATACACAAATTACTCTTCCTTGAGTGTATTCTTTTACTGTACTTAATATGCTTTCTAAGCTTTCTGGTGTATGTGCATAATCAACCATTATAGTTAATTCTTTTGGGTTATCTACTAATTCACTTCTTCCTGGTACACGTATATTAAGAAGTGTTTCGCATAAATTTTCTGGTGTTACACCATATTTTAATGCTACACTAATTGCTGCTAATGAATTATACACACTAAATCTGCCAGGTATTCCTACTTTTACTCTTTGATTTTTATCTGTTAATTTAACTTTAAAATCTACATAGGAATTAGTTACTGTTATATCTTTTGCAAGTAAATTGGCAGGGTTATCTATTCCATAAGTTTTAAATTCACAATTTGGTGCAAGATTTGGCAATTTGTTTGCGTAAATATCATCTGAATTAATAAATGCATATTTACACATTTTAAATAATTTTACTTTAGATTCAAAATAATCTTCCATACTTGGATGTTCTTTAGCACTAATATGGTCTTTTGAAAAATTTGTGAATATGCCAACATCAAATTCACATCCATCTACTCTTGCTAGTTTTAAGCTTTGTGAAGATACTTCCATAACAACAGCATTACATTTTGCTTTTACCATTTCGTTTAAAGTTGCTTGAAGTTCTAGGGCTTCAGGAGTGGTTCTAGCATTATCTCTTATTTTTTTATCTCCTATATATGTACAAATTGTTCCTATTAAACCTACTTTAAAGCCCTGCTTTTCTAATAAAGATTTTATCATAAAGGTTGTTGTTGTTTTTCCTTTTGTTCCTGTTATTCCTATTAATTTTAATTTTTTTGAAGGGTTTTTATAATAATTGCAGGCACAAATTGAAATTGCGTGTCTGGTATTTGTTGTTAAAATAAATGTAACATCTTCTGGCAAGTCTTTTACCATTTCTTTTGTTATTCTATCTGCTTGTGCCATAATTACTTTTGCACCTTTTTTTATTGCTTCTGGTATGTATTTGTGTCCATCTTGATCAAAGCCTTCTATTGCTACAAACATATCTCCTGGTTCTATTTTTTGAGAGTTACTTTCTATTTTAGAAACTTCTATGTTTAAGCTTCCTTTTACTTTTAAGTCTTCTAGTCCTGATAAAATATTTGTAAGTTCCATACTTCTCTCCTATTCTACTATATTTTTCCAAATACATTATATAACTAAATGTAACTTTTGTATAGTTATTTTTCGTTTTTTTTGTTGTAGAATGTCAAAACTTTGTTACAATTCACAGTTAATTATAGATTTTAGAGTAGCCACTTGCTTCACGATTATATGTTTTTTCGTGCTTTAGCCCTAGAAAAAACATATATCGTACGCAAGCGACGTGGCGGATAATTTTAAAGCTGTTAATAGTAACAATTTGTTTAAATTGTAACAATTACCTTTGTTCCCTCATATATGCTAATGCCTCTTTTTGGTAATTGTTCTTTTACTATTGTTTCTTTTTTATTATATTCTTCTGGTTCATTTTTTATTTGAATTTCTAAATTAACTTCTTTTAAAGCTTTGGTTGCTTCTTCTACGCTTAAGCCTTCTATTTCTGGTACTTCTACTTGTTTTTTTACATCCTCTTCTTTTTCGTTATCTTTTTGCAAGTCTAAATATGGTAGTACTTCTGATAATACTTGACCTCCAACGGGGGCTCCAACAGCACCTCCTTGGTGGCCCCCTTCTCCTGTTGGGTTATATAAGGTAACTAATACTACTACTTCTGGATCAGATATTGGCGCTACTCCCATAAAAGAAGTAACATATTTATTTGTGTTTACTCCATCTTCTGATGTTCCTGTTTTTCCACCTACGCGGTAGCCTTTTACCTGTGCATTTTTTCCTGTTCCTTCTGCTACTACTGATTCCATCATACTTAAAATTTCTTTGCTATGTTCTTCTGAAATTACTCTTTCTCCTAATTTTACTGGGATTTCTGTAACTTCTCCAGTACTACTATTTATAATTTGCTTAACTACTCTAGGAGAAACTTTTACTCCGCCATTTGCTATTGTGCTAACTGCTGTAACTAGCTGAATTGGTGTTATTTCAAATCTTTGACCAAATGCAATAGTTGCAAGTTCTACTGGTCCTACCTTTTCTTCTTTCAAAAATATGCTATTTGCCTCACCTGGAAGATCTATTCCTGTTCTTTGTAATAATCCAAATTTATTTAAGTATTGATAATATGTATGAACTCCTAGTTTTTGTCCTAGTCCTATAAATACGGGGTTACATGAATTCATTAGTGCTTCTCGCAATGATTCTGGGCCATGGGGTCTATAATATCTCCAACATTTAATTCTTACTCCTGCTATTTCTATGCCACCTGTGCAACAAAATTCTCCTTGTTTATCCGGTGTAGTAATTCCTTCTTGAAGTGCGGCAGATGTTGTAATTAGCTTAAATGTAGAACCTGGCTCATACGTATCTGATACTGCTTTATTTCTCCAAAGTGCCATCATACTATTATTTTTTTCTGATTGAGACATATTATCCCAATTTGCTTTTAGTTCATCTGTGCTTGGCTCAAATGGTTCATTTAAGTTGTAATTTGGGTATCCTGCTAGTGCTAATATATCGCCGGTTTTTGGATTCATTATAGTTATATTTCCGCCATCTGTACATTTGTTATCTATGCAAGCTTCTTTTAAGTATTTTTCTGCAATTCCTTGAATTGTGCTATCTATTGTTAATACTAAATCATTTCCATCTACTGCTGGAACATAGTTTTCACTTGTATTTTCAATATCTCCTCCCCTTGCGTCTGTTAGTTTTTCTATTTTCCCTTGAGTTCCTTTTAATTCTTCATCATAAATTGCTTCTATTCCGTCTAAGCCTTGATTATCTGAGCCTGAAAATCCTATTACTTGTGAAGCTAAATTATTGTATGGATAGTATCTTTTTGTGTCTTCATCAATGTTTATTCCATTTGTTATGTTGTTTTCTTGCATCCATATTCTTAAAGTATTTGTTTTTTCTTTTTCTACTCTTCTTACAATAGTTTCTATTGAACTTTTTTTGCTTACTCTTTTAAGCATTGTGTCGTAATCTAAATCAAAAATATCGCTAAATGCTTTTGCTACCTTTTCTTTGTTTTCTTTTGCTATGTTTACTGGATTTACGGTTACGGTTTCTACTGTACTACTAACTGCTAAAATTGTTTTTCCTGTACTATCGTAAATAGTTCCTCTTCTTGGGTTAATGCTTCTATCTAGAGTTTGTTGAACATAGGCCATTGACTGAAGTTCTGAGCCTTGTACTAGTTGTAACCATCCTATTCTAAAAATTAAAGCAAATAGAATTGTCCATATAATTAAAATTTCGTTTCTCATTCGCTTTTTTCTGGCTACATTTCCGGTTTTTTCTTCTGGCTTTATTTTTTTATTTTTTAGTTCTTGTTTAAATTTTTTCTTTTTTCCTTTTTCAAAATTTTTTTGTTCTTTTTTGGTATTTATTACTTCTTCTTTTTGCTTTTTTTTAAATTTTAATAAGTCTTTTTTATTTAATCTTTCTTTTTTAACATTTATTTTTGGATAACGCATTTTTTTGGCTCCTATCTATTAGTTTCTTGTTTTTATTTTATTCATTAAATGCTAAAAAAGACTAAGTTATATTAAATTGAATTATTTTACTCTAAAAATTTTTTTATTAACTAATTAAAAAGCAAAATATAATGAATTCGATAGCGCCGCTCTAGCTGCTAAGCGAGAGCACCTGCAAGGTGCGGAGCGCGAGTGGAGCAGCCTACCAATCATTGGATTGGCTGCGACAAGCAAGGCGCAAGAATCATTATATTTTGCTTTTTATATTAAGCTTATTATATTTTGCTTTTTATTTGTTTATATTCAAAATTTTAGAGTAGCCACTTGCTTCATTCTCATATTTTTTTCGTGCTTTAGCCCTAGAAAAATATATACAAAACTTTGGGCGTGTGGCGGATAATTTTAAGACTATAAATAGTAACTTCTACTTAAAAACATTTTGATTTAATACAACTATGCTGTATAAAAATAGAACATCTTGATTTTCAAAAGTAATATAATTGCCTAGTATGTTGCTATTTATGTATCTTAAATCAACTAAAGTAATCTTTTTATAATTTTCTAATAATAGCGGAGCTAAACTACTTCCAAAAGAATCTCTAAATAAAATTAGCTCTTTTTCTGTTTTTGCATTTGGATTTTCTACTTGTATTAAAGCTGTTGCACCTGATAAATAAATATCATATTTATCTGATGAACTTTTAAATTTTTCTTCATCATATACTTTACCTGTTTTTTTAGTTTCGTAGTTATATGTGGTGCAATTTTGTATTGTACTATTACTTAGAATATTAAGCTTATCTGGTGATACTTTTCTTCCTAGTTGCCCATAATATGCACCATAGAAATCTCCCATTTGATTTATTGTATAGTTTGTATTAGTATTGGTTTCTAAGTTCATTTCATTTTTTAATTTGTTTACTACATTTTGTAAGTTTTCCTGTTTCCAATGTAAATCCGTATTGTAGTAATCTTCAAGCTTTAGGCTTTTTGTAATATCTATGTATTTTATATTTTGCATTTCATTTTTTATAATTTTTTCTACTTCTGATGGCTCTATGCTTAAATAGTCTTCTTTTAAATAATAGGTTTTATCTGGTATTATTGAAAAATATACATTCATTTTTTGTAAATATTTTGTATATACATTATTAATTTTCTTTGCAGAGCTTTGTATATTTGCATCATTTAATGGATATTCAATTTTATATATAGAATTGTTTAATAAAAATAGGCCATTATTATCTTTTTGCCTAAAAATATAGTTGCTCCAGTCTGCTTTTATATTTCTAAATGTGTCTCTTCCTACAAATTGGTCTATTGCATAGCTTTCAAAGTTCTCCGAAAACTTGCCACTTGATAATGTTTGAAATGTAATTTTAGGAAACTGAGCTAGCTTTCTTCTTTCGGCAATAGATATTTGTTCATCTTTTTTTATTAAATTAATTATAAAGAATAAAAATAACATTGTAACAAAGCCAATTACTATAATTTTATTTTTTGTTTTGTTTTGCATTATTACTGATAACTCCTTTCTTTGAAGGTGCAAAATTTAATTAAAAATAATAATTTTTAGTCTTTTCTATTAGTTTAAAATCTGAAATATAAAAATGGATTAAATGAGCCATCTACAATATAACCTGTGCAAATTATAAATAAGGCAGTTAATGTAATTGGTTCTAAAATATTTATTATTTTCTTATATTTTTCGGTATTTGCTATGTTTTTAAGTAAAGGTGCTGAGCCTATTATTCCAATTATAATAGGTACAAAGTAGCTTTTAAAATAGTATATACTTTCTTTTGATGCTAAAGGAATATTTCCTATTCCAACTAATGAGGTTATGTTTGTTAATATTTGATTTACATTTTCTCCATTAAATATTATAAAGCTTATCATTACTATTATTAGTGTATAGGCATGTGAAAATACTTTTGGAATTTTTTCTAAATATTTTCCTAAAAATAGCTTTTCTATTATTAGTAAAATTCCAAAGTATAGTCCCCAAATTATAAAGTTCCATGCTGCGCCGTGCCATAAGCCTGTTAGTAGCCATACAATCATAATATTTCTTAGCCATTTTATTTTACTTGTTCTATTTCCTCCAAGTGGAATATATACATAGTCTCTAAACCAGCTACTTAAAGAAATATGCCATCTTCTCCAGAAGTCTGTAATGCTTTTTGCTATGTATGGGTAATTAAAGTTTTCTAAAAATTCAAACCCAAACATTTTTCCTAGTCCTATTGCCATATCGGAATATCCAGAAAAGTCAAAATAGATTTGTAACATTGTTGAAATTCCATAAAGCCAAGCATACAGTACACTTATTTCTTTTGATGCTGAGTATACTGTGCATAGCTCACCTAGTACATTTGCAATTAATACTTTTTTAGCAAGTCCTATAATGAATCTTCTAACACCTAAAGCAAACTTTTCTATTGTATGAGTTCTATTTTCTATTTCATTTTCTATGGTTGTATATCTTACAATAGGTCCTGCAATTAGTTGCGGAAATAGTGAAACATACATTGCAAGTTTTAATATGTTCTTTTGTACTTTTGCCTGCCCACGATATACATCTATTAAATAGCTAATCATTTGGAAGGTATAAAAAGATATTCCTATTGGAAGTGCTACATTTATAAAGTCAATTTTGTGCGCAAGCCATAAGTTTATATTTTGAATAATAAAATTTATATATTTAAAATATACTAATAGGCCAATGCTAACAATAAGTGATAGTATTAGCCACATTTTGGCATATTTTGTGTTTTTGTTTTTATTAATTAATATTCCAAATACATAAGTAGATATAATTGAAAATGCCATTAATAGTACATAAGTAGGTTCTCCAAAATAATAGAATATAAATGATGCTACTAATAATACAAAATTTTTAAATTTGTTTGGTACTATGTAATAAACTGCAAGTGTAATTGGTAAAAAATAAAATAAAAATGTAATGCTTGAAAATACCATATATGTTACTCCTATTAATTATTTTTTGTATTGTGACCTTACTAAATAAAAACTACCTTAAAATAAAATTGTGTAACAATATATTTTAAGATAGTTTTTTAAATTTTAAAATTATTGTTCTGTTGGAACTTGGAATACTGGTGTTCCTTCTGGATCTTCTGGTATTTCATCATCTGGTATAGATTTTTCGTATTCTTTTCCTATTGTTTGAGCTATATTTTTGAAGCTATCATACGCTGATTTTGCTATTTCAGTTCCGGCTTGTCCGCCCATTACTAAGAATACATATTCTCCACTACTAGTTGCATAAAGATTGTTTGCTGTAACGCAAATCCATTTTCTTTGGTCTATAGATTCTGACATTTGTTTTGCTATTTCGTTTGCATTTGTTCCTTCTTTAACTTTTCCTATTACAAGTGAATAAGGAATAGAGCCTATTAATGGCTCTGATACTGATAAATATTCGAAGTTACTGCCATCTTCAAGTCCTGTGAATGATTTTACAGAATTTGCGTCTGTTAAATCAACATCTATGGTTTGTATCATAAGTTCTCCTAAGGTTACTGGTTCATAAATTTTTTCTACTAATGCGTGTAAGTCTTCTGAACTGCTAATTTCTGGCAAGCTTGTTTTTCCATTTGAATTTTTGCTACTAAAATTTACTGCTATAATAATTCCTGCTATAATTGCTACTACAACAATTACTCCAATAATAATTTTAACTGATTTTTTCATAATAATTATTTCCCCCTTCTATAATGATTTAAATTTTAATTAAAATAATATTTTTTGTTAGCATTTATTTTTCTTGTTCTTTGTTATTAATGTTAATAAAATTACTTAAATAATTCCATAATGCTGTTAATTAATTTTTCGTACCAACTTGTTTCTTCTGCTACAAGTACTTGTTCACTTGCAGGCTGTACATAGTCTTTTTTTGGAAGTGTTACATATACTTTTTGCGAGTCATCTAGTTTTTTCATTCCTAATAATTCAGAGGCTGATTTTTCAATATTAGCTAAATTAAGGCTATTTTGAATACTAATTTCTAATTGAGCATTTTCTTTTTGAAGTACGCTTAGCTGATTTTTAAAGTTTTCTTTTCTGTTAAAACTTTCTGTAATAAGTGAGTTTCTATAACTTATGGCAAATAAAATAGTAAAACCTGCCAAAATATACAAAGCTGTTTTTACATGTGATTTTAGTCTTTTTTTATTTTTGCTTTGGTTATTTTTATTTTGGTTATTTGTAGGCTGATTTTTTTTCTTTAATGTAGATGCTTTTTTCTTTTTTGAATATGGATTTTTTCTTTGCTCATATTCTGGTTTTACTTTCCTTGGGCTGGTTTCATATTGATAATTAACCTGCCTATATGCCATAAGGTATCACCTCTTTTCAAATATTCTAAGTTTTGCACTTTTTGATCTTGCATTCCTTAGCTGTTCTTCTTCATTTGCAATAATTGGTTTTTTATTAATTATTTTTCCAAAAGATTTTGCACCACAAACGCAATATGGTAAATCGCTTGGACAAGTACATTTTCCTTGCATATCAAGCATTGCATTTTTTACTGCTCGATCTTCTAGAGAATGAAAAGTAATAACTGCTAGTCTTCCGTGCGGTTTTAAACAATTAATAGAGTTTACTATTGTTTGATATAATGGTTTGATTTCATTATTAACTTCAATTCTAATTGCTTGAAATGTTCTTTTTGCTGGATGGCCTTCATTTTGCTTTGATTTTGGAATTGAGTTTTCTATGATTTCTACTAACTGTTTTGTAGTTTCTATTGTACTTTTTTCACGATAATTGCATATGTTTTTAGCAATTTGCTTACTAAACTTTTCTTCACCGTACTCCCAAATAATACTAGCTAACTTTTCTTCTGTGTATTTGTTTACTACATCTTTTGCGGTTATGCCATTTGACAAGTCCATTCTCATATCTAGTGGACTGTTTCCCATATAGCTAAAGCCTCTTGCTCTTTCATCTAATTGGTATGAAGAAACTCCTAAATCTAGTAAAATTCCATCTACTTCTGAAATAGAAAGTTCTTGCAAAATATTTTGTATGTTGTCATGGTTTCCATGAATGTAAATTACATTTTTGTAGTCTTTTAATTTTTTAGAGGCTGCTTGTAAAGCTTCTTCATCTTTATCTATTCCAATGAGTTTGCCTTTTTCTGATAAAGCTTTAACAATTTCTATTGAATGCCCTGCCCCACCTAGAGTGCCATCTACATAAATTCCGTTTGGGTTAATATTAAGAGCTTGTATGCACTCTTTTAGTAAAACAGGTTCATGTTTAAATTCCATTAGTTATAAAATCCCTTTCAATTTTTGTATATAGCACAATCAGTTGGTACAAATATGTACCAACTGTATGTTTATTAAACCAATACAACGGTTTTTAAATCTTTTGTGTACTATATATTTTTCTTTTGTAAATTATGGTTTTTTCATTTGTAAATCATGATAATTTTCTTTTGGATTTGAATTTTGTTTTTCTTTTGTTTTAATTTTTTCTTTTGTGTTTTTGATTTTATAAATTTTTCTTTTGTATAAGCTTAAGGTTTTATCTTTAGTGAAGTTTTTTATTTTATCATTAGTTAAATTTTGTTTTTTATGATTTTCTCTTTTGTGAGATTTTTATTTTATGTGTTTTTTACTTTAAAATTTTTTCTTTTGTAAATTTGCCCTTTTAATTTTTCTTTAGTGAGTTTTCATCTTTTTCAAGATTTTTTCTTTTATAAACTCAAATTTTTATCTTTTGTACTTTTTTAATTTTTCCTTTGTAATTTTAGATTTTAGCTTTTGTTATTTTTTAATATTTCTTATGTGTATTTTAAATTTTTCTTAGGTATGATTTATATAAACTTTTGCAAGTTATATACCAAGCATTGTCATATTTTCTGCAATTTCATCTGCTGAAATGTTTTCGTCACTATTGTAAGATTTCCATTTTTCTTTGTTCCAGATTTCAATTCTAGTACCTACTCCAATGATTACTGCATCTTTTTCTAAATTTGCATATTCTCTTAAATTACTAGCAATTAAAAATCTTCCTTGTTTATCTATTTCGCATTCTGTGGCACCAGATAAGAAAAATCTTACAAAGTCCCTGGCATTTTTGTTGGTAAGTGGTAGGGTTTTTAGTTTTTCTTCAAAGCTTAGCCATTCTGTTTGTGAAAATCCAAACAAACAGCCATCTAGTCCTTTAGTTACTATGAACTTATCTCCCATGTCTTCTCTGATTTTGGCAGGCAAAATTAATCTGCCTTTAACATCTAGAGAATGCTCATATTCACCTATTAACACTTTGTTTCACCCCTATTTCTTTTTGCTCCACTTTGTACCACTTTTCTCCACTTCGATTATATTTTAATATAACAATTTATAAATAGCAAGTATTTTTTGAAAAAAGTTTTAAATTTTTTTTGGGCAAAAAAATTAGAAAAGAAATTTAAACTTTCTTTTCTAAACATTCATTAATAATATTTTCTAATTTAGTGTTATTAATAATAGATTCTATGCTAGCTTCCAGCATTTGCTTTGGAGAGACTTTTTTCAAATTTAATATATAACCATTTTTTAAAGCTAGTTGCCTTATAAATTCCCTTTCTGTTCTTCCATTTCCTTCTCTAAATGGATGTAAAACATTTAGTTCTGCTAAATAATATGCTAATCTTTTTGCTAGTTCTTCTTTAGGCAAATTTTGCAAATAGTTTTCTGCTTTTAAGTTATTTAATAGTTTATCTAATTCTGGCTCTATATATTCCCACATTGCAAACCTGAATGCTCCTTTTGCAATATTTTCTTCTCTTAAGCATCCTGCAAATGGGTATATGTCTTCAAATAGATAATGATGTATTTCTAAAAAGTGTTTTTTATCAAAGTTTCCTGTTACTCCTTTTTGTCTTAAGCTTAATGATTTGGCTGCTGTTATTTTTGCCTCATATATGCTTAACTTTTTTGCATCTTTTATATCTAGCTTATTAATTAATACTTCACTATTTGGATAACAATATTTTGAATTTCTAGGCTCATAATTATTTTCCATTTTTATCACCACTATTATTTTATAATATAGCTTGATTTTATACAATAAAAATTAATAAAAAAAGTATTATATTAATATTTGAATATAATACTTTTTATTAAAATTTTAGTTATTACATAAACATTAAGGCTTAAATAGTGTTAGTTTTATTGTTTTTCAAATGCTCGTTGCTAGTAAAGAAGTTTCATTACATTATAGGTTTTTCTTTGATCATTTGTATTAATTCTGGCATTGCAATTTCTTCATTTGCAAACATTTTAAACATTTCTATGTCGCCTTTAGTAATTTCCATTCCTTCTATGGCTAAATCATTTTGTATATTTTCTATATTGAACTTAAACATTTCTTCGTCAAACATATTTTATCCTCCTTTTAGGATTTAAAATATTATAACCTCATATAACATTATTATACCAAATTTTTAGCGAAAAGTCAATTTATATGGCGTTTTTTGTTATGCTTTTATGTAAATTTTAAGGTAGAAATTCGTTTACTACTTTTTATCAAAATAGCTACTTATTTGCTCTAATTTATCAAAACCAACTTGCCTTAATATTTCATAGGCTACAATTGCTACCGAATTAGATAAGTTTAAAGAACGTAAATGTTCTCGCATTGGTATTCTAATAGTTTTTTCAATATATTTTTGAAGTAAATCTTCTGGTAATCCTTTTGTTTCTTTTCCAAATAATATAAAAACTTCATTTAGGTTTTTGTAGTTTACATCTGAATAACATTGTTTTCCTTTTGTTGTAGAAAAATACATATTATTAGTTTCTGGTGGATATTTTTCTAAAAATGCATTTAAGTTTTCATGTTCTTCTATTTCTAGTTTGTCCCAATAATCAAGTCCTGCTCTTTTTAGGTATTTATCGGTAATTTCAAAGCCTAAAGGTTTTACTAAGTGTAGCTTTGCTCCTATTGCAGCGCATGTTCTTGCTATGTTTCCTGTGTTTTGTGGTATTTCTGGTTCAACCATTACAATATTTAATTTCATTTTTGCATTCATTCCTTTTATATAATTTATGTTAGCAGTATGAATTGTATCATATATGGTCAAATATTGCAATTCTAGTTGCATTTGCAATGTTTAAGTATTTCGTAATATCTATAGCCCACTTATTGTATACTCATTATTTCTTCTTTGCTTAAATCAGTAGCATTAGTAATGATGCTTATTTCTACACCTTGTTTTAGTAACTTTTTAGCTATTTCTAGGCCTTTTTCTTTTCTGCCTTCTTTTCTGCCTTTTCTTTCGCCCTCTTGCATGCCTTTTCTTCGTGCACTAGACATTCCAGAATTGTAGTCTAATATTGCTTTTTCTCTAAGCCACGCTATTCTTTCCATGTAATCTTCTTCACTCATTGTTTGTAATTTTTCACTTGCTTCTCTTAATGCTTTATTTTCTTTCATTTTTTCCTTTACCCTTTCTGAGTTTGGGCTATCTAAGAAGAATAGCCAGTCCAGAAGTTGCCCTTCTACTCTTTCTTTTCCTTTTATTTTCTTTAATTCTATTATAACGATTTCTAACTTATCTGTCAATATTAACTTTTTGTTTTCTTTTCCATTTATTTTTGCTATTACATCTAGTACTCCTAATTTATCTGTTTTGTATTCTCTTCTTAATATTGTATTTTTACTTAAATCTATTGATTCTATTTTTTCTTCTAGTATGCTTTCTAAAAATTGCTTTGTTATTCTTTCACTACCTGGCTCTCCAAATAAAGCTTGAAATACTACATCAACTTTTGGTGATAAAGTTTCATTATTTGCCATATATCGCTCTCCTTCTTTTATAGATTAAACTGCTAATTTAAACAATAAGTTTGTTAAATAATTCACCTTCTTTCCTGCTATTTGTACTAATTTTTCATAACTTACATTTTGAGATTAAAATTTAGAATAAATAAATTTTAAAATATGTTTAATAAAAATTTTTGAAATAAGTTTTATAATAATAAAAAACTTTTTGAATATACCAAATTTTTGAAACATGATTGATATTTTTATAAATTCTTGTTTTTAAACTTTTTTGATATTATAAATATTTTTTAATAATAGCTTATAGCACTTATGTTAAAAATAAATTAGTTAAAAATTGCATAGAATAAATACTTATTGTAAAAATTTACAATTTATTTTATTTAAACATATTTATTGCAATTTTTCAAGCTTTTTCGTGTGACAAATTTCGACATAAGGTTTGTGGAGATTAAGTAAAAGAAGTAGTATAGATTATGTTTACTATGCTACTTCTGAAAAATAAATGAAAAAAATTTACACACCAGTCTTGACAAACGAAATTGTTTTTTATATTCATTTCCTCTCATATTAGGTTTAATTATCTTTTCAAACCATAATGATAGTACGTAATGCATATAAATATTTGATAGTACTGGGCTTAATATAGACCGCTTTGGAGTCCCTTTGTTTGTTTCTACTTTTATCGTTTTGTTTTCCAGTAGTGTGAAGCTGTCGACCTCTTGAATTTCACAATTTAACGGGGCTGAATGACTAGTCTTAACACCTTCCTGTTTACGCTTAGGAGATTGCATTACTGCAATCTCCCCAAAACTTGATATTGAACTACTTGGCTAAGTTATTTTTAAGTAGGATTTCCACCTACTACACTATGCAACCTACACAGTCGCACCACAAAATTACTTACATACCCATTTCTCCATTTCAGAAAGTCGTGCTCATGCGCACATAATTTCCCTGATTGATAGATTGCTGACTCATATAATATGTCATCTCCCAGCATAAACTACTCGTACTCAGTGAGCTTGTCCAGTATTCAAAACCATCCACCCATGGATTATTAAAGTCTTGACCTTTTAAGCTAACTGCTTTACCAAATGCTAACAACTCGTCTTTTGATGGTATAAACCAGCCATTTTTATGCTCATTCTCAATTTGTCCCCATATATCATTACGCCTTTTACCATTATACGGTTTAGCACTATTATGTTTATATGTTTCGTTTGCCCATTCTGCCATTATCTTATCTGTATTTTTTTTTCCTGTTCCAAAATCTGTTGATGTTAAATTAGCATTTATTTTTCCAAGTGCATCATACCACCAACAATACATTGTTCCTTTTACTTTTCCATCTATATCTTGTAATGCCATTACGTAAAATCTATCTTTCTTATCTGCAGAATAAGATTTTTCTACCCTTGATATTAATTTTCCTACCCCTAAAGGTCCATTATATTTTTCGTTTGTTATTATATATTCTTTTAATTCTGATGCACTAAATGTCGGTATTGTAAATGTTTTGTCGTCATACTCGTCTGTCTTCCCATTCGCTAAGTCTGCGTATACTATTCCATCTGTTTGCTCATTTATTAATCCATTCCCATCTAAGTCTGCATAATATAGTGTCTCATCTGCTAACTCAGGTGTTGGACTCGTGCTAGGTGATGGTGTTTCATGCGTCCTAGATTCTACTGTAAACCATATTCCTACATATACACAAGATATTTCTGAGCCACCTTTTGTTTCTGTTTTATGAAACATGGAATCATTTAAGTTTTCTAAATTTTTGTATTCTTTTTTTATTGTAGCTTTAAAACTATTTTTTGTTTTATCACTTATAACTACACTTTCTAATGTTAAGTTTTCTTTCCTTAATGAGTGGTCAAAAAGATCTTGTGCTGTGTTAACTGCGTCTCCTTGATCACTGATCTGTCCATCTAACTCTAAACTTGGTTTTCTTTTATTTTTCATTTCTTTATATGCTTTATAGTCTTCTTGTGTTGTCATTATTCCTTGTTC
>CANQCT010000030.1 GCA_947589835.1 uncultured Clostridia bacterium
TTTTTCTATATTTATACATACAAGGTGAAATTTTCGCTTACAAACTTTTAAGGTGATTTTATCATAAATTAACTACAATTTTTCTTATATATTACTTGACATTTACATAAAGTCGGTATATAATAAATTTATGCTTGGTAATAACCTTGCAAATATTTTAAAGGAGGTCGTAATAATTGAAACGACCAGTAGCGTTTCGGTACTCTAGCGGTTTTCACTAGTGCTATCTAATAAAACAAAAAATGAAAAAGTACCAGCGAAGCGTCAATACCCCGCCAGGTGCCGGCTTTCCGGAAAAGAAAATGGGCGAGGCCACCTATAGACGCACCCATTAAAGTGCCATCGCCGTCATTCGGCATAGGAAAAGGCACTTTGAAAGACAAAACCCTTTGAGGGAGGACTCTCACGATGAATCGGCCAAGGATCAAACTTTATTTTTCTGGATTTGTGTAGTACCTAACAGTACCTAAAAAACGCACAGCGCCCTGGAATATATGTCCGGGGCGCTACCTTTTTGTTTTAAATTACAATATGTGTAAAATAATTTTAAGTTTTAAGAAGTTACTATTCTTCCCTTTTTGTAAACTTCTTTTTAAGTTCATCTATATCAAGCATAACCTTTTTTACTTTTGGTAAAACTTTGCTAAAAATATAATATGAAAAACTTTTGTATACCTTATCTATTTCTCCTATGAATTTTGTAGGACCTTCCTGCCTGCAAAAGCCTTCTTTAAATCTATATAAGCCATTATCCATTGTAGTATTAAAAATTCCGCCAAAATCATAGTATTTGCAATTTGTTTCTATTGCCCATTTTATCATAGTTTGTTGCATTAAATATGTTGGCATTAAATTACGCTTTTCGTTTGAGCTTGCTCCATAAAAATATGTAACTTTTTTGCCATAATTAAGAGTCAAAGCTGCAGCTAAAGCTTCTCCTTCATATTCTGCTATATAAATTCTAGCCTTATTTTTAAATACTTCCATAACTTTTTTATAATATTCATAAGTTCTTACTGCAATTTTATCTCGTTTTGCAGTAATTACCATTAAATCATAGAATTTTTTTAAATCTTCTTCTGAATTTGAATATCTAACAGTTACTCCTTTTTTTTCTGCAAGCCTTATATTATACCTAGTTTTTTGGCTATAGCCTGCCATTATTTCTTCTTCTGTTTTACCTTCAATATGTAAAACCATATTGCGAATTGTTTGCATTAGCTCTAAAATGTTTTTAAAATCACTTTTTACTTTGAAGCCAGAGTTTTTAAGATTATTTGCAGTTTCTTCATTATATGGTATTTCTGGATCCATTTTTAAAACAAATGCATTATATTTTTTAGCAAGTGGCTCTGCCTCTTTTACTAGCTCTTGCATTACTGCAGTGTCTTTAATATCTGCTACTGGTCCTCTTACTGCATACATAATAGTAAAAAATTTTGCCATGGTTCTAATTAATATGAGCATAGCACCAACAATTTTTCCATCTTTTTCTATGTATACATATTCATTTTTCCAATTATCGGTTTTAATTTCCGCCCATTCAAAGCTTTGATAATAACTTGCATATTCTGAATTTTCAAAAAATTCTCTTAATTTATTTACTTCTGTTTTATTATTTTTATCTAATATTGGCATTTGTGTTCCTCCTGAAGTTTGTTTTATTATATGTATGTTTTTATTTTTATAAACTTTCTGCTTAATTATTTATTTTAAGCTTCTTCTTTATAAATTTTTAATTTTACTAAAACAGGATATAGCTTATTTCCAAAAGGAATCATCATAATATCTTCTTTTGTTAATGCTTTCATTAATAAAATTGCTATACCATAAATAGCTGCTCCTAAAATTATTGAAATTATTGTACTTATAGAATGTGGCACTATTATATTTAAGCCTTGGTTTATAAAGTATGTACATACCCCCATTATAAGACCTGAAACTATTGGTGCGAGTATCATTCTTTTAAATTTAAATTGTAATTTTATATGTTTTGTAAGTACACTAAAGCTAATAATAAATGCACAAACTTGTGCTACTATAGAGCTAATTCCTGCTCCATATATTCCAATTTTAGGATTGCTTATTAATAAAATATTTAATATAAACTTAGATGCTATAGCAACTGCTAAGCCAATGGCTGGAACATGATTTTTGCCTATTCCATATAGCCCACCATTTGTGGTTTGACTTAATGCAATAAATATCATTGGAATACAGAAAATCATAAGTACACTTGCTCCATCATTTGCAGCTGGATATATTAGGTTTAAAATTGGTTGTGCTAATGTTATCATACCAATAGCACATGGTATAACTATTAAAAATGATGCAAATATTGAAAATGTCATTCTTTTTGAAGCTGTTTCATAATCTTTTTTTGCCATAGAAGCGGAAATTGCTGGTATTAATGCTGATGAAAATGCAACATTAACTGCAATTGGAAGGCCAACTAAAGTATCTACTTTTGATAGAATTCCAGCCATACTCATAGCATACGCTTCTAGTTCTTCTTTTATAGGATAAATGCTTGCAAAACTTGCCTGAATACATCTACTTACTGTTGCACTATCTATTAATGGACTTACAACAGATATTATAGAACTTAATGTAACAGGTATAGAAAATGTTAAAATAGTTTTTAATAACTGCCACTTTGTTTTACTATCTTCTGGAGATTTTTGTGATTTATCTACTTTAAGTTTTTTCTTTTTATAGTAAGCAATTAAATAGAAAAATGTAAGCACTATTGCGCATGTTGTAGATAGGTTACCTCCTGCTGCCATTATATATGGCTCTTTTCCTATTAAAGCATATACAAAAGTAATAGATAAAACGCAATTTAAAAATTGCTCTATTATTTGTGAGTAGCTTGTTGGCTTCATATCATCTTGTCCTGCAAAGTAGCCTCTAAATACAGCAGATGCTGCTACGAATGCAATAGCTGGTGCTAAAACTTGCATAACATATTTTGTATCTGGCACATTAAATATTGCTGTTGCTATAAATTCTGCTCCAAAGAATAGTAGTACTGATAATATAGCTCCAACGCCAACAAAAAATGTCATACAAATTTTAAATATTCTTTGTGCTCCTTTTTCGTCATTTGTTGCAAGCCTTTCTGATACTAATTTTGAAACTACTCCAGGTATTCCAAGTGATGATATTGCAAGAAGTAATGAATATATTTGGTAACCTGCTGAATAATATCCAAGTCCAGTATCTCCGAAACCTTCTACATTGGTGATAACAAGCCTATATATTAGGCCTAATATTTTAACCATTATTTGTGCAAACATAAGAATAACAACATTTTGCATAAATGAATTATGCTTTTTAGTTTTTACTTCTTCATTTTTATCTTTTCCTATTTTCAATTTTTTCTCCTTTAGTTTTTTTATTCATTTTTACTATAATTTTTGTTACTTTAAAATTATATACTAATTGTTATTTTAAATGCAATATATTAATTAAAATTATATAACTTCTGCAACGGGCATTTGAAAAACAAGAAAAATAGTACTATTCGAGTGGATTAACTATAAAACTATTAACTACTATTTTGCTAATTATAAATAATGGCTTAAATATAATTATAATTACTTTCTATTTTTTACTATTAGCTTATCTAAGCAAGCCAATACTGCTGGCAATAATGTTAAAATTAAAATTGTAGAACATAAAGTGCCCTCTGAAATTGTTTTACATATTTTTGCTGCAATAGCTGAAGCAAAGTTTGCAATAATTAAGGTTACTATAATAAGTATTGAACTTGAGGTTAGTATAGTATTTATTGACTTATTGTATGAATCTATAATTGATTCTTTTATTCCTTCACTTTTTCTATGTTCTAAGTAATATGATGTGTATAAAATAGCATAATCAATAGTTGCGCCCATTAATATACTTTGAACAATAAGTATTGAAATAAAGTATACTTTATCTCCTATAATTGATAATATTCCCATTGTTAAGTATACAGCTGTTTGTATTGTTAAAACTAGTATTACAGGTATAGTTATTGATTTAAATGTAAATAGTACAACTGCAAATATTGATATCATTGTTATTATTGTTATTGTGTTTAGTTCATTATCAAAAGTTTGGCTAATTTCATAAGCCATAGGTGAATTGCCTATTACATATACATCTTTTAAATTTTCTTTTAAAATATCTTTTACATTTTTTATAAATTCAAAAGTTTCTGATGTTTCTGGAGCAAATTTTGTATTCAAAACTATTCTTGAATAATTATCTCCTATTAATAATTCTTTTGCATCTTCTATGTCAGTTTTTGCGTTTATTATATCGTTTTTCATATCGTCATCTATAAAATCTATAAATCTCTCATCTTGTAGAATATTATTATTTAGAAAATTAACAAATTCTTCTACTGTCATTTGCCATTCGTTATTATACTGCCTATCACTTCCATAATATGTATAAAGCATTTCTACTGTATTTTTTTCTACATCATCACTTAATTTACTAATAATAGCAAATATTTCATCTGCTGTGTATTTAGTATTTTTTATAGCAGAATTCATAATGTTATTTACTGTATTTAGTTTTGATATTCTTTCTTTACTAAAATCACTTGAATACTCTTTATTCTTGGCTACATCTTCAAGTAAAAAATTAACAAAATCTTTTAATGATAAACTTGGATTTTTGTTTACATATTTTACATTATATAAGCCATAAAGTAAATTGGTATTTTCTTTATCAATGCCTAATAACGAAGATAAACTAGCGCTATTATATTTTTTGTTAGCCATAACTCCATTCATAACTGACTTAACCAAATTTAAATCGCTAATAGTGCTATTTTGTATTTTTCCTGCAAGTGTAGCATCATTTTTATGCTCAAGTACAAAGTTTACAAACTCTTGTGGCGTTAAACTTGTGGTATTTTTGCTTGAAACATATAAAGTATATATATTTTTTATACTACTACTATCCATACCCATTATTTGAGCAAGTTCTTGATATGTAAATTCTTTATTTTGTTTTGAACTCTCCATAATAGTTGATAATAGTTGGAATTGTTGCACTGTATCTTTGCCAACAAGGCCTTTCATAGTTTCATTACTTAGTATAATATCTACAAATTCTTTTGGTGTAGCTGTATATATTTCTGGATTTTCTTCACCCTTTTCATTTTCTGATGTGTTATTGCTATATTTTAAAGATAGTACTGGGCCGATTACTGCTTCATTTACACCAAACAAACTAGATAATTCTTTAGAATTCATTTGTTTGTTAATTATGTTCAAATTACTAAATGTAGCTAATAATTTTATATTTTGAACTGTTTGTTCATCAAAGCTATCTTTATAATTACTATCATTTAACACATTGTTTAATACAAAATTTGAAAATTCTGAAATTGTTATTTTGGTATTTGTATCATTTACAAGTATGTAATATTTGTATAACTCATTTACTGTATTATTGTCAATTCCAAAAAGTTTTGCCATTTCGCTACTTTTCATTTTGCTTTGTAGTGTTTGTTTATTTGTAAATTTTGATAAAGTATTTAATTTAGCCTTACTTTCTGAATCTATTTTAGCTGAGTATTTTTTATTTGTTAAAACATCTTTATTCATAAAGTTAATAAATTCATTTAAAGTAATTTGTGTGTTATTGTTTTTAGAAAGATAATAAATAAAAATATCGTCTATTTTACTTTTATCTATTTCTAATATGCTTGCTATATCAGTTGATGTTCTTTTTTTATTCATAGAAGCTACTGTAACAAAATTTTTTAGTCTAGTTACGTCTTTTTTAGTTTTTTCATCAATTTTTTTACTTGCCTTTTCGTTGTTATATGCCTTGGTTTCAAGAAAATTAATAAAATCTTCAAATGTCATTTTGTTGCTTTTGTTTTGGTTATAATAATCATAATATACTATTTTTAGTAAGTAGTCTTCTACATTAGTTTCCGAACCCAAATCATTTAATTTGCTATTTAATTTATCATAAGTTAATTTTTCATTTATTGTATTTCCATAAGCTAGTACTTCATCTACATTTTCCTCATCTTCAAGTTTTGATAAATATTTTTCAATTTGCTCCTCGTCTTTATTATTGTATATAATAGCCATTTGGTTATTTTCTGTAAATACTTTGCTTATTTCATCTGATTGTGAGTCTGTATAATTAATACCTAAGTTTCCTTTTAACATAAAGCTTGCAACAAATATTATAATAAATAATGGAAGTGAAGCAAATCTTATTTTATTGCTAAACTTGCCTAATTTTTCTAAGTTTATTTTTGGACTTTTCTTTTTAGTTTTTACTATCCATTTATCAAACATTAGTATTAAAGCTGGAAGCACAAAGAAAATACAAATTAAGCTAAATAATACACCTTTTGCTAAAACAAATCCTAAATCTTTTCCTATTTTAAAGCTCATAAATACTAATGCTAAAAGTCCAACTATTGTTGTAACTGAACTACTTGATATAGCTAGTAGTGCTTTATGTAAGGCGTTTTTCATTGCTTGTATTTTGTTCTTTTCTACTTTCTTTTCTTGATCATATCTATTCATTAGCATTATTGAATAATCCATAGATAATGCCATTTGTAAAATTGCTACTATTGAGTTTGTAATATTAGAAACGTTTGGAAATATAATATTTGTTCCTTTATTTAAAACTACTGCCATTAATATTGATGTTAAAAATAAAAATGGCTCTACATAAGATTCACACATTATAAGCAAAATTACTAAAGCACTAGCAACTGCAAGTGCTACAATCCAAAATGGTAATACTGATTTGTTACTTTCAGATACATCTCCACTTGTATATATAGTATAGTCTTTATACTTTTCTGTTATTTGATTATATATATCAGCTGCTTTTGGCGAATCTGATTTGTCATCTACTGTAATAACATATAAGGTATAATTATCTTTATTGTATTCTTCTGTATTTTCATAATCAACACTTTCTATTCCATCTACTTTTTCTAATTCTTCTTTTATGCTTAGTTTTTCTTGGTCTGCTAAGTTTTTGAACATTAAATTCAAATTACTTGTTTCAACATCTGAAAATTCTTCTTCCATAATGTCCATACCAATTCTTGTTTCTGATGTATCTGGCAAGTATTTAGCTATGTCAAAATTAATTTTTACTTTTGATGATAATATAGCACAAATAATTGTAAATGCAATAAACAAGATTAATATAAAATGTCTTTTGTTTATTATGAAATCTGTAATCTTTCTCAAAGTAAATCCTTCCTTTCTTTTTTAAACGCTAATCTGTATTATATCACATTTATTGCTATAATTAAATATGCATTTACTAGATTAATTATTAATTTGTTAATATATAAAATTATTTTATTATATCTTTTATCACTTCTCCTGCTATAATTAACCCTGCAACTGATGGAACAAAAGACATACTTCCTGGAACTTGATTTCTAGCTGTGCATTTTCTTTTTGTTCCTGGAGGACATATACAATTTGTTTTACAGCTACTTTCTACTGTTTCATTTGGTTTAATTGGTTCTTCTTCTGAGTAAACTACTTTAAGTGCTTTAATACCCCTTGCTCTTAATTCTTTTCGCATAACTTTAGCTAGTGGACACACATTGGTTTTGTAAATATCTATTACTTTAAATCTAGTTGGGTCTAATTTATTTCCTGTTCCCATACAAGATATAATTGGAATATCTAACCTATTTGCTCTTACTACCAATTCTATTTTTGCTGTTACTGTATCTACCGCATCTACTATATAGCTAACTGATGTATCTAAAATTTCTTTGCTGTCAGGCATAAAAAATTCTTGGTATACTTCTACATTTGCATTTGGGTTAATATCTAATATTCTTTCTTTTGCTACATCTACTTTAAGTTTTCCTACTGTTTTGTGTGTAGCAATTAATTGCCTATTTAAATTAGTTAAACAAACTTTATCATCATCTACTAATATAAAATTTCCTACTCCTGCTCTTGCTAAGCCTTCAACAACAAAAGAGCCTACTCCACCAATGCCAAATATTGCAACTTTTGCATTTTGTAATTTTTCTATTCCTTGTTTTCCTATTAATAATTCTGTTCTTGAAAATTGATTTAACATTTATTACCCCACCTATCTTAATTTTTATTATTTTATATGCTATAAGATTTATTAAAGTATATTTTTTTAACTTTATAATCGCCAAAATTATTATAACATAAAAGGACAGATAATTCTACTAAACTATCTGCCCATATTAATTGTTGCCAATTAAATTTGTAACCTATTACTTTATAATAGCTATCTTCTGTCATACAATGACAGATATTCTAAACATTTCACTTCTAATTTTCTAAAATTGCATATATTAAATTTTTCCCTAGTTTTACTATTTAATCCTAGTTTATATACCTGATTTGCCAATTTTTTTATTTTTTCACTATTTATATTACAATAATGCAATTCTTTTCTTAATAAGATTTGATACTTTTTTTCTTCTTTTGAAAAATCCTTTTGACTTAAATATTCTATTGGACATGGAAACATAAAAGAAAGTCTTAAAGATGATATTGGTTTTAATTCTTTAGTTCTTCTATCCTTATCCATAATTAAAAACACTGTATGAGCTTTTTTATTATAAGAAGATACTGGCGCAAAATAGTTAAAATTATTAATTGTTAACACTATTCCACAAAAAAATTTTTTATGTTTTTTATATTCTATATTTGGGATTTTGTCATCTCCATTGTCTTTTAAATATTTTATATATTCGCTATCTACTTCATAAAATTTAAACATTTTTTATACCTCCTAAAATTTCCATATATATAAACTCTCTTTGCAATATTATAAATTAAAAAAATTTCAATCTTATTTTATAAGAATAAGAGCTTTTTTCTATAAAATAAAATAAGGAGTTAAAAAATTAATTTTAACTCCCCTTAATTAAAATAGGTTATTTTTTTGTTGAGCTAACCTTTACTCGAATATATTGTTCGCTATTGTTTGTGAGTTGCGAAACACTCGAATATATTGTTCGCCATTTTTTTATGAGTTGCGAAACACTCGTATTATTGAATAGCTATTCATTATTAGTATATTAATTATACTACTTTTTTATTCTTTATGTCAATACAAATTTGTGCAATTTTTGCTTAAGTAGTAAATCCAAAGAAGCAAAGTCAGAACAGTACCTCTCAAAACTGTGAAAAATAGTATTATTCGCGCTTTAATGTAATTATAACTATTAACTACAAATTTAAGTCATTTAATTTCATATTACTAATACCTATATATACATCCCTATTTCCATCTAATTTATGTACTTTTATAATTGTATAGTCCTTATAGTGGTATTCCATACTGCCTCCATCGTCATAAGATATTGCATGAGGAAAGTCTTTATTCGCTTTTATTATTAAGCCATCTAAAGTCATTTTTCCGCTTCTTAATGCTTTTTCTAATGGCATTGTTTCATTTTTTATTGTAATGTTTACTTCGTCTAAGCCATAATAATATAGGTTATAATCATATTCATATTTCCATAGTTCCTGAGAATTTAATATTTTTACTTTTTTAATTTTACTAGACTCTTTTACTGTTAATTTAAAATCTTCATATCCTTCAGTTAATATGTCATCTGTATTAATACTTGCAATTTTTTCTATGCAGTCTTCCTTTGTTGGTGGAGTTATTTCTCCAGTATAATTTATTATTACTTTTCTACCTTTTCCAAATAAGTAATCTATATGATCTACTCCATAATATATTTTTATTTTATCATATAATTTTCTTTCTGCTTCATCTTCATTTGGTTGTATTAACATATATGTAGTATCTTCTTCTAGTATTGTTCCTACAAAGCTATGCTTAGTGTCGTTTTTGCTTTGTGCCTGTTTTTCTTTAATGTCAGTAGTTTGAGAATTGTTTTGAACATTACTTTCTTTTTTAAAATTGCTATATATTTTCATTATTGGAAATAATAATATAATTGCTAAAATTATTAATACTATTATAATTTTCTTTTTCATATTACCACCTTAACCTTTCTATTATTTAGATGGTTTTTTCTTTAATTTTAGTCTGAATTTTGTAACAAAAATTGTACAAATTGTTACTATTAAAAAAACTGCCGAAATACATAGCATACCTATTCCTATATAATTCATGTTTCCTGATTGTGTTATGGTGTTAGTTTCTATTGCACTATTGTTTATTGTGTTATTCATGCTTTCTTCTTTGTTGCCTATAATTGTAGAATCTTTACTAGTATTATTTTCTACTCTATCTGTTCCTAATATTTCATTTTCTAATGGACTTTGATTTAATAAATTTTCTGTTTTATTTAATTCATTATTAGTATTATTTTCCTGTTTTCCAGCTGTTTCTAGCTTATTACTAGTTTTCTTTAAATTACTTTTTATTACAACTATACCTAATGAAAAAGTTATTATAAGCATTGCTATATTTTCTAATAATAGTTTAATTTTATATACTGCCCTATAATATTTCCATTTAATAGTACTTGTTGGTTGTTCTAATAGTTTAGATATTTCACTAAATGATAAATCGGAAATTATTTTCAATGATACAATTTCCTTTTCTTTATTGTTTAAATTGCTTATTAGTTTGTTAAAACTTTCTTTATCAATTATTTTTTCAATTTCATCATTTGCATTTTCTATTTCATAAATATTTTCAGAATATACATCTAATTCCTTCTTTTTCTTTCTAAGAATTTGCAAAGCCTCATTTTTAACAACTGTATATAGCCAAGTAGCTTCTTTATCTTTTGGAAGGTTTTTATCATTCATACTATATAGTTTTGTTGCAAAGTTTTGAACAGCATCTTCAGAATCTTCTTTGTTCTTTAATATACTGAATGCTATTCCATAAATTAGTTTGTAATACTTACTACATAAATCTTCTACTCCTTTTTTTCTATCTGTTTTT
The DNA here is from genome assembly GCA_947589835.1 of uncultured Clostridia bacterium. Lineage (GTDB taxonomy): Bacteria > Bacillota > Clostridia > TANB77 > CAG-508 > CAG-273. Next base: position 10,930 of record CANQCT010000030.1, read on the forward strand.
ATTTGGTTAAATATATTTTTTAATTCTTTTTTATTTATTTTGCTCATTTTTTCCCCTTTTTTGAAACGACAAAGCTTCCAGTTTATTGTACATAAACTTTATTTTTTACTTTTTACCTATTATATTTCTATTTATTCTTTACATTATTTAGATGTTTTTTCGTATTAGTTTAGTTAGTTTTTTAGCTAAAAAATTTTACCTTATTATAGCTATTCTATAATAAGGTAATGTCATTTTCAAATTTTTTATATAATTATTTTATAACTTTTTCTATGTTGCCTATACTAGGTATATTTTCACATTTTTCAAAGGACTTTTCTTGCAAGTTTGCACCTTTTTCGAAGGACTTTTGTAAATTCTATTGTTTACGTTCTTTTATGTAGTTTACTACATCTCCTACTGTTACTATTTTTTCTGCGTCTTCATCTGGTATTTCTATTTCAAATTCTTCTTCAATATTCATTACTAATTCAACAATATCTAATGAATCTGCTGATAAATCATCAACAAATGTAGCTTCCTCTTTTATGTTTTGTTCATCAACTCCTAATTGATTAACAATAATTTCTTTTAATTTTTCAAATATTTCTTCATTACTCATAATTTTATTCTCCTATCTTTATAAATGAAGTAGTTATCTCTCGATTTCTCCATTTATCTTTAATTTTTATTTGTTTTTATAAATTTATTTTTAAACTCCAATTATATTATAGCCACTATCTGCATATATTATTTGACCAGTTATGCTATCTGACATATAACTTAGCAAAAATGTTGCAACATTTCCAACTTGAGTAGTAGTAACATTTCTATGTAATGGTGATTTTTCTTCTACAACTGTTAAAATAGAAGAAAAGTCTTTAATACCTTTTGCAGATAATGTTTTTATTGGGCCTGCTGAAATTGCATTTACTCTTATTCCTGTTTTACCTAAGTTTTCTGCTAAATATCTAACACTTGCTTCTAATGCTGCTTTTGCAACACCCATAACATTATATCCTTCTAATACTTTAGTTGAACCATGGTATGTTAAAGTTACTAAGCTTGCATTTTCGTTTAACATGTCTTGTTCTTTAGCAGTTCTTGCAGAAAGTACAAATGAGTATGCACTTACATCAACAGCATGGCTATATCCTTCTTTAGTAGTGTATATAAAGTCATTGTGCAAATCTTCAGTATTTGCATGTGCAATAGCATGCACTAAGCCATCTATTTTGCCATTTTCTTCTTTTATTTTAGAAAATACCTCTTTTACTAATTCGTCATTTGCTGCATCATCTAATACATAAGCTCTGCTACCCTCAAATTCTGATATTAAGTCTTCTATTTTATCTTTGTTTTCTTCTCCCATATATGTAAAAATAAGTTTTGCACCATTATCATAGGCAGATTTAGCAATTCCATAGGCAATGCTCCATTTGTTTCTTATTCCCATTATTAGTATTTTTTTACCTTCTAATAACATCTTTTTCCTCCTAACATTTACATATTTTTACGCATTCTATAAATGCATTTTATAGTTTTATATATTCACCCATATTTCTAAATTTTTCATATCTATTTTGTACTATATTTTTATCATCTAATTTCTTTAGCTCATTTATACTACTTATTATTTCTTTTTTCAAGTTATTAGCTAATTTTTCAAAGTCTACTTCTCCATTTTTTTGTGGTTCTTTTATTATTTTATCTATTACTTTTAAGTCATATAAATCTTTTGCCGTTAGCTTCATTTTTTCTGCTGCTTCCTTATACCTGCTAGAGTCTTTCCATAAAATACTGCTATAACCTTCTGGAGAAAGTATTGAATAAACTGCGTTTTCTAACATAAATACTTTATTTGCAACTCCTATTGCTAAAGCTCCACCACTAGATCCTTCGCCAATTACAATGGAAATTACAGGCACTTTTAGTTTTGCCATTTCAAACATTGAGCTAGCAATAGCTTCGCCCTGTCCTCTTTCTTCTGCACCAATTCCGGGGTATGCGCCTTTTGTATCAATAAATGTAATAACTGGCCTTTTAAATTTTTCTGCTTGCTTCATAAATCTAATTGCTTTTCTATAACTTTCAGGATTTGGCATTCCAAAATTTCTTTCAATATTTTCTTTTGTAGATCTTCCTTTTTGCTCTGCAATTATTGTATAATTTTGGTTTTCTATTCTTGCTAAGCCACATACAATGGCTTTATCATCTTTAAAGTTTCTATCTCCATGTAATTCCATAAAGTCATCAAATATTTCATTAATATAATCAAGTGAGGTTTTTCTTTTTGGATTTCTTGCTATTTCAACTATTTCCCATGCTGATAATTTTACGCTAGGCACTATTTTTCGCCTCCTTTATGGAACATAATTAATTTGTATATAGTATCTTTTAAATCTTTCCTTTCTACTATTTTATCTATAAATCCATGTTCTAATAAGAACTCTGCTGTTTGAAATCCTTCTGGTAAGGATTCTCCAATTGTTTGCTGTATTACTCTTTGTCCTGCAAATCCTATCATAGCTTTTGGTTCTGCTAAAATAATATCTCCTAAACTTGCAAATGATGCAGTTACTCCGCCATAAGTAGGGTCTGTTAAAACAGATATGTATAAAAGTCCTGCTTCATCTAGTTTGGTAAGTGCAGAAGTTGTTTTTGCCATTTGCATTAAAGATATAATTCCTTCTTGCATTCTTGCTCCACCTGATACGGAGAATATAACAAGAGGTAATTTTTGCTTTATAGCTTGCTCTATGCTATATGTTATTTTTTCTCCAACTACTACTCCCATACTTCCCATTAAAAAGCCACTATCCATAATGCAAATTACAATCTTTTCGCCATTTATATTTCCTGTGCCACATGCTACTGCTTCTTTAAGACCTGTTTTTTCTCTTAAAGTTTTTAATTTTTTAGGGTAGTCTTCTAGTTCTAATGGGTTAGTAGTTTCTATGTCTAGATTAAATCTTTCATAAGTTCCTTCATCTATTATTAGCTCTAATCTTCTATCTATATGCATTCTAAAATAATATCCGCAATTAGGACAAATATTTAAGTTTTTTATAACTGCTTCTTTGTACAAAATTTCTCCGCATTGCTCGCATTTAAGCCATTTTCCTACTGGTATATCTACATTTGATTTTTTATTTTTTACTGCTTGGACTTCTCTTTTTTTTATTTTGTCAACAATCATTTTTTATTTTATCATCCCTTTCAAGATTGATTCGCAATTTTAAGAAGAATTAATTTTTGTTTTTAAAGTAAGTTATTATAGAATCGCTTTATGATTTTATGTAAATTATAATAGAATACTGTATATTCTTAAGCAAACTATTATAATATTATTTTTGTTTTTATATAAATTATTATAGAATTACTTTTAATTTTCTTTCTTTACATTATTGCTTTTTAATATTTCATTTTCAATAAATGAAGTATCAAAATTTCCTCTAATAAAATTAGGGTTTCTTATAATATTAAATAAGAAATCTCTATTTGTAGTAACTCCATCTATTACTAATTCTTCTAAAGCCCTTTTCATTTTTGCAATAGCTTCATTTCTAGTTGCTCCAAGTACTATAATTTTTGCAATCATTGAATCATAGTTTGGTGGTATAACATAGCCGTTATATATTGCAGTATCTACTCTTACGCCATTTCCTCCAGGTAAGTTTATTTCTTTAATTTGACCAGGGCATGGCATAAAGTTTTTGCTAGGATTTTCAGCATTTATTCTGCATTCTATTGAATGGCCCTTAAATTCTATTTCTTTTTGTTTAATTTTTAATTCTTCCCCTGCTGCAATTTTAATTTGTTCTTTTACTATATCTATACCTGTTCTCATTTCAGTTATAGGATGTTCTACTTGAATTCTAGTATTCATTTCCATAAAATAAAAGTTTTTATCACTATCTACTAAAAATTCTACTGTTCCACAACTTGTGTAGCCTGCTACTTTTGCTGCCTTTACTGCTGCTGTTCCCATTTTATTTCTTAACTTTTCATCTATTGCTGTTGAAGGCGTTTCTTCCATTATTTTTTGATGTTTTCTTTGAATTGAACAATCTCTTTCTCCTAAATGAATTATGTTTCCATGTTCATCTGCTAATATTTGTATTTCTACATGTCTAGGATTTTTTATAAATTTTTCAATATAAACTTCATCATCATTAAATGAAATTTTTGCTTCTTGTTTTACTATATTATAGTTTGTTTCTAGTTCATTACTATTATTTGCAACTCTAATGCCTTTTCCTCCACCGCCTGCTGCTGCTTTTAGCATAACTGGGTAGCCTATTTCTTCTGCAATTAATATTGCATCTTTTAGACCTTTTACACTTCCATTTGATCCTGGAATAACTGGAACTCCAGCTTTTTGCATAAGCTCTTTACTATTAGATTTATTACCTAGTAAGTCTATAACTTTTGAACTAGGACCTATAAATTTTATATTTGATTCTTCACATATTTTTGCAAACTGAGAATTTTCTGATAAAAAGCCAAAGCCTGGATGTATACTATCTGCACCTGTTATATAAGCAGCTTCTATAATATTTTTTATATTTAAATAGCTTTTATTAGATGGTGCTGGGCCTATGCAAATTGCCTCATCTGCTAAACGAGTATGCAAAGCATTTTTATCTGCTTCTGAATATACTGCAACTGTTTTTATATTCATTTCCTTACAGGCTCTAATAATTCGAACTGCAATTTCTCCTCTATTTGCAATTAGTATTTTGTTCATTGCTTCTTTTAATTCCTTATAAAAATATTTAGGTTTTTAACTTGTATAAATGGTTGTACCTATAAACCTGTTATAACACATTATTTTTACTTATTTTTAAACTAGTGCAAAAGTAAGCTCTCCTTTTGCTGCAATTTTTCCATTTACAGAAGCTATTGCTTCTCCCACACCTATTGGACCTTTTTGCTTTATAATCTTTACTTCTAATTTTAGTCTATCACCTGGAACTACCATTTTTTTGAACTTCATTTTATTAATTCCGCCAAATAAAGCACTTTTCCCTTTGTTCTCTTCCATAGATAAAACTGCTACTGCTCCTGTTTGAGCCAATGATTCTGCAATTAAAACTCCTGGCATTATTGGATTTCCTGGAAAATGGCCTTTAAAATACCACTCGCTTTCATCTACATTTTTGTAAGCTACTGCACTTTGGCCTGGTATATATTCTTCAACTTCATCTATCATTAAAAATGGCTCTCTTTGAGGAATTATTTTTTTAATTTCTTCTTTATTTAACATTTTTTTCTCCTATTTTCATATTTAAATTGTTGTTTTTAACTTTCTTTTATTTGCAATTCTGTGTTTTATGTTTATTATATTTAGATTTATTCTACTCTAAATAATGGACTTCCATATTCAACTGGTTCTCCATCTTTTACAAAAATTTCTGTAATTTTGCCAGAAAATTCAGATTCTATTTCATTCATTAATTTCATTGCTTCAATTATGCAAACTGTGTCTCCTTTTTCTACTAAGCTTCCAACTTCTACATAAGGCTCAGAACTTGGAGATGCTTTGATATAAAAATTGCCAACCATTGGAGATTTTATAATATTTCCTGTTTCTTCTTTAGTTTCTGGCTCTTTTGAAACATCATTTTCTTTTGTATCTGGCTTTAGTTCATAAGTATGATTATTTACTACAATTTCTTCTTGTTGTGACTCTTTTTTCATACTTATTTTGGTTCCATCTGGAAGTTCTATATTTATTGCTGTTAATGTTGATTTTTCCATATCTTCCATTAGTTTTTTAATTTCTTCATAATTCATTTTTAAATTCTTTCCTTGCATAATATATTTAGGCTTTTAAAAGGATTCCTATAAACCTTTATTAATAATTATGTTAATTACATATAAATATTTAATTATTCTTCGCTATATTTTTTTATTATAATACTTGCATTATGTCCACCAAATCCCAAAGAATTTGACATTACAATATTTAAGTTTGCCTTTCTTGGTTCATTTGGAACAATATCTAAGTCGCATTCTTCATCCTTTTCTTTGTAATTTATTGTTGGTGGAACAAAACTATTTTGTATTGCCTTTGTGCATATTAAAGCTTCTAATGCACCTGCTGCACCTAATAAATGCCCTGTATTTCCTTTAGTTGAGCTTATCATTATATTTTTGCTTCTTTCACCAAAGGCTATTTTTATTGCTTTTGTTTCAGTAGAGTCGTTTAAATGTGTTGATGTTCCATGTGCGTTAATATAGTCTATATCTTCTGGGTTAACATTTGCATCTTTCATTGCCCTTATCATAGCATTTGCTGCACCAGTTCCTTCTGGATCTGGTGATGTTATATGATAAGCATCTGTTGTAGAGCCAAAGCCTATTACTTCTGCATAAATTTTAGCTCCTCTTTTTTTAGCATGTTCTAGTTCTTCAAGTATTACCATTGCTGAGCCTTCACCCATAACAAAGCCTGTTCTTTCTTTATCAAAAGGAATACTTGCTCTATTTTTATCAGTAGCTGTTGATAGTGCTTTCATATTTTCAAATCCTGCAATTCCTATATTACATATTCCAGCTTCTGTTCCTCCTGCTACAATAACATCTTCATAGCCTTGCTTTATTGTTTTATATGCTTCTCCTATTGCATGTGTAGAAGATGCACACGCTGTTACTATTGACATAGATTCACCTTTAAATCCAAATTCTATTGCAATATCTCCAGCAGATATATTAGTTATAGACATTGGTATAAACATTGGTGAAATTCTACTATTTCCTTTTTCATAATATATTTTGCATTGTTCTTCAATAGTAATTAATCCACCTATTCCAGAACTTACATAAGTTCCTACTCTGTCATAATTTGTATTTTCTTTGGTAATTCCACTATTTTCTACTGCTTCTCTTGCAGCAATAACTGCAAATTGAGTGCATCTATCAAATCTTTTAGATTGTTTTAAATCAAAATAATCTAATGGGTTATAATCTTTAACTTCTGCTGCAAGCTTTGTTTTGAAGGTTGTAGTATCAAGTAAAGTAATATTATCAACACCACATTTTTTGTTTTCTATTGAAGCCCAAGTTTCATTTGCAGTTTTTCCAATAGGAGTTATTGCTCCTAAACCTGTTATAACTACTCGTTTTTCCATTTTTATTTTATCTGTCCTTTCTATATAATTTAAATATTTTGGCAAGGAAAATTTTATTTAAAAAGCAAGGGCGCATACGTTTTGTATGTAACCGCATTTTAAATGAAATTTGGCGAAGCAAAAATTGTAATTATTTTTCAATTTACATCAGCATACCGCCATCAATATTAATTACCTGCCCTGTTATATATGAACTTTCTTCAGATGCTAAAAATTTTACTACATTTGCAACATCTTGTGCAGTTCCCATTCTTCCTAATGGTATAGACTTAGCAATTTCTTCTTTAATATTATCTTTTAATACATTTGTCATTTGAGTTTGTATAAATCCAGGTGCTACCGCATTTACCAATATATTTCTTGAAGCTACTTCTTTTGCCAAACTTTTGGTAAAGCCTATTATTCCAGCTTTTGAAGCTGCATAATTAGTTTGACCTGCATTACCTGCAATACCTACAACTGAAGCTATACTAATAATTCTTCCAGAGCGAGCTTTTACCATATGTGGAATTACATTTTTAGTAACATTAAATGTTCCAACTAAATTAACATCTATTACTGATTCAAAATCTTCTTTTTTCATTCTCATTAATAATGTATCTCTTGTAATTCCTGCATTATTTACTAATACATCTATTTGTCCATATTCGTCTATAACCTCTTTTACAAATCTTTCGCAATCTTCAAAATTAGAAATGTCACCCTTTGTCATAAAACATTTTACATTGTTTTGTTCTATTTCCTTTTTGGTGTTTTCTACATCTTCATCTTCTATGATATAATTAATTGCAATATCATATCCTTCTTTTGCAAATGTTAGTGCTATTTGCTTTCCAATGCCTCTTGTAGCACCTGTAATTAAAACTACTTTACTCATTTTTCTCTTCCTTTCTGATTATTTAATAGTTATATTTATATTAAATCTCGAATAGTACTATTTTTCGCAGTTTTGAGAGGTCCCGTTCTGACTTTTCTTCTTTGAATGTGACTTCTGCAACGGGCAATTTGAAAAACAAGAAAACTAGTACTATTCGAGTAATTAGTTATAAACTCATTAACTAGTAGCATTTTTCTTTCATATTTGCATTTATTTTTATAAGTTTTCATCTATATAACTAATTGATTCTTTTAAATTATTAATATTACTTATATTTAATATTCTTATTTCTCTTTCAGTAGGTGTTCTTTTTACAAAACCAGATAATGTTTTTCCTGGGCCTATTTCTATAAATGTATCTATTCCTTCACATAGCATTTTTTCTATTGCTTTTGAAAATCTAACTGGATTTATAATGTGCTTTGCTAAAATTTCTTTTATATCATCTGAATCTTTATAAAATTCTCCATCTAAATTTTTAATAACTTTTGTTTCAAATTTATTAAATGAAATATTTTCAAGTTCTTTTCTTAAAGCATTTGAACTTTCAATTAGTTTTTCTGTATGAAATGGTCCAGATGTTTTTAATTCTATTATTTTTTTAGCTCCCATTTGTTTTGCAATTTCTTGTGCTTCTAATACTGCTTCTTTTTCTCCTGAAACTACAACTTGCCCTGCAGTATTATAATTTACTGGAACTACAAATCCTGATTTAACTTGTTTGCAAGCTTCCTCTACTTTTTTATCTTCTAATCCCATAATTGCTGCCATTTGCCAGTTACCTTCTGGCACTAAATTTTGCATATATTCTCCTCTTTTTTGAACAAGTTTTATTCCTTGCTCAAAAGGAAGGCTTTTGCTATGTATTAATGCTGTATATTCTCCTAAACTTAATCCTGCTAATATTTCAGCTTTTATATTTTCTTTTTTTAAAATTTCTAATATTGCTAAAGAGTTAGTAAGTATAGCAAGCTGTGTATATTTTGTTTCATTTAAAGTTTCTTCTGGACCTTCAAACGATATTTTACTAATATTAATTCCTGTTATTTCATCTACTTTGTTATATATTTTTCTTGCTTCTTCGTATTCATCATATAAATCTTTTCCCATACCTACACTTTGTGTACCCTGGCCTGGAAACAAAAATGCAATTTTCATTTTTTAAGCTCCTATTCTTTTAATAATTTCTTTTTCAAATTTATTACAAAATTCTGCTATAAAATCTTGCACATTTACTTGTATATTAAATTCTTTTTTTATTGAAGTTGCTAAATTTTTAATATCGTCAGTAAAATTTTGCTTATTTGTGTTTATTCCTATTCCAACTACTATATATTTAACAATTTCTGAAACTATTTTAGTTTCTGTTAAAATTCCACCTAATTTTTTGTTATTAAATATAATGTCATTAGGCTCTTTTATTTGTAAATTAATGTTATATTTTTCTTTAAAAATTTGAACTATTATGTTTGCAATTTCAAGTGTTAAGCCATCTAATTTTTTTATATTGCACTCTGTTTTTATATAAAAAGAAAATGCAATGTTTCCTGCTTCATCTGTATGCCAAATTCTTCCATGTGTTCCAACACCTTTTGTTTGAATATCTGCCATAGCTAAGGTGCCATTAGTTATGGAATTTGCTTTGATTAATCTATATATTTCGGTTTGAGTTGAATCTATTTGTTCATAATAAATGCAATTCCTTCCTAAAAAATTAGTATTTAACGTTTTCAATGACATCTAAATTAGCCTGCCTTTTTATTTTATTTGTTGTTGTTTTTATTAGTGGTTCCTTAGTTAATATAATTCCTCTAATTGCTTTATACATAGGCATTGTTTGATTTATTTCTTTTATTTTTTTTGATAAAACATCTTTTATTTCATCTTCTGTTTCTACTTTGTAAACATATTTTACAATTTCTTCATCATATACAATTTTGACATTTATTTTTATGTCGTTTTCATCTTCAGACTGTTTTTTTCCAAATATAAAAGATTCTTTAACACCTTCTATTTTATTTACTAAGTTTTCCATTTCTTCAGGAAAAATGTTCTTTCCATTTTTTAAAACTATTACACTTTTCTTTCTTCCGCAAATATATATGTAGCCCTCATCATCTATTTTGGCTAAATCTCCAGTATGGAACCAATCTCCATCCATTACTTCTTTAGTGGCTTTGCTATTTCCAAAGTACCCTAGCATTATGCTTGGACCTTTTACAATAAGTTCTCCTACTCCTTCACTATTTACATCTACTAATTTTGCTTCTACACTTGGAACTGTTTTTCCTATAGAACCTGTTTTGTAATATTTATTTGTTCCTATTGCAACTACTGGAGATGTTTCTGTTAGGCCATATCCTTGTACTATGTTTATACCTAGTAGTCTATATTTTTCTTCTATTTTATAGTCTAGTGCTGCTGCTCCACTTATAAATAATTTTACTTTTCCTCCAAGCATATCATGTATTTCTTTAAATACTTTTTTCTTTTCTTCCATAGAAGCAAATCTATATTTTTCTTCATTTTCTAAAATTGTTTG
>CANQCT010000031.1 GCA_947589835.1 uncultured Clostridia bacterium
TAAATCATATTTTTATTTTTTTGTAAATAAGCAAAATATATACTATAAAATTAAAATTAGGTGAAGAAAATTAATTCTTCACCTTTTGGATTTAGCCTTTTACCATCTTCTTTCTACCCGTAATTTGTATGAAAGTTCCGGATCAGGATTTAGGTCACGAGTTGTTATTGTTCCTTTGCCTTTGAAACAAGTTTCACTTCTGTCCACGTAAGTTTTCTTTCTCACTTCAGAAATCCTAGCTGGCATTTGAGCAATAGGCTCGTCACAATGCTCATCCTTTACCGTTCTCATAAGGCTACCTCCTTTCTAAATTAATAGGACTTCATTGTATAATAATTTTAATAAATTAGCAATATTTTAAGCTTCTTTTTTATAACCATTAAATACTTCTGAAATTTCTTTTTCTCCTGATGTGTTAAATACTCTATTATGATTATTTAATATTTCTACAATATTACTGTTAAAGTCTGTTACTTCAAAAAAGTTAATTATTTTTATATTTGAAATAGAAGATTTTTCTAACCATTTTTCTATATTTGAATTATTTTTTTCTATATAATCTTTTGAACCATTTACTAAAATAATATTTTTTGTTTTATTATTGGTTTCTTTTTTTAATTTATTTTTTATATTTTCGTATTTTATACTATTTGTATTTTTCCAATTTATGGACAATATTTTTTCTTTATTTTTTAAGTTTAATTTTTCTACTAATATTTTTATATTTTTTTCTAAATTATTTTCTAATACAGGTATAATATTTGCATTTTCTTCGATTTTTGAATTAATATAAGGTAGAATCATAGTTGTTAAATGCCAGTCGCTTACATAAAAACTACATAGTTTTTCTATTTTTTTATTTTCTACTTTCATTTTTTAAAGCCCCCTGTTTTCATTTTTAACTCTTGGAAAATTTTACCATTTTTATTTTTAAAAATCAAGTTATTTTAATAGGAATCGTGCGTGTTTATTCGACATTTTAAATTTTAGATAATGTTTATGCTATTTTCATATTATTTTATAATTTAAAAAAGTTTTTCCTTTAATGTATAAATTATTAAAATGTTGTCAATAATTGTATTAAATAAAAATTATTGCATTAAATAAAAATTTTTGAAATACGGAGGAAAAAAATGAAATCTTTGAATAATTTAGTTTTAAAAATTAAACCTTTTTTTGTAATTTTAGTATTACTTAGCGTTTATATATTTATTTGCGCTATTTCTTATGTAAGTGCTGTTTCAAGTGATATTGCAAATAGTGTTTTTCGTTTGCATGTTATTGCTAATAGTGATTCTACTGAGGATCAAAATTTAAAATTAAAGGTTCGTGATGAACTTCTTTCATATATGAATGTGCTTTCTAAAGATTGTGGTTCTAAAGAGGAAGTTATAAAAATGGCTGAGGAGCATATTGATGAGTTAAATGAAATTGCTTCAAATGTAATTTATGATAATGGTTTTGATTATGGTGTAGATGTTGAAATAGGAACTAGTGATTTTCCTACTAAATATTATGGGGATATTGCTCTTCCTGCTGGAACTTATGATGCTTTAAGAGTGAAAATAGGAGATGCTAGTGGTAAAAATTGGTGGTGTGTGATGTTTCCGCCTTTATGTTTTGTAGATGTAAGTTCTGGTGTTGTTCCAGATAGCTCAAAAGAGGAAATGAAGGAGAGTTTAAATGATGAGGAATATGATTTGATTAGTAAGACTGATTCTGATGAGATTACTTTTAAATTTAAGTTAGTAGAATTTTTTCAAAATTTGAGACTAGGTCTTAACAAATAAGTTATTATATAATAGTTATAATTATATTAAAGCTTAAATAGTACTATTTTTCGCAGTTTTGAGAGGTCCCGTTCTGACTTTCTTCTTTGAACTTACTTCTGCAACGGGCAATTTGAAAAACAAGAAAACTAGTACTATTTAAGCAAGTTTGCTATAAAAACATTATATAATAACATTCTTTCGTCAAGTGAAAAATTAAATGCAATTCTGTAAAATAACATTCTTTCTTTTATTTACAATTTAATTACTTGCCAAATAGATTAAAGTATGGTATAAAAAGATTGGAAAAGCCATTATTTAAAAATTGGAGGTAATTATTTTGGAGAAATTAGTAATTCATGGCCCTACAAAACTAAAAGGTGAGGTAACTATTAGTGGTGCTAAAAATGCTGCTGTTGCTATTTTACCTGCTGCTTTGTTAGTTAATGGGGTTTGTAAAATTGAAAATTTACCAAATATTAGTGATGTAAAAATGTATTGTAAAATATTGCAAGAACTTGGAGCAAAAATTACATGGATTACAGATAATGAAATTGAAATTGATGCAAGGAACCTAAGTTGTACTCAAGCTCCTTTGGAGATGACTAGCAAATTTAGGGCTTCTTATTATTTACTTGGTGTTTTGCTAGGCAGATGTGGTACTGCTGAGGTTGGTCTTCCAGGTGGTTGTAATTTAGGGGCAAGACCTATTGACCAGCATATTAAAGCTTTTGAGGCTTTGGGTGCTAAGGTTGATATTGCACAAGGTAAGATTACTGCTAAAGCTAAAAAATTGGTTGGTACTTCTATTTATATGGATATTGTTTCAGTTGGTGCTACAATAAATGCTATTTTGGCTGCTGTTTTGGCAGATGGTACTACAACTATTGATAATGCTGCTAGAGAGCCTCATATTGTTGATGTGGCAAACTTTTTAAATACTATGGGTGCAGATATTCGTGGCGCAGGTACTGATGTTATTAAGATTAACGGTGTGAAAGAGTTGCGCGGAAATGCTACATATTCAGTTGTTCCAGATCAAATTGAAGCAGGTACTTTTATGCTTGCTGCTGTTGCTTCTAGAGGAGATATTTTAATAAAGAATTGTATTCCAGAGCATTTAGATTGTATTACTGCTAAAATAATAGAAATTGGTGGAACTGTTGAAGATTATGGTGATTCTATTCGTGTTAGTATGAATAAAAGGCCAAATAAGGCAACTGTTAAAACTCTTCCATATCCTGGTTATCCAACAGATTTGCAACCTCAAATGGGTGTTGTTCTTGCTACTGCAGATGGTACAAGTACTCTTTATGAAAGTATTTGGGAATCTAGATTTCAATATACTTTTGAGCTTAATAAAATGGGTGCTAAAATAACTGCTCAAGGAAAATCTGCTGTTTTTGAAGGTGTAAAGGAGCTTACAGGTTCTCCAGTATATGCAACAGATTTAAGAGCAGGTGCTGCTTTATTAATTGCTGGAACTATTGCAAATGGTGAAACTCAGCTTTATAATATTGAGCATATTGATAGAGGTTATGAAAATATTGAAGAGAAGTTTAGAAATTTGGGTGCTAATATTAAAAGAGTAGTAGAACCAGATGAAAAGTAACAAAGGACGAATTGATTTATGTTTAATTTTTGTAGTTTATATAGTGGTAGTAGTGGTAATAGTTTATTTGTTGAGACTTCCAATACTAAAATTTTAATAGATGCAGGTGAAAGTGCTAAAAAGATTGAATCTGCTTTAAATAGTATAAATGTAGATATTAATGATATTGATGCTGTTTTAGTTACTCATGAACATTCAGATCATATTAAAGGATTGCCTACTTTATATAAAAAGTTTAATGTTCCTATATATGCTAACCGTGAAACGTGGGATGCTATGCCTGAAGTGGCTTCAAAAGTTGGAGATGAAAATCAAAATTTGTTTTTAGCAAATGAAAATTTTGATATAGGTGATTTAAAAATTTTCCCTTTTTCTACTCCGCATGATGCTGCAAATCCTTGTGGATTTAATATTTATTATAAAGATCAAAAGATTAGTGTTGCAACAGATTTAGGACATATTGATTCTAAAATTATAAAAAATTTAGAAGATAGCTCTTTTATTTTATTAGAGGCAAATTATGATCCTAATATTTTGAAGTGTTCTAGGTATCCGTATAGTTTAAAGCAAAGAATTGCTGGGCCTAATGGGCATTTATCTAATGAAGTTGCTGGAAAAGCGATTTCTTATTTAATGCATAGCGGTCTTAGTAATGTGATGCTTGGGCATTTAAGTAAGGAGAATAATTTTCCGGAGCTTGCATACAAAACTGTAGTAGATGAGCTTTTTCAAAATAATTTTGATGAAAATAAAATTAAAATTGGTGTTGCAAGCAGATCTAATCCTAGTGGTATTATAGATTTAGAGGTATTAAATAGTGTTACATATTAATTTTTTTGTTAGGGCAATTATTTTGTAATTTTAAAATTTATATATGGTATTGTAGAAGAGATTTTTCTAAAAAACTTAAACCAAAAAAGATAAATTGGGGGCCATCTTTAAATTAAAAGAGTTTTTTATTTTTCATTATATATATTTTTAGGGGAATATATATGGAATTAGAAAATTCCCTTCTACAAAAATAAAAACGTAAAATATAGTTTAAAAGTGCTATTTTATGTGAATTTAAAGTATTTACATAAAATAAAAAGTTAAGTTAATTTATTACATAGAAATTCTTTTTAAAATTTTCTTTGCTAAAATTTTAGAAATAAAATATCTAAGAATAAAATATAAAGAAATAAAACTAAATAGCTTAAGTAGCATATAGCTTGTCCTTTCTTGCATAATTAAATTGTACATTTATATTACTACCATATTTTTCATTTGTCAACAAAAACTTCACGACATAATTTGACAAATTACGACAGATGTTATCATTCCTGCTAAGTCAGCAAGCAGTGCTGCTGCTAGAACGAAGCGGATTTTTTTTACTTTTACACATGCAGTATATATTGCAATTGTGTAAAATGTAGTTTCAGTTGAGCCCATAATTGTTGAGGCTATTTTTCCAATTAAATTATCTACTCCATATTGTTTCATAATATCTATTGCTACACCCATTGAGCCGCTTCCTGAAATTGGTCTTAGCATTGCTAGCGGAAGTATTTGACTTGGTATTTTTAAAATATTGGTTATTGGTGATATTATTTTAATTATAAAGTCTAAAATTCCAGAGCTTCTGAGTAGTCCTACTGCTAAAAATATTCCAAGCAAAGTTGGAAAAAGTCCTACTACTATTTCTATTCCTTCTTTTGCTCCTTTTAAAAAAATATCAAATACTTTCTTTTTTTCTTTTAGTCCATAAATAATGATTAGAATAATAATTAAGGGGATTGCTGATGATGATAAAAAATTTACAATATTCATTTTTACCCCCTTTCATTAAAATTTTTTCATCAGGAGTTTGGTTGCAGTTATTCCAACAGTTGCAGCTACTATTGTTGCTACCCAAACTTGTAAAATAATTCCGCTAGGTGATGCGGAGTTTAAAGAGCTTCTTATTGCAATTACATTAGTGGGTATTAGCTGAAGTGATGCTGTATTTATTACAATAAACATTGCCATAGAATTGCTTAATGTGTCTTTTTTTGGGTTTTCTTTTTGCATTGTTCGCATTGCTTTTAGCCCAAGTGGTGTAGCTGCGTTTCCAAGTCCTAATAAATTTGCAACTATGTTCATAGAAATTTCTTCATAGGCTTCTTCATTTTTTTTCATTTCTGGAAATAAGAAATTGATAAATGGCCTTAATATTTTAGCTAGCTTTTGCATAAGTGTAGTTTGTTTTGCAATTTCTATAATTCCATTCCATAAGCATAATGTTCCAAAAAATGTTAGTGTTAATTGAACAGCAGATTCGGCAGATTCAAATATTCCATTACTTACGTTTTCTATATTTCCACTAAAGAAAGCATAAGTTACTGAAACTATAATAAAAATTGGCCATATAACATTTAACAATTTTTTTCACCACTTTTTTAATTTTTTATTTAATGATATTCGTAAGTTTAAGTTTTATTACTTTATTGTTATTTTTATGTTTCGACATTTTTTGCACTTTTATATTTTTTTTAAAGCTAAATTGTCAATCCTTATTGCTTTTTGGGTGCTTTTATGATATTATAATTTTATAGAAAATTTGTCGAATTTTGTTGTTTTTAAGGAGGATGTATTATGAAATCAACAGGAATTGTTAGAAGAGTTGATGAATTAGGCAGGGTTGTTATACCTATTGAGTTAAGAACTAAATTTGGAATTGAAGAAAAAGATCCAATTGAAATATATGTTGATGGTTCTTCAATTATTTTGAAAAAGTATGAACCTAATTGTATTTTTTGTGGTAATTCTAAAAATTTATCAGAGTACAAAGGTAAACTAGTTTGTGATAAGTGTCTAGAAAAACTTTCTAATATTAAGCCAGAAGCAGAGGCATAAAAGAACTATAAATATTAAAAAACTATAAAATAAAAGAATATAAAGTAATTTTTTATATTCCTTTATTTTTTGTGCTCTTTTATTATTTATTTAAAAATATCTGGTAAATTTCGTTTTTAGTTACTTTTCTATCTTTTGCTATTTGTTTTATAATGTCTTTTTTATTTAAGCCTTGTTTTTCATAATATTCGTATTGTTCTTGTAGTGTCATTTCTTTGTGTTCTTCTTCATTTTTTATTTCATTTAAGTCTAATATTATTACAAATTCCCCTTTTGGTTCTTTACATAATTCAATTAGTTCTGAAATTTTGCCATACATTTTTTGTTCATGAATTTTTGTTAGTTCTCGTACTAAACATGCATTAACATCCCCTATTTTTTCTAAAATATCTTGCAAGGTATTTTGTAATTTATGAGGTGCTTCATATAGTATAACTGTTTTTTGTTCTTTTTTTATTTTTTCTAGTGTTCGTTTTCTATTGGTTTTATTTAATGGTAAAAATCCAAAAAATGAGAATTCTTTTGTTGAAATTCCTGAAACAATTAGGCTATTAATAAGGGCACATGCTCCTGGTATAGGTATTATTTCTATTTGCTCTTTAATAGCTTGTTTTACTATTTCTTCTCCTGGGTCTGAAATTCCCGGCGTTCCGGCATCTGTTACTATTGCAATGTTTTTACCTTCTAAAACCATACTAATTAAATTTTGAGTTTTTGTTTCTTCATTGTGTCTGTGATAACTAATTAGTGGTTTTGATATTTCAAAATGATTTAATAATTGCAAAGTGTGTCTTGTGTCTTCTGCTGCTATTATGTCTACTTTTTTTAATGTTTTTATTGCTCTAAATGTAATATCTTCTAAATTTCCTATTGGTGTTGCTACTAAGTAAATAGTTCCTTTCATATTTAATCACATTCCCTTATTATATATTTTTAGTAACTCATCTGTATATTTTCCATCTTCATTATATATGTATAATGGTTTACATATTTTTAGGTGTGGTTTTGCATTTTTTACTGCTTTTATTAAAATTAAATTTGGTTCTTTTTTTGAATTTGTTTGTACAAATTTTAATATTTTAGGTTCTAATTTATATTTACATAATTTTGTAATTATATCTGCTAATCTCTCTGGTCTGTGTACTAAATAAAGGCTACCTTTATCTTTTAGCAAATATTGTGAAATGGATATAAAGTCTTCTAAAGTGGCTGTTACTTCGTGTCTAGAAATTAGTTTTGTTTCTTCTATATTTATTCCCCCTGTTCCACTTTTTTTATATGGTGGATTTGTTACAATGCTATCAAATGTACATTGACTATATAATTGTTTTAAATTTTTTATATTTTCACAAATAATTTGCACTCTATTTTGTAAATTGTTTAACATAATACTTCTATTTGCCATTTCTGCTACTTCTTTTTGAATTTCTATTCCGGTAATTTTAGTATTTTTGGTTTTGCTAGATAATAGAATTGGTAAAATTCCTGTACCTGTTCCTAAGTCTATTATATTGCTTCCTGGTTTTATTTCTTTTGCAAAGTCAGATAATAATACGCTGTCCATTCCAAAGCAAAATCCTTTATTATTCTGTATTATTTTTAAGTTTTCTAATTCTAGGTCATCTATTCTTTCATTTTCTTTTAATGTTACTTCCATATATGCTCCTTTTATAATGTAATTTTTTTTGCATTTGATTTCTGCTTGTAATTATAGCATATAATATCACTATTTTAAATTATTTTCATAAAATATATTGTTAACAAAATGATTTTATTTTGAATTTTAATATATGATTGCTAAGTATTTTTTGTTTAAGAAAAGCGATGGAACGGAATTTTTTATGGAAGATAGAGGAAAAGAGCAAAAAATTGATTTTAAAAAAAGAAAAGAGAATATGTGTAATTCTCTTTTCGAAGTTGAGCATTTTTTACGAAATATTAAAGATATTTCAAAGGGTTTAAAGCTTTATAAGATTATAAAAAGATAATGTATAGTTAATTGCTAGAATAGTACTAGTTTTCTTGTTTTTCAAATGCCCGTTGCAGGAGTATATTCAAAGAAGTAATGCAGAACGGGACCTCTCAAAACTGCGAAAAATAGTACTATTCTAGCTTTTATATAATTATAATTTAAGTAACGGTAATTTATAATATGTTAGTTTTTATTAAACTTTCATTTCTAGTAAATGGGTCTTTAAGGCTAATAATATTATCTTTAAAACTTTGATTTTCTTTTCCATTAATTAATATTTTTACTCCGCTTACTTCATTAAGTTCTGTTAATGTATTAACTATTGAATAAATAGTAGCATTTTCTTCATCTAGTCCTCCTTTGTGGTTTTCTATAAATTCTTTTGAAAAGTCTATGTATACTATATCTCCTTTTAATTCTGCTTTTAGTATTTTTGTATCTGTTGGTATTGTTGATTTTAATTTTTCATTTTTAGGGTTTTCCATTAATAGATTTATTAAAGTTGTATATGGGTCTGTAAATAGAGTTTTTACATCTACTATTTTTCCTTCTGCTGTTAGCTCGTTTGTTTCTTTGTTTTGGTAATATAATGTTACTATAGTTTGCCTCATTTGTTCATCACTAATTTCTTCTTGTGGCTGTATTTCATTTTCTGGTACTGGCTCTTGATTTATTATAAATAAATAACCCCCTATTCCTATAATTGCTATAACTAGCAAGCTTACTAAAATAATCCAAACTTTTTTGTTCATTTTTATCCTCTCCTTTTTAACTTGTACTATTGGTCTATTGTTATTCAAATTTAAAAAGGTTTAGAACTAATTTGTTTAAAATGTTTCCTAATAGTTTTACATTAAAGCTGGAATAGTACTATTTTTCGCAGTTTTGAAAGGTCCCGTTCTGAGCCTTCTTCTTTGAACTTGGCTTCTAGCAATGGGCAATTTGAAAAACAAGAAAACTAGTACTATTCCAGCAATTAGTTTAAATTACACATATATATTTTAAAATTTTATAATTTGCAATATTATGTAAAATATGGTATAATAAGTTTAAGTTCAGCTTACGCTGATGTAGAATTTCCTAGTAATCATAATAAATAATCACAACAAGGAGGAATTATTTATGAAACGGCGTTACATTATTTACTGGCTCAATTGCATAATCCTTGACCTTATAATAGTCATTGCGCTTGCCGACGCAACAATATTTAAGGAGAGCTATTTAATTGCAATCCTTGCAACTATTGCTTTCGGATTGCACGTGTACTCCTATTATAAAGATACAAAGGAAAGAGAGCAAAACAAGTAACCGTTTCAAAAAAGGATATCTTTTAGGTATCCTTTTTATATTTACATACATATTTTAAGATTGACTTTTAAAGCTATTTGTAGTAAAGTATATGTTACTTGTTAAGCAGATTGTAATTCACATAAATGTACAAAATTTATATATAAATTATTTATAATTTTGTTATTCTTATAAGGAGGTTTTGATTTCTATGACAAAGATTAAAGATCCTGTAAGCTTTTTTTCACATGCTTTTGGTGCTGTACTTGCTGTTATAGGATTAGTTTTTTTAATTATTTATTCTGCTATGTTTGGTGAAGGTGCTTGGGATATAGTTTCTTTTACTATTTTTGGTGTAGCTTTAATTTTATTATATACTTTTAGTAGTTTATATCATTTATTAAATTTAAAAGAAACTGGAACTAAAGTGTTCCGCAAGTTTGACCACATAATGATTTATATTTTTATTGCAGCAAGTTATACTCCTATTTGTTTAGGTCCTTTAAGAGGAGGCTGGGGCTGGAGTATTTTTGGTATAATATGGGGGCTTGCTATTTTTGGCGTTTTTTTAACTATTTTCTGGATAAATGCTCCAAGATGGCTTACTACTGGGCTTTATTTGGCTATGGGCTGGACTGTAATTGTTGCTACATATCCTTTAATTACTACTTTTGCTAATTTAAATGCTCTTGGCTCTCTTTTATGGCTTCTTGCTGGTGGTATTTTTTATACTATTGGCGGTATTTTATATGGTTTAAAATGGCCAAAATTAAAAAATAAATATTTTGGATTTCATGAACTATTTCATATTTTTATTTTACTTCGGAAGTATATGCCATTTTATTTTTATTTTTTGCTATTTGCTTTATATTTAATTTTGGAAATGAACTGCCAGAATTTGTTTGTGATAAAGCAAATCAAAAGTTCTGGAATCTGATGAATCCGTAAAAAAACAAACAGAATATGAAATTAAAATATTTTTAATTTCATATTCTGTTTTTATATTTTTATATTCTTTAAATCCACTAATATTCCCACCTTTTTACATTGACAAATTAAGATTTTTTGTATAGAATTAAAGTGTTATTGCATAAGTAATAATCATAAAATTTAAAATGAAAATTGTACATAAAAAGGAGATATTATATTTTATGAAACAGTTATTACATGTTGGCCTAGATGTAGGTTCTACAACAGTTAAAATTGTTATTATGGATGAAAATTTAAATACATTATATACAGATTATCAAAGACATTTTTCTGATACAAAAAATACAGTTTGCAATGTGCTTGAAAATTTAGCTTCTAAATATGAAGATGCGGAATTTAGCATAGCTTTAACAGGTTCTGGTGCTATGAGTGCTGCTAAATTTTTGGATTTGCCTTTTATTCAAGAGGTAGTTTCTTGTAAAAGGGCTGTTGAAAAATATATTTCTCAAACAGATGTAGTTATTGAACTTGGTGGCGAAGATGCTAAAATTATTTACTTTGATAAATCTATTGAACAGCGTATGAATGGAACTTGTGCTGGCGGTACAGGTGCTTTTATAGATCAAATGGCTTCTCTTTTACATACAGATCCAACTGGTTTAAATGAACTTGCTAAAAATCATACTATGATTTATCCTATTGCTTCAAGATGTGGAGTTTTTGCAAAAACCGATATTCAACCTCTTTTAAATGAAGGTGCTGCAAAGGAAGATATTGCCGCTTCTATTTTTCAAGCCGTTGTAAATCAAACTATTAGTGGCTTAGCATGTGGCAGGCCAATTCGTGGAAAGGTAGCTTTTTTGGGTGGTCCTTTAAATTATCTTTCTGAACTTCGTATGCGTTTTATAGAAACTTTACATTTAGAAGGAGATTCTATTATTATTCCAGAAGAGGCTCATTTGTTAGTTGCAAAGGGTGCTGCTATTGATTCTGTTAATTCTTCTCACCCTATAACAGTAGAAAAATTAAGAAGTAAAATTCAGATGTTACGTGTTTCGCATGATGATACTTCTAATCCTCTTTCTCCTTTGTTTTCTATTAATGCAGAATATGAGGAATTTAAAGAAAGACATAACAAGGAAACTGTTAAAAAAGGTGATTTAAAAACTTACGAAGGTGACTGTTTTGTTGGTATTGACGCAGGTTCTACTACTACAAAACTTGTTGTTATAGACCGTGAGGGAACATTGCTATATTCTTTATATGGTAGCAATGAAGGTAATCCTCTTGAAAGTGTTATAAAAATGTTAAAGCAGTTATATAGTGTTTTGCCAGAAAAGGCTATAATTCGTTATAGCGGTGTAACGGGTTATGGTGAAAAGCTAATTCAAACTGCATTAAATGTTGATTTAAATGAAATTGAAACTATTGCTCATTATACTGCTGCTAAAGAGTTTCAACCTAATGTTACTAGCATTGTAGATATTGGTGGGCAAGATATGAAATATATTCGTATGAAAAATGGCGCTATTGATAACATTATGCTTAACGAAGCTTGTTCTTCTGGATGTGGCTCTTTTATTGAAACTTTTGCTAAAAGTTTAAATTTATCTATTGAAGAATTTGTAAATTCAGCATTAGAAGCACGTAGGCCAGTAGATTTGGGCTCACGTTGTACTGTATTTATGAATTCTAAAATTAAACAAGCTCAAAAAGAGGGCTACTCTGTAGGTGATATTTCTGCTGGGCTTTCTTACTCTGTTATAAAAAATGCTATTCAAAAAGTTATGAAAGTAAGAGATGTTAAGACTTTAGGTGCACATATTGTTGTACAAGGTGGTACATTTTATAATGATGCGGTTTTAAGAGCTTTTGAGTTAATTGTTGGTAGAAATGTTGTTAGACCAGATATTGCAGGTTTAATGGGTGCTTATGGTGTAGCACTTCTTAGCAAAGAGCAATATGAATCAAATTTAGATATGGAATATACTTCTACTTTAGCTAAGCCTAATGATTTAGATAATTTAAAAATTGATATTAGCCATGTACGTTGCAATGGATGTGAAAATCATTGCTTATTAACTATAAATAAATTTAATAATGGTACAAGGTATATTTCTGGAAACCGTTGTGAAAAAGGCGCAGGGCTTGTAGATGAAAACAAAAAAGAATTACCAAACTTAATTAAATATAAATATGAGAGAATTTTTGGATATACTCCTTTAGATGAAAAAGATGCAAAGCGTGGAACTATTGGTATTCCAAGAGTGTTAAATATGTATGAGGATTATCCATTCTGGTTTACATTTTTAACTTCTTTAGGTTTTCGTGTTGTTTTATCTGAAAAAAGTAATCGTAAAACTTACGAAAAAGGTATGGAAAGTATGCCTTCTGAATCGGTTTGCTTTCCGGCAAAACTTTCACATGGTCATATTGTAGGCCTTATAAAAAGTGGTATAAAAACTATATTCTACCCTTGTATGCCTTATTCTAGAAAGGAATATGAAAAAGCAGATAATCACTATAACTGCCCTATTGTTATTTCATATTCTGAAGTATTAAAAAATAATGTTGAAGAATTAAAAAATGTTAAATTTTTAAATCCATTTTTGCCATTTGAACCAAAAACATTGGCAGAAACAATTTTGAATTTACCAGAATTTAAGGAATATAACTTTACTAAAAAAGAATTACTAGAAGCTGCTAAAAAGGCTGAAGCTGAATATCAAAAATGCAAAAATGATATTAGAGCAAAAGGTCAAGAAGCTTTAGATTATATGGATAAAAATAATTTAAAAGGTATTGTACTTGCTGGTCGTCCATATCATGTTGATCCAGAAGTTAACCACGGTATAGATACTTTGATTACAAGTCTTGGCTTATGTGTATTAACTGAAGATAGTATTTGTAATCAAACAGAAGTAAAACGTCCTATTCGTGTTGTTGACCAATGGGTATTTCATGCTAGGCTTTATGCCGCTGCGGATTTTGTAGGAAAGCACAATAATTTAGAGCTTGTTCAATTAAATTCTTTTGGCTGTGGTGTTGACGCTGTAACTACTGACCAAGTAGAAGAAATATTAGCAAGCTATGATAAAATGTATACTTTAATTAAAATAGATGAAATTAACAACTTAGGTGCTGTACGTATTCGTATTCGCTCTCTTCTTGCAAGTATGAAAAAAAGAGAGCAAAATAAAGAATTAAAAAAAGGAAACGGAAATTATGAAGTAAATAAAAAAATATTTACTAAAGAAATGAAAAAAGATTACACTATTTTAATTCCTCAAATGGCTCCAATTCACTTTGAATTGTTAGAATCTGCTGTACGTTCTTCTGGCTACAAAGTTGAATTATTAAGAGAATGTACTGCACATACTGTTGAAACGGGCTTAAAATATGTAAATAATGATGCTTGCTATCCTTCTATTTTAACAACGGGTCAAATGATAGAAGCATTAGAATCTGGAAAATATGACTTAAATAAAACTGCTTTAATTATGTCACAAACAGGCGGAGGTTGTAGAGCAACAAACTATATTGGATTTATTCGTAAAGCATTAAAAGATGCCGGATTTGAAAATGTTCCAGTTATATCATTTAATGTTGTTGGTATGGAAAAAATGCCAGGCTTTAAAATTACTATGCCATTAATAGAAAGATTATTAAAAATGGTAGTTTATGCTGATCTTTTACAAAAAATGCTTACTAAAAATAGAGCTTATGAAGTACATAAAGGCGAAACTCAAAAATTATTTGACGAGTGGATGGAAAAATGCAAAAAATTATTAGAAAAATCTACTTTAAAAGAATTTAAACAAAGTATTTATGATATAGTAGAAGACTTTGAAAAAATTGAGCTAGATACCAGCATAGAAAAGCCAAGAGTTGGTATTGTTGGAGAAGTTTTAATAAAATATCATCCTTTTGGAAATAACTTTGTTGCACAAAAATTAGAAGAAGAAGGCGCTGAAGTAGTTCTTCCAGATTTTATGGGATTTATTAAATTTATTGCAACACATAAAATTACTTTTAACCAGTTAATAAAAACAGATAAAATAAAGGCAAAATTATTTAAATCTGCTATTAAATTAATTGATTTATTAGAAAAAGATGCTAGAATTGCTCTTTCTAATTCTAAAAAAGGCTATTTACTTCCTTGTGATATTTTTGAATTAGAAACTAAAGTAAAAGATATTTTATCAATTGGAAATCAAACTGGTGAAGGTTGGTTTTTAACTGCTGAAATGATTGAATATATTGAACATGGAATTCCAAATATTGTTTGTGTGCAGCCTTTTGCTTGTCTTCCAAATCATGTAGTAGGAAAAGGAGTTATTAAAACAATAAGGTCAAAATTCCCTGAAGCAAATATTTCACCTATTGACTATGATCCAGGTGCAAGTGAAGCAAATCAAACCAATAGAATTAAATTATTAATGACAGTTGCAAAAGATAATTTAAAGAAAAAACAAAAAGAATTAAAATCTATTAATAAAGAAAATGAAGTTACAAAAAATGATGAAAAAATATCTGCTAAAGTATAAAATTATTATTTTATATAAACATATCCTGAAATAATTTTATTGAATTATATTAAAATAAATCATATATGAAAATATAAATTATTTTATAAATTAATTATCACAAGGAAATTCTTTGTGGTAATTAATTTATTTCTATTTAATTAATATAACAAGAAATTAATTTGAAAATAATTAAATTTTCATAATTAGCTTGCCTAAAAAAAGTGTGAAAGGAATAGATTTTAATATGGCAAAAAAAATAATAAAATCTAATGTTTTTATTTTTTTAATTATTTTATTTATGGTCGCTCCTATTATTTTATCTAGAAATTTAAATAATTTAGATGAAATTTGGAATTATAATTTTGCTAGAAATGTAGCAAATGGTTTAATACCATATAAAGATTTTAATATGGTTACTACTCCTTTACTACCTTTTGTTTGTGCTATTTTTTTAAGAATATTTGGCAATGAATTAATTGTTATGAGAATTTTAGCTATTTTTTTAATTAGTATTATTTATTTTTTAATATATTTAATATTAAAAAAATTAAATATAAATAAGCTATATATTTTTACTTGCCTATTTTTATTATTTACAATTTTTAAAGACTATATATGTATTGATTATAATTTTGCAATTTTAGCTATTACATTATTTTTAATTTATTTGGAATTATCTTTTTATATGAAAAATAAAAATTATTTTAATAATTCTTTTTTATTTTATTTTTTAGTTGGAATACTTGCCTCTTGTTGCATTTTATTAAAACAAACCACTGGCATTATGATTACTTCTGCTAGCATTTTATATCCAGTTTTATTTATAAAAAATAAATTGGATTTTAAAAAATATATTAAAACTTCTTCTATAAAAATATTAGGAGTATTTATTCCAATTGCGGTATTTGTTATTTATTTAATAATTACAAACTCTTTTACAGATTTTATAGATTATGCTATTTTAGGAATAAAAACTTTTAGCAATAATATTCCATATACTAGATTATTAAATTCTAAAAATTTAGTAGAAAAAACATTAAGTATTTTTATGCCTATTTTTATTATTGTTAGTGGCTATTATATATTTGCTAAAAAAGATAAAAAATTAATAGGCCTTTATTTTTACGCAATTGCATCACTAGCTGTTATATTTCCTATATCAGACAGTATTCACTTTTTAATTGGATTTACTCCTTTTATTATTTTATTGTATTATTTATTTTATAAATTTATAGGCTATATATATAATAAATTAGGAACAGAAAATACTAAATTTAATTTTTTTGAGAATAAAATAACTGTATTTTTAAAAAAATTTTTTATAGCATTTATTACAGAATGCTTAGTTGTTTTTATTATATTTCAAATTATAAGCATAAAAAATTACTTAAATAATACACAAAAAATACATTCAATAAATCATTATTCGCAAATTCCTATTTCTGAAAATTTACAGAAAAAAATTAATATTATGCAAAATTATATAATATTTGAAAATAATAATGTATATATTTTAGATTCCGAGGCTGCAATTTATATGATTTCACTTGATAAATATAATAAAGATTTTGATATGTTTAATAAGGGAAATTTAGGAAGTAAATCTGAAAAAGGAATAATTGAAGAAATAAATAATTTTTCAAGTGGAACAAAATTATTAATTAAAAATAATAAATATTCTAAAAACTGGCAAACACCAATGGAGGTTATTACTTATGTAGAAAATAATTTTAATAAAATTGGAGAAGTAAGTATTTTTGATATTTTCGTTTCTAATTCAAAATAATAACTATAATCTTCTTATTTTTTTAATAATTATCTCTATAAATATTAGTTGTCAATTTGTCAGAAAAAAACCATATACTATTTTAATTTTCATGACTTATTAATATAAATTAAGAAGAGTTTGTATTTTATGTATACTGTTTTATATTTTACACTCTTTTCCTTTACTTTTTAATTTTTTCAGAATTCCGAAGGATTTTTCCCACTTTTTTTGTAACTAATCTTAAAAAAATAACTGGTGAACTTTTATTTAAATATAGTCTTTAGTATTATTAGTTATTACTATCGTAATTTTATTGTTTGTCTTTTTGTAACCATTTTTGTTTTGTGTTTTTTATTATTAATAATATAAGTTTTAAAAAAAATATTTTATTGCATTAATATAATATTTAAATTTAATTATTCTCTTTTTGCTTAATTGTTTTGTTCGTTATTTTTAGTTTTTATCTTTTTATCTAAAAAATTTTTTGTTTCAATTTTAATTTCCATTTAATATTTTTTTAATTTTTATTTTCTATTTTTTATATTTTTATTTTTAATATTAATATTTATTTTTTGATATTATATTTTTAATATTTATTTTTTTATTTTTATAAATATTATTTTTTTCTATTTACAACATTAATCTTAATTTAAGTAATATAAATTAAAATTTTTTCTTTTTCTTGCTTTAAAAAACATTTAATCAGTTTTTTTATAATTTTATTTAAATTATATTTTAAAATAATATTGGTTGTCAATTTGTTCAATATATATTCACTCTGTTTTTGTTTTAATGGCTTTTGATTTAATTAAATATTTGCATCATGTTTTATGTATACTTTTTTAAATTTTCTTCTTTCTTTTTTACCTTTTTTATTTTCTCACTATTCCGAAGGATTTGTTGAGTTTTTTATGGGCAATTTTTATTTAAAAATAAGTTCTTAACCTTTTATAAAAATATAAGTCTTTATATTATTATATAAAATTCAAATTCCAGTAGTTGCCTTTTTGGTAACAATCGCTGTTTCTTATTTCTAATTGTAATTCATAATTTTAAAAAAATATTCTTTATTATATTAATATAATACTTAAATTTGATTTTTTATTTATTATTTTACTTTTATGTTTAACTTATTAGTTTTTTTATTTTATCACTTTATTTTTATTTTATATTTTTTCATATTTAAATATTATATAATTTTTTATTTTAATATTTCTTTAATATTTCTATTTAAGATTTTAACTTTTTAATTTTTAATATTAAATTTTTATTTTAAATATTTAATTTTTTGATAAATATAATTTTATTATTCTTATAATTTAAAATATAAATTTAAAACTTTTCTATTTTTCTTCAAAATAATAAATTAATTTATTTATTTTATATTTTCATTTTAATTTATTTTTGAATAATATGAATTGTCAATTTGTTTGTTATATATTGTTTTTAATTTTCATTTTTAATACTTTTAATTCAACTTATAATAATGTTATTATTTTATGTATATCTCTTTTGATTTTTTTCTTTTTATATTGTCATTTTAATTTTTTTATAATTCCGAAGGATTAGTTAGATTTTTTATGCCTAATTTTTTTCAGTATTTTATTAAAAATCTCAATTAAATTTTTATTGAAATAAAACTTACTGCATTTTTATATAAAATTTTAGTTTTGTTTGTTGTCTTTTTAGCAATAGTCCTGTCGCTATTTTTTCCTACTACTTACATATAAATAAAAAAATATTTTTTTATTAAATTAATGTAATATTCCCCTTCACTTTTTATTTTAATTTTTTTATTTTCTTATTTATTTTTTTACATTTAGGCTTTTATTTTTATTTTATATTTTTAATGAATAATTTTTTATTTTAATACTTTTATTTTTTATATTTTATTTTATATTTTATTTTTATATTTTTTATTATTTATATATTTAATTCTTTTATTTTTATTATTTATATATTTAATTTTTTTATTTTTTATTTTAGAGTTATCTTTAATTTTAATAATATAAATTTAAAGTTTTCTGTTTTTCAAAATAACAAGTTAATCTATTTATTTTCTGTTTTTATATGAATTTATATTTCAATAATATTAATTGTCAATTTGTTCATTACATATGTAGTTTGATCTTGTTTTTAAACACTTTTGCTTCAATAATAAAAGGCACTTCTGTTTTATGTGTACTCTTTTTTGTTTTTTAATTTTCACTTTTGCCTTTCAGTTTTTTCACCATTCCGAAGGGTTGTTGAATTTTTTATGAATGTTTTTTTATCAATATTTTTTAAAAAATATCGGCCAAAATTTTATGATGGTAAAATTTCTTACAACATAAGAAAAATTTTTGATTTTAATAATTGTCTTTCTGGCATTTATCTTTTCTTGCTAATATTTTGTCCTTAACATATAAATTTAAAAAATTACTTCTTATTATATTAATATAATTTTTAAACTTAATCTTTTTATTTTTATTCTAATTTTTTTATTTTAGACTTCTTATTTTTTACTTAAGTTTTTAATTTTATATTTTTATTTTATAATTTTTTTAATATTTTTATTTTTTTATATAAAACTTATCATTTAAATCATACAGAACACTTTTCCATTTGTGTTATATTAGCTAAATTAATAAGTATTAGATCATAAGCAAAAGCTCACGTAGCCTTGCTTAAATAAAAAGTGTAAATACTTCATATCAAAAAGCTTTTAATATTATAAAAGAAGAATATAATTTAAAAGGACAAATTAAAAAGGTTAGCAATGTTATGTGCGAATTAATAATTACTTCTGATAAAGACTTTTTTGAAAAAATAGGACAGGAAGAAAACAAAAGATATTTCGAAACAGCATATAAATTTGTAGCAGGTTATCAAAATTTAGGAGAAGAATTTATAGTATCTGCTAAAGTACATATGGATGAAACTAGTCCTCATATACATCTTGTATTCGTTCCAGTAGTACATACAAACGATAAAAACGGAAATGAAATAAATAAAATTGCTTGTAGTGAAAAGCCTTTTTGATTTTCCTATTGATAGGTTTAAAAGATTAGTTGATAATTTCGTAAAAAGCATAAATAAGTAAAACATGGCACCGGCAGGCCAATTAGTCTGCTAGGTGCCATATTTGTTATTAATCGTGGAGTTATATTTACACATATATTTATTTTACCCTTTACAACTAAGATGTTAGGCGGTTTGTTTACACACGTTATTTACATACCCTAGTTCCCTTTCTGATTTTTACAAATCAGAAAGTTGTACTCAAGCGCACACATAATTTGTAGCCAAAGTTGGAACTGTTCATTCTATTGTTATACATGCACCCAAATTCTGCATCTGCCTCCCACGCATCACACTCATCGTAAAGCGAAGACGTCCAGTACATCCTGCTCAATTTGAACTCATTACTATAGTTTGAGCTTGTTATGTCAAGTGATTTTCCAAATGCTGACCACTCGCCTCTTGATGGTACAAACCAGCCTTCTGCAAATTTTCCTTGTACTACTCCCCATAAGTCTTTATATTCCTCATTATCATCTTTCTTTCCATATTCGCTATCATTCCACTTTTGTATCATCGTTGCAGTGTTTTCATATCCTGCTCCAAAATCTTCACTTGTTATCGTATACCAATCACTTATTTTATTATGTGCATCATCCCACCAACAAAAAGCTGTAGTACTTGAACCATCTTTCTTTTGACCTTCTACATCTTTTAGTGCCATTACATAAAATCTATCTTTCTTATCTGCAGAATAAGATTTTTCTACCCTTGATATTAATTTTCCTGTTCCTAAAGGCCCATCATACGTATCGTTTGTTATTTTATATTCTTTTAATTCTGATGCACTAACTGTTGGTATTGTAAATGTTCCGTCACTATTACTCCATTGACCTTTTTTTCCGTGCGCTAAGTCTGCATATATAATTCCATCGGCCTCACTATCTCCATCTGTATCTGCGTAATATCCAGCATACGAGTCGTCCTTTGCTACTACTATATTTTCTGTTGGCACTAAT
>CANQCT010000032.1 GCA_947589835.1 uncultured Clostridia bacterium
TACTGATTATCTTATCTGGGGTGGATTTCCTAAACGATTTGAATTTAATTCAGAAGAAGCTGTTATTAGGTATTTAAGTGATTTAGACGATACTATTGTTATTAATGACTTAATTAATAGATATCACATAAAAAAAGAAAACTTATTTAAAAGTTTAGTAAATTTTGTACTGAAGTCTAATAGCAGAATAATCTCAGCAAAATCTATTCATAAATATATAAAAGATAATCATGAAAATTGTTCTATAAATACTATTATAAAATACCTTGATTATTTAGAAGAAGCATATATTATTGAAAAGGTTAAGCAATATTCTACTA
This sequence comes from uncultured Clostridia bacterium, assembly GCA_947589835.1. Classification (GTDB taxonomy): domain Bacteria; phylum Bacillota; class Clostridia; order TANB77; family CAG-508; genus CAG-273. Next base: position 321 of record CANQCT010000032.1, read on the forward strand.
AAGCAAAAAGTGAATTATCATATTATTTAAAAATATATGATGAAGATGTTGCTTTTAACTCAATAAGATGTATAAATAATAGATATGATTTAACACATAATTTAGAAAATATTGTATATAATGAGTTAATTTATATGGGATTTTCTATTAGTGTGTTCAATAATAATGGCAAAGAAATAGATTTCTTAGCACAAAAGGATAATAAAAAATATTATATACAAGTTGCATATAGTATTGCAGAAGATAAAGCTTATGAACGAGAGTTTTCTGCATTTAAAAACATAGATAATTTATCACAAAAAATTATTATAACAAATGATGATATAGATTATTCAACAAGTACAGTAAAGCATATTAAATTAAAAGATTTTTTAACAATGAATTCTTTATAAATTTATTGTAATGCCAGTAGTAAACTGATTTTCACTACTGGCATTTTGCACTTTTCTATTTATAATTTATTTTAATCTTCATTAATTATATGTATTGGGAAATTTGGTGATTTTAATATGTTTTTTAAACATTGTGGAACAATATTATAGTTATCTATTTTATCTAATTCTAGCCATTCATATTTTAAGTATTCTTTTCCTTCTATATTTTTCATAGTGTAATCTATTTTTTGGTCTTCTTCATTTGTAAATTCTAGCTTGTGTATAAATAGAATTTCATGATATTTCTTTTGGTTCATTTCAAAAAAGTTTTCTATTGTACCAATATATTCTATTATTTTCGTTTCTTTGCCCATTTCTTCTTTGATTTCTCTTTTTACTGTTTGCTCTGAACTTTCGCCTATTGCTATTCTGCCACCCGGTAAAGTACAATGATTTTCATTTATATTTCTATGAACTAATATCTTATTATTGTGTATAATAACAGCTGCTGCTCGTATGTTTAATTTATAATCTTCTATATTTAAGCTTAAGTCCATATATAATTTCCTTCTTTCTTTTTATTTGTTATATTTTATCATTTTATTTTTATTGTATCAATTGAAATTTAAAAAGAAGTGTAAATTGCGTTTTTCTTGCAGAATTGCATTTAACTTTTTACTTGACGTACTTGACGAATTGCACTTTTGGCTATTTTTTAATTGATTTATTTTTTAGTAAAGTGTATAATAAAATTATAAAATAAATTTTTTGTAAGGGGATAATTATGAATAAAAAGAAAACTAACCGAATAGTAGCAATATTTAATATTATATTTATAATTGCATTTTATGTATTGTTTTTTTCTTCAGATTATTTAGAAACAGGTATTATGTCAGGGGGAAATGGTCATAAATCAATTTATAATAGTTTTATAATTGATACATTGATGAACAATGTTCAAATTATATCTATTTTAATGTTTAGTGGAATTGGTATAATTAATATTATTTGTTCTATTCAAAATAAAAAAAATAAGAAAATATGCTTTTGGCAATTAGTATTTGCTATTTGTTGTATTTGGACTGGATTAAAAATATTAATATCATTTACTGCTATTGATGAATATATTGTTGAATGGATAAATAGAATTATATTTAGTATAATTCCAATAATATTAGCACTTATTAATATTGTATTAATTAAAAAACATAAAGTAAAGGTTATTCAAGTTATTTCTTATATTGCAGTTATTATACTTTCAATTCTTAGTCTATTCGAAATTATTAGTACATATTGGCAAATAATTGCAGTAGTTATGCAGTTAATATATATACATTTTCAAGATAAGGATATAGAAGAAAGCAAGTCAAGAAAAATTATCAATATTATTCTATACTATATATTACAATTTATATTAGCTGTTGGTTTTTTATTAATGGTATTATTTTCATTATTAATAACCAAAGTTAATACTGATAAATGGGAAAATGAGTTAACAAAATTATACAATAATATACCTGCTATGCAAGGTATAAAAAATTCAGAATTATATATTCCTGTTGAAAGGAATTATAAATATGGATTTATTAGTGAAAATGGTGAAGAAAAAATACCATGTGAATATGATAAAGTATCACTTTTTAATGAAATAGAAATTGATAATACCAAATACTACTTTGCTCTTGCTAAAAAAGACTCACAATATTATATTCTTTCAAAAAACAATGATATTTTAAGTATAGCTAGCAATTTGGAAGAAATTCTACAAACTGCTTATGATTTTTTAGAGGATGAGCAAATAAATATTATGAACAAAAATGGAGATTATAGAGTTGGTTATTTGCAATGTTTTGAATTTCTTTCTATGTTAATGAATGTGCCAAAAAATCAAAATATAAATGAACAAACTTTGCAAGCTAATGGTGAAACAAAGAAAATTTCTCTAACGGAAAGAAATTCTAAATATTATTATAATACTGCTAATTTTTCTATGCTAATTGAACCTATATATGATGGCTCAGATGAAGAGGAAGAAAATTTTAATGACTATAATGGTAATGGTTATTATTATGATGAAGATGAAGATACGTTCCATATTTCGTCATATAAAACTAAGTATAAAGTAAGTATTTTAAAACCTAATGAAGAAACTAAAACTAGTATAGTTTATTTACCTGGAATTGATACAGATGACTCTACTTTAGAAACTTATACAAATGGATTTATAGCTTTTGAAAATGAGGATAATACAAGAGTTGGATGGTATGATTTAAACGGAAATCAAACTACAATATCTAATAAATATGGAGTAATGGATATAAAAGATAATAAAATTATTTTAATGGATTTAATGGATGAAGACGAAATTTATGACGAAAATACAAAATATGAACCTAATTTTTTAATTGTAGATCTTACGGGAAAAATATTACTACAAACAACAGCACTAGATGTATATGACAATTCATATTTAGTAAAAATTAATAATAAGAAAATGGTTTTAATGGATAGTAATTTAAATATAATATCAAATGAGTATGATAAAATAATTACTAATATGTCAATTGATGTATCTTCTAATTATTGCTCTTATTATTAAAATATTGAATAATTTTGTTTTAAAATAAGAGTATTAAAATTTCACTTTGAAGCTAGAAAGATATAAAAATAGAGAGAATATTCATCATTTATATGATAAAATATTCTCTATTTTTATTTTAATATGAATATTTATTTTCTAATCTACTATTGTGATCCACCCATTATTATAATGTTCTTCATATAATTCTGTGCTTAAGTAATCACAGTTTGCAGAGCAGAGTATTTCTATAAATTCATTGTCTGTTAAATCATCATAATAATTAGCATTGTATTTATAATTATTCATTCCACCAATGTATTCAAAATCTTTTCCAATAATTTGGCCATTTTTTATATTTATTAAGTCAAAACTAAGATTGTTCAAATCATTATTATATGTATTTAATGAATAACTTGTATTTTCATATAAATTTGAAACAGCTAAAATATCATCATCTACTCTACAAGCATCTATAATGTCATATTCTTGTGTTATTTGCTTGCAATTTTCATCTAAATATACATTTTTTCCATTTGTTTTTTTAGCAATATATCCTTTGTCTAATACATTTAATTCTTTGTAAAAGTCTGATACTCTATTTCCTTGATAATCTGCAATATAAATTTGTGCTTCATCTAAAATTGAGTAATCTCTTACTGCTATATAATTACCGCAAAAATCTAAAATTTGCCTTCTTCCGCTTATATAATGAGTTTGCCCTTTTAAATCAATCCATCCAAATAATTCTTTTTCAAAATCGTAAATAGGAATATACCCATTCTCATAAGTATCTATTACATAATTATCATAAAAAGTTCTCTCATTATCTTCTTTGTATATATGTAATTTGCCATCAATACTAACTTTTCTTCCGTTATATGTTACACTTTCCGTTTCTTTATTATACTCTAATTCTAACCATGTACCAATTTTATTTGGAATTGCAAATGATAAAATATTATCATCTGAACTATATTCTAAATTATTATTGCTATTATATTTACTTTCTATTTCGTAATCGCTTTCATATATGGTGTTATACTTAGACTTTGTAATATTTATATTCACATTTAATGATTTTGCATTGTTTTTTAATGTATTTGTTAAATCAGATGGAATATATTCTGACATTACTCTAGTTTCTCTTTTTTTATTCTTGTAACTTGCAATTTGTTTGTTATTATTTGTTATAATTTCTAATTCATTTCCAAACGAAACTAATGCAATATAATATTTTTTGCTAGTATTTAAATTTTCAATTTCTATAAATTCGGAGCAGTCATCATAATTAAAATCAATTATAGTATTTCCATTAGAATCTATATAGCCCCATTTTCCATTTTTTTGTGCTTTTATTGGTATAACATTTGAAGTATTTGATAATTGCATAATATTTTTCATTAAGTTTTTTTCATTATTTGCATATTTTATTTCAAAATCACCTTTTACACATAAAAAGCCTATTGATGAAGCAATAAATATTATAATATTAAGTATCATTATTATTATTAATGTTCTATGTTTTTTTTCTTCAGCCTCATCTTTATTAAAAATTAATATTAGAATTCCCCATAATGACACAGCTGAAATTATATAAAAAAATAAGTAAGATTCAAAAATAATCATTAAAGCAATAGAAGTGACTATACTTATAATTGTAAAAATATTCATAAGCATACTTTTTTTATTATGCCAGTTTCTAAATATATATATTAAATTTACTATGAAAGTAAAAATTAGAGGTATTGCCATTGCTACGACAAATATTTGTATTATATTTTCTTGATTATTAGTAAAATTAATATATGATTTATTTTTAATTGTTATGCAACTATAAAGTATAAACCAAGTAATACAGCCTAATATTCCTAAAATAATATTATTTAGTGCTACAATTTCATTTTTCTTTTTAACTATCATAAATAACCTCTTTTATTTTATGTTATTTTTTTCTTCTATCTATTGCATACGCACTGCCGGGTGTAGTTTTGGCTACGTGTTTTACTTGTGCTGCTACTTCTCCAATTTCTAGAACATTTTTAAATCTTCCTTTATCTATAATAACTACTCCTATTGATATTGAGGTTAATGGAAATTGCTCTATAATGCACTTTCTGTTAGGTACTTCTATGTAGCCTCTTTGTGTATCTTCTTCGTTAAAGTATTTTAATACTCCTTTATCAAATTCTAAAATAATATCTTGGCACACTTTTTCACATTCAATGTTAGAAGTAATTGCTACAAAGTCATCTCCACCAATATGGCCAATAAAATTATCTTCTGTTTCTGTATCTGAAAGATGATTTAAAATACATCTAGATGTAAATTTAATAATTTCATCACCTTTTAAAAATCCATAAATATCATTATATGCTTTAAAATTATCTAAATCTACATATAAAATGGCAAATTCTTCTTTATTTAATAGCCTTTTTTTCATTTCTGCTTGAATTTGTACATTTCCAGGCAAGCCTGTAAGTGGACTTACTCTACGATTTGTGTCTAATAATCTAATAATATTTTTTATTGTGTAATATAAGTATTCTTCATCTATTGGCATTTTTATATAATGTTCTACACATGCTTGTAATATTTCAACTTTGTGCTTTTTTTCTTTTATAGATGAAATTACTATAATAGGAGTTATGCTATTATCTTCATTTTGCCTAATTTGATTACAAAGTTTTACTGTATCTTCATTAATACCATCTTCGTTAATTATAATTAGAGATGGAATATTTCTTAAAACACTTTCTATATCCTTTGTTTTTGCTTTTTTAAATTTATAGTCTGAGTCCTTTTTAAATAACTCTACTATTCTACTTTTAAGCTCGTTATTTTCATCAATAATATAAATTTCCTGTGCCATTTTTTTCTCCTTTTTCTTATGTTTTTTATTCTGGGGTATATTCAATTTCCGTTGCAGCACTTTCTGTATAACCGCTAACATTTGTTACTTCAAGAGAAAGTATATTGTTTCCTTCTCTTAAAGTTAAAGGTCCTACATCTACTACTTTTCTATTTATGTCATCAGCAGCATAGGTTTCTCCATTTAGGTTTACTAAAATATATTTTATTCCGTCTTCGTCTTCTATGTGGAAGGTAACTTGATTTCCGTTTTTATATACACCATATTTTGGTTTTGATGTTGATGTGATTATTTCTTGTTCTTTTTCTTGTATGTTTCCGTTTTTATCTTCTGCTATAACGTTAATTGTTCTGGTTCCTGGTGTTAAAGTAAATTCTTTTTTTATTTCTTTTTGGTCTTCTGTTTCGGCATAAATTGTAACTTCTTCTTCGCCTTCCCAGTAATAAGTAAGGCTTGAAATAGCGGTTTCATCTGTTGCAGTGATTACCATTTTATCACTACCATTTGATGTTTCTATATTTATTAATGGTTTTGTAATATCTACACCATCTAACATATATTGTTTTTGATATGTTACTTGTTTTCCATTAATATCTTCTACTGTAAGATTTAATACACTATTATATCCTAAAAGTTTAATTCTTTCTTCAACAAAGTAGTCATTTACTGGTATAACATTTTCTATTTCATTGTTATCCCATGAATATATGATTTTCATAATTTCAGTATTGTGGTTAATATTAACAACAAGTTCATCATTTACTCTTTGAATAGTAACATTTGGAATATTTGATGGATTTTTATCTTGTATGTTTTTATATATTGCATACGAACCTTCTCCTACTAAGGTTGCACCAAAAATCATAATGCTAAATGCAAAGAACATAATAATTCCTTTTATGCCTGCTTTTTTATTTGTTTTTTTATTGTTTTGAGTGGCAAGGATTTGATTCATATAGTTGAGACCTCCATATTTATATTATATGAAAATTATAACATAAGCATTTTTTAATGTAAACTATTAAAATAAATTTTTTAATACTATATATAGCTATAATTGCTTTAAAGCTTTAATAGTACTAGTTTTCTTGTTTTTCAAATTGCCCGTTGCAGAAGTATGCTCAAAGAAGAAAGTCAGAACGGGACCTCTCAAAACTGCGAAAAATAGTACTATTAAAGCAATTAATTTTAATACAAAAAGAACTTTTGCTTTTTAAGTTTTAGGTTATTTTTACCTTGCTTAATGCAAAAGTTCTTTTTTTTGTTTAGTTATTTAGTTTTTATTAAATTACGAATTTTTTAATTAATATTACTCCAGTTCCTAGCATTGCAACTGAGCTTAAGCCTAAAACTATATATGTTGGTGCAGATCCTGTTTTTATTGTTAAGATTACTGGTGCATCGTCTATGTCATCTTCTCCTGGGGTATTATTTCCTGGAGTTGAGTCTATATCTGGTGAGTTGTATTCATTTTCATCTTTGTATATTTCTGCCCAGTTTGTTTTTTGGCCTAGGTTATCTTTGCTGTTATTCCATGTTAGTATTATTTCTACTGTTGCGCTTTCGCCTGGCTGTAATAATGTATCTTTTAATTGGTCTGTTAATACTTTGCCGTCTTCTTCTCTCCATTTTGGGTTATCTGCTTGATTAAATGTTAAGCCTTCTGGTATATAGTCTATTATTTCTTTTGCGTAGCCTGCTATTTCTCCTTCGTTTGTTACTTTTATTACGAATTTGAATTTTACTGTTGTTTTACTTAACTCTTTTGCTTTTAATTCTACTTTTGCTGGTGGCTCTGGGTTTTCATCTCCAGTATGTCCTGTTTTATTTACTGTTGTTTTTCCGTTATATGTTACTATTGATTCACTTACCCATTTTTTTAATGATAAATCAAAGTATTTTACTTTTATGTGTTCTTTATCTATATCGTCTTCATCTTCTTTATCATTGTTTGGCTCTGAATCTACATCTTCTATTGGATTTCCGTCTTCGTCTTTATCGTCTGTTATTTCTGCTATGTTTGTTATTATTCTATCTGATGTATTTGGTTCTGTTACTCTAAATGCTACTTTTACATCTTTATAGTCTGGCATTGTCATTGTAGTTGTATCAAATGCTTCTATTAAATTTTTCCTTTCTTCTGTTTCTTGCTCTTTTGATCTATAGTCTGTTTCAATGTATTTTGCTTCGTTTACATCTTGTGTTTCTACTCCTTCTGCTGTATACATTTTCCATCTATATTCTTTATTTGTTTCATTATCTGGTAAGAATTCTAAGCCATCTGGTATATCATCTTTTATTTTTTCAGCATATCCTGATGTATTTCCTTCATTGAATACTCTTAATGTGTATGTTACTATGTTTCCATTTGCTACTTCTACTGGGTCTTTTGGATGTACATATTCATATTCTGTATCGCTTAGTTTATTAAATACTGGTACTCTATTTGTTATTTGTTCATCATTTACTGCTGTGATGAATTTTCTTAAGGCCAAGTCAAATCTTCTTAATACTAGTTTTTCAAAGTCATCATCATCTTGTTGACCTGGAATATATTTATCTCCTTTTTCTATTTCTGGATCTTTATATTCTGGTAAGTTTTCGTCTGTTGGTAAGTTATCATTTGGTACTTTATCTTCTGGCTTTGAATTATCTTTTGTTAAGCTATCTTCAGTAGAATCTCTATCTTCTACTGGTTTTCCGTTTTCATCTGTTGCTTTTGTTATTTCTGCTATGTTTGTGATTTTTTCATATAAGTCTATGTTGTTTTTTACTTTGCATCTTATTTGAACATCTATGTAATCTAATTTTGTTCCATCAAATGCTTCTAATAATACTTTATCTTCATTTTCTGTTCTATCTTTGTATATTTCATCTCTATTTGCAGAATTTTTTGTGTTTGGTGAAGTAATATCTGTTGTTACTGTTCTTCCATCTTTAGATACTTCCCATCCATATTTTGCATTTAAACTATCATTTACTAAGAATTCTAGTTGTTCTGGTATATGATCTGTAATTTCTGTTACATATCCGTTTATTTGACCTTCGTTATATACTCTAATTGTATATGTTACAATATCTCCATTTGAAACACTAACTGGATCTTTTGGATGTTCATATGTTGCAGTAGTAGATCTTCCAGCTGCTAAATCTGATACATTTACTTTTGGAATTCTATCATATTTTTTCTCTTCTGTTCCTGTGTTTACTGAAGATATGAATTTTCTTAGTGATAAGTCAAAATATTCTCCTTTTAGTACTAAGTCTTCATAGTCGTTGTCATCACCGTCATATTCTTTTTGATTCATTGGCTCATAATTGTCTTTATTTACGTCTTTTGGTGTAGAATCTCTATCTGGTATTGTTTCATCGCCATTTTCGTCACTGTGTTTTGTAATTTCTGCAATATTTCTTAATGCTTTATCTTGATTTTCTACTGTTGCTACTACTTCACATTCTATTAATAAATCACATGAATTTGTTTCATCAAATTCACCATTAAATGGGCTAAGTAATTTATTTGCTAAAAAATTAGTTTTTACAGTTTTTCCATCTTCTGATGACCAGCCATATTGTTCGTTTATTGTACTATCTTCTAAGAATTCTAAGCCATCTGGTAAGTAGTCTGTTATTTCTTTAGCATAACCTGCTACTTCTCCTTCGTTATATACTCTAATTGTGTATAATACTATATCTCCTGTTTTTACTTGTTTTACATCTTTTGGATGTACTTTTTGTGCTGTTGTTGTTTGGCCATTTTTTAAATCTTCTTTTTCTTGGCTTGATATTTGTGGTTCTCTTGTTTCTTCTGGTTTTATTTCTTGGTCTCCAATTTTTATGATGAATTTTCTTAATGATAAGTCAAATATTTTGTATTCATAAGTTTTTTCATCTTCAAATGGTACTTGTTCTTTTTCTATAATAACAACTGGTTGGTCTTTTTCTGGTTTTTGATCTTGTACTGACCAGTATGTTACTGTTGTTGTAAGGAAAGAACCCGAAATGTTTAGTTTTACATTTTTAATGTTAGTATCTTTTGGTATAGAAATGTAAAAGTCTTGTCCAATTAAAGTTTTTAAGTCTTCTACTGTAGTAGTTTTATCGCTTTGTAAATATATAACATCTGTAACATTATTTCCGTTTCCATCTGTTACTGATGCTTTTAGTGAATAGTTAACATCATTTCTTGTTTGTGTTATTTTATATGGTCCTAATATTAATCTATCATTTTGTTCTGTTTTTGTAATTTCTGTATCTTCTAATTGTACAGGTTTTTCTTTTGATATTTCTTTATAGTTATAGGTGGTTGAATTTGCTTCTGCTGTAGTTACTAGGTATTGGAATAATGCTTTACAAGCACTAGATCTATCCCAGCCATCTTCTCCTAAATTACTTAGAGCTTTCATTTCACTACTAGCAGTGCCTTTTACCGAATTTAATCTAAATTCAAACATTTTATTTTCTACATTGTATTGTCCATCATCGTTTGTAAAATACCATACAGCTAATTGTTGTACTGCATCTATGTCATCTTCTGTTAAAAGTTCAAGGCTATCTCCGCCATCTATTCCTTTTTCATCAGCATATTTTGCAGCAGCTTCTAATAATATTTTTTTGTTTTCAGTTGCTCTATTAATTTCATCTTGCTCTGCGTTTTCTACTGCTGGGACATAGAAGTTATCAAAAAGCCACATTAAAGATGTATATTTGGCTTGGTCTTGAGGTAATGCACTTTTATATGTATCTGCAATTTCTTCTGGAGCCCTTAAATCAAAGTATTGATTATAGTTAAATCCTTCTGATTGTGTTGTTCCTGAAGTATGTTCTGTTGTATTAAATGCAGAACCAAAACCAGGACCTCCTTTTAAACAATATATGGTTTGCCCTATATCGTTTCCTACTTCATAAATTTTCCATACAATTTTTCTACTATTTGATAGTTCATAGCCATAGCCTGATTTTCTTAAAAATGTAATATTTAAGTTTTTTCCTTGGCTATCTACTGTTGCTTGTACTACTCCGAATGAGTTTAATATAATTGCAAGCAAAAGTAATAATGTAGTTATTAGTATTCCTTTTCTTAGTTTCATTGTTTCTTTTACCTTCTTTCCTAATATTACTCTCTACATTTATTTTACTTTTGTTTTTATACCCTGTCAATAGCAGTATTTTACATATTTTCCATATTTTTTTGTATTGACATTTTTTTCTCTTACGGATTTTTTAATTACTAACTTTATAAAAAATTTATAGCCTTATATTACAATTATATTACATTTTTGTCATATTTTCAAGTTTTTTGGCAAATATAATGCCTGTTTTACTTGTACCCGTAGACTTTTTTAAGTTTTATTTCTGCTTTTTATAATGATTAAAAAAAATACTTTATGTTGTAATTCTTTCGATTATAACACCTTCTTTTGTATCTTTTATTTTAATTCCTTTTTTTGCTAATTCTTCTCTAATTTTATCAGCTTTATCCCATTCTTTGTTATTTCTAGCTGTTTCTCGTTCAGAAATTAGATTTTGAATTTCTGCATCTAAACTGTCTGTTAATTTTTTTTCTAGCATTTTTTCTCTTTCTTCAATTTTTTTTAATGAAATATCTATTCCCATAATTTCATCCATTTCGCCTATTAAATCAGCATATTGTTTTGATTTTACATCTTTTCTAGCAATTTCCCATATAATGCTAAGTGCTTTTGGTGAATCTAAATCATCACTCATTGCATCCATAAATTTTTTTCTATAGTCATCTATTTCGGCTTGGTCTACTTTTACATTTGATGCTGAATGCATTTTTACGCAATTTCGTAATCTTTCTAAGCCTTTTTGTGCAGCTTTTAAGCCTTCAAATGTGAAGTTTAATGTACTTCTATAGCTAGAATTTAAGCAAAAATATCTATAATCTAATGCGTCAAATCCTCTTTGTTCTAGTTCTGATATTGTATATACATTTCCTAAGCTTTTTGACATTTTACCATTATCTACTAATAAAAACTCTGCATGAATCCAGTAATTAGCAGGAATTTTGCCTGAGTATCCAAGTGATTGTGCTATTTCGTTTTCATGGTGAATTGGAATATGGTCAACTCCACCAGTATGTATGTCAAATTGGTCTCCTAAGTATTTGTTACTCATTGTAGAGCATTCAATATGCCATCCTGGGTAGCTTTTTCCCCATGGGCTATCCCATTGCATTATATGATTTGCTGGCGCTTTTTTCCATAATGCAAAATCGAAGGGATTTTTCTTTTCTGCATCTATTTCAACTCTAGAACCTGCTTTTTCGCCATCTAATTTTTTACCTGATAACATTCCATACGATGGTAATTTGCTTATATCAAAATATAGGCCATTACTTGTTTCGTAAGCATAGCCATTATCAACAATTTTTTGAACATATTTAATCATTTCAGGTATATGGTCAGTTGCTTTTGCTATTATATCAGGTCTTCTTATATTTAATTTATCAATGTCTTTGAAAAAGGCTTGTGTGTAGAAATCTGCTATTTCGTACGGACTTTTATTTTCTTTTTCGGCTGCTTTTTGCATTTTGTCTTCGCCTTCATCTGCATCTGAGGTTAAATGGCCTACATCTGTTATGTTCATTACATGTTTTAAGTTATATCCATTTTTTCTAATAGTTTTACTTAGTAAATCCATAAATATGTATGTTCTTAGGTTTCCAATATGTGCATAACTATATACTGTTGGCCCGCAAGAGTACATACCAACTTCGTTTTCATGTATTGGTTTAAATTCTTCTTTTTTCTTTGTTAAGGTATTATAAAATCTCATAAAAATTGTTCCTTTCTTTGCTTAGAAAGCATTAATATATTTAATTTAGATCTTCTTCATCTTTTATTATTAAATCTTTAGGAGCATTATAAATAATAGAATTAAATTTTAAGTATTCTATATAATCAAGAACTTGAAGAGCAAGTTCTTCTGGTAAAGTTTCTATAGATTTAAATAATTCTTGTTTCTCTATTGACATAATTTTTCACACTCCATTTAAATAAACTATTTTTCTTTCTTTTTAGTATATTTATTATACTATTTTTTTATTCGTTATGTCAATAAAAAATATAAAGCATTTGTGGTGCGACGATTCGATAAAGAACCAGAAATAGCATTTCCTCAAGCAGATTTTTTTGATAGAGTTATTAATATAACAAGTATTGCAAAATAAACAAATGAATGTGAATATATTAAAGATAATAATCCCCCATCTCATCTACATATACCTTTTACGTACTAAACGTAAAGCTTCGAATCGACAGGGGAATTATTAACTATAATATGTAATTATTAAATTAATAATACAAGTTTTAGAAAAATAATGCAATAGTTTTTTTATAAAAAATAAGACGTGTTAATGTAGTTTTGCAAAGTAATTTTTATTATTTTTTAACTAACAAATATTTTATTAAAAATTGTTTTTACAAATTCATTATCATTCATTTTATTTTCTAAATACTTGTTGAAATTGTCTTTATTTATTTCATTATTTCTTATATCATTATAATTAGGATATAATTCTTGGGCTTGTTTTCTATTTACTTTATATGAATTACCACTAAAATTAAAAGTAATATCTTGAACATTATCAATTAAAGAAAATATAGATACAGTATTATACAATAAACATTTTTCTAAATATTGATTTTCATTTATATACCAATCTGTAATATGATAATCAATAGTTAATCCTAAATTTTTTGAATCTATTTCAAACACATATCCATACTCTGAAAGAGGCAAATTATCTATTAAATGGCTATCATTACTATTATTTCCTACATATTGATCTTTAAATTTTATTATATTGTCAATTCCTGCTTTCTTTCTGTTAAATGGAGTTACAGGTACAGTTTCTTCTGTATAAGATTTTTTTGTATCAACTATATAATATTCATTCTTTGTATTTCTATTTATTCTATAAACATTACAAAGTGGTGCTTTATATATAATCATATTTTCATTTGTTTCGATTAAATAAGAAAATCTTGGTGCCACATTATTTATCCTTACATTTGCATAATCGATTCCTATTAAAATAGTCATAATTACTATAAAATATGCTAAATTAAGCAATAATCTTTTTATATATGATTTTTTCTTATTTAATTTAGAAAAACCAATTAAAGATATAACTGTACCGACTACAGAATAAATTGCACCCCAACTGCTTTCTGATGGAAATATAGTAAATGCTATAAAGGCAAGTCCAAGTCCAAAAAACATTAAAATTTCTGCAATTACTTTATTTTTTTCATACACTTTTTTACTTGTATAATCTATTGTACTAATAATATTTTCTTCCAATTTTTCTTGATAATGCTCTTTATCTACTTTTTCTCCACTAATTAAATCATTTAATGTAATACCCAATTCCTCACTTAATGGTTTTAGCAAAGAAATATCTGGCATATAATTTCCATTTTCCCATCTTGAAATTGTTTTTGGTGTTACTCCTAGCTTTTCTGCCAAGCCCTCTTGTGTTAATTTCTTTTCTTTTCTTTTTTCCGCTATAAATTTTCCAATTTTAATAATATCCATAATTTTTTTACTCCTTTCATGTTAAGAATAGCAAAAAAATTAAAAAATTAACACCCCACAAATAGCGAATTGCTATTTTTTTGCTAGACGCAAATAGTGAGTGGCTGTTTAATAGTAATTTACAATAGTTTTAAAATATATAATAGAATAAAATATCTCGAAAAACAAAGTATCTATCTTATATAAAGGTATTAAAAATTAATTATTTTATTTATATTTTCCATAAATTCTATTCCTTCTATCTTATTAATACCAAAGCACTTTTTACCTAAGTCTTTGAGTGATGCTCCACAATGATAAAGCTCCTTGTTATCTATAATAATAAATCTATCATGAAATTTATCTGTTCGTGCTATTTGTAGTGCCCCATATTGCTCATTAAACTTTTTAATATCTAGTTTTGTTATATTACAATTTTGTGAAGTTACAATAATTGCTTGAACATTTTTATTTTTCTTTTGTAGCATTTTAAGAATAGTATCATCTATATAATTATCTATTATTACTATTTTACTTTGTGCTGTTTTTATAATATCAATTATTAGTTCATAGCTATCCCATATTTGTCCCTTAAAAAATATTTTTTGTTTAAATTCTATGTTTTTTTGTAGTTCACTAAATATTTGTTCAAATTTGTTATCGTAGTCATTAAATTTTTTATCAACATTATTTTCGATACTTATAACACGTTCTAATAAATTTCTATTATTATTTATAAAATTTTTCATTTTAATAAAAGCTTCTACAATTTTGATACTTACTTCTACTGCTATATCATTTTTTAATAAACCTGAGAGCATTATAATTCCCTTTTCAGTAAATACATATGGTATTTTTTTCTTTCCCCCACGTGTATGTATATTTTCTTCTATGTTTGAAGTCGCAATTTGCGACTTCAATATGATATATTCTTCGTTCGTTAATTTAAAACAAAAATCTTCTGGAAAACGTCCAATATTTCTTTTGACCGCTTCATTTATTCTTCTAGTTTCATAATGATATAAGATTGCTACATCACTATCTAACATAACCTGTTTTCCTCTTACTGTGTATATTCTTTCTTCAATATCTTCTACATCGTAAGTTACTATATTTATATCTTTATCTATTGTTGCAATATTAGATTCTTTATCCATTACTATCACTCCCATTTATACAAATTGTATAAATATTATAGAACAAAAGTTTGTAGATGTCAATATACTTTTACTAATAAATTATATTATAATTTTTCTTGCTATTCTCTCTTTTTTCATGCGGTCGCAATTTGCGACCAGTTATTTTCTTGTTCTACTTTTGAAACTACATAAAAAGTGTTAATGTGTTTTTTAATTAATGTAGTTTTGGAAAACTATAGAAAATTAAAAGGAATTATAAAAAAGGCTTATTTTATGATATTTTTTATGAGACTTTTTCAACCCAATTAAAAAGCTGGTGCAAAACAACTTTACAGATGTTTCACCCCAACTATTGACATTGAACCAATTTAAAAATATTTTGGAGCGGATGTCGTAGTTATCTACAACTTTTTTCTCTCTTAACGATTGATACAAAAAAATCAATCAATTTACTAAAGTATATCATATTTTTAATAATTTTCAATACATTTTTTAGCTTTTATATAGTAAATTTTTGACTTTAATGATAAAATACATTTATATTGTAAAGGTATAGAAAAAGGAGGTGGAAAAATGGATTATATTGAAAATACTGACACACAATCTGTTGGAAAATTTACAAAGAAATTTATAGGAAACTATATTTTGGGTGCAATTTTAATTGGTGTAATTGTTAGCATTATTAGTGAAATATTATCAGCATTTTTACCTACACAACTTCAAACAATTACTAACTTTTTACTAACTATTTTTGGATTTTGGAAGATAAGTTCATCAGCAGTAGAAACTAGTTTAAAAGAAGCAAATATAAATTCAGACAATCTTAATAAGGTTTTAAAGAATATTTTTATTTTTTTAATTGTTTTATTAGTAATAAATATTTTATTTACATATATGTCATTTAAGTTTTCAACTCGTATTTTATCAAGTTTAGCAAATGCTTTAACTATAAACTTAATTACACAAATAATTGCAACAGTCATTCAATATGCTATTATAATGATGTTTTGTAAAAATAAGTTAGAACAAATAGTACTAGGAAAAGAAATAAATAAAACTTTATATATAGTACTTTTAATAATTGCCATTATAATTCTTTGCTCAAGTATGTTTTTCAGCAATAATAGTGGTAACTCGACAGATACAATCAATAATACAAATTCAGCAATAGAAAATAAATATCCTAATGCTAAATGGGTAGAAGTTGGTTGTTCAAACAGTACAAATGTTGATTCTAATATCGCAAGAGTAAATGTAAGTTTAGGTCATTATAAAAAAGACACTGTTGAAAAATATAAAGTAGTAAAAATTATTTGTACAATTTATAAGAAAAGTACAAATCAAGTAATTGGTACAAGTGAGACATATTATGAAGATGTAGAATTGAAATATGGTTATTTTAGTTTTAGGGAAACTATAAGAGTAAAACTTTCTACACCATTTGTAGGAAATGACTTTTCTTCTAAAATTGAAGCATATGGTATACCAGAATAATAAAATAGCATTGTTGGTATTTTCTAAGTACAACAATGCTATTTTATTTTTTAATATATATTATTAGCTTTAAGTTCTTGGATAATAAATTTATTTGTGTTGATTGTAGCTATAATAGAATTACAACTATTTATAATGTTTTCTTCATCAAGTTCACTTTTTATATTAAAGTCTAAAAAGTCTTTATCGTGTAATCTAATACAAATCTTATTTTGAAAAATGTTTACTTCTAAATTTATATTCTTTTTAGCTAATTCAACGAAACAAGCTAACATCCTATTAGTACAATATTTATTTAATAAGTCAACATTATCAGTTTCTATTTCATAATATTGGTTAAATTCTTCATTAGTTAATTGTATTGCATTTTTCAATTTTAAACTATCTAATTTTCTATTACGTATTTTTATAGATATTGGGATATTAAAAGTAAGTGTATAAATACTTGCTATTCCACAAAATAATGTGGCATACCAATAACCATAAGCACCACCATCTTTAAATTTTGAATGAACTTTTGACATAATTAAATTTGTATTACTGTTTAATCTAATATTATCTGTTGAAACATATGCTTCATGACTATTTGAAAATCCCATACTTTCATAAAGTTCTTGAGACATGCCATAACTATGATCATATTGGCTATTAGGAATTACATATTCAATTATAGGCTTACATATTCTTTCACAGAATATATCATTATATTCTTCCTTATCTTCAGTAGAATTTTTTACCCAATGATTTCTTTGTATGGTTCTTCTAGGTCTTATTACTACTTGGTATATAAAAGAAATAATAACAATTATCATAGAAAAAGGTATTAAAATCTTAAACATAAATGTTAAAGAAGCTTCTCCTGGTTTATAATCTGGTGTCATATCACTAAGCATAAATTTTATCATTAAGATAATTAAAAGAAAAGTTATTATCTCAATAGCAATTTTCAACAAACTACGTGAAACTATAGATTTAGCGACAGAAGCATTATTACTAGCTTTTTCTTCTTTTACTTCTTTTTTCTTTTCTTCTAATAATTGATAATTTTGATTATATAATTTTTGATATAATTCTCTTATTTTTTCTGACATTTGTTACCTCCAAATTTAAAATGTTTTCTTATTCGATTATACAATACTTTATAAAAAATAACAAATAATTATTAAACTTTAGTATAAATATCTTTACAATGCCATTCTAAAATTATTTAATTTGTTAAACAAATATAATGCAACTTTATTTTGTTCTGCCCACTCCATTTCCATAAGCTTAGCTATTGCAAACATCACAAGCTTATATTTTCCAAAATTAATAAGTGTAGTTCTGTATTCTTCATCTATGCTTTTTAACATATTATCAAACTTTTCATAATTTTCTTTAGTATTATATATAAGACCAGACCACTTACTTTGGCTCATACATATTGCAAGTCTTAATTTATCTTTTATATTCATATCATTTATCATATCTATTAAATATCTTACTTTATCTGTTTCCATATTCAAATTACCTCCATATTAAAATCTTGTATCATTATTTTTATTTTTAGTCTTATTTGTTTCACTCTCATCTGGTATAGTTACTTTTCTATAAATATTATTCGCAATTTCATTATCATTGTCATCAAATATGCCATTTTTATATAGGTCATCACTCACAATTTTATAGTTCTTATCTTTATCATAGCAAATTCTTTTATGAAAATGTCCCATAAGACTATGCCAAAAGCCTTTGAATTTCTGTAATTCTTGTTTTATCTTTTCTTTTTCAGTTTGTAATTTATTTATAATTTTATCTTTTGTAGATAGTTCGCCTTTTAGATTATTTATTTCATCATCTTTCAACTCTAATTGATATTTAAGTGAACGATTTTCTTTTTCTATTTCAAATGTAGAATGTTCAAAATCTTTAATTGCCATATTTAAGTCATTTACACTTCTAACTGTTTCAGTTATATCTTTTACATCTTTTGTATATTTTTTTAGTTTCTGGACATCCTCACTTGAAATAACCATATTATTTTTATTTAGTTTAGTTGACTTTAAATTATCTAATATATTGTTTATATCATTAGTTGAATTATCTAATGTTTTAGTTTGCTTATTAGCCTCAAGGAGTTTTTGCTCCTTTTGTTCTAGTTGTTTCTTTATTTCTCTATAATCGCCCATATCTTTAATATCTATATCTCTATTTCTGCCCTTTTTCTTTTGTTTTAATAGAGAATGCTCTGAATAAACTTTATTATAAGATTTTATACAACAAGCTCTCATTTCATCTTGTAATTTTGTTAGAGTTTCTTTTGTAAACACCTTTGATTTAGCAGGTTGCTTTTTCATTCCTTTTTTGTAATCATCTTTTATTGGTACACCAACTAAATGTAAATGTGGAGAAATTTCATCAAAATGTATTACTGCATTAGCAATTTTAAACTCTGGTACTATTTTCATTAAATCTTCTATTTGTTCTTTATATACATCTACCATTCCCATTCTATAACTTGTATCTTTATCATTCCAAAAATCCATATCTCCAAGTTCAATTATAAACTCACAAGCTA
>CANQCT010000033.1 GCA_947589835.1 uncultured Clostridia bacterium
CCATTCTTCAATGGATATAGACCACAATTCTATTTCAGAACAACAGACGTTACAGGTGTTATTGAATTACAAGCTGGTACAGAAATGGTTATGCCAGGTGATAACGTAGATATGACAATCGAACTTATTACTCCAATAGCTATCGAAAACGGATTAAGATTCGCTATTCGTGAGGGCGGCCGCACCGTAGGCTCAGGAGTTGTTTCAGAAATTATTGCTTAATTAATTTTAAGTAAAATATAAAAATAGCAAGGTTTACAAGTTAATTGTAACACCTTGTTATTTTTTTAAAATTCCAACTTTGGTTAAAAATAAGATGGAACTTTATAATAGTTATAATCACATTAAAGCTTAAATAGTACTATTTTTCGCAGTTTTGAGAGGTCCCGTTCTGACTTTTCTTCTTTGAATGTGCTCCTGCAACGGGCAATTTGAAAAACAAGAAAACTAGTACTATTTAAGCGGATTAATTATAAAATATTGAAATATTTTGTAGAATAATTGACATTTTTGAGGTTTAATTATATACTTTAATTGCAACAAATGACATATACAAAAGTACCAAAATAAAGGAGAAATTTTTTTATGAGAAGTCTAAAGAAGCTAGTCTTAACAGGTGCACTTACAGGAATGGCAATTTGTACAATGACTATTTGCTCAAATGCAGCAACTGTTAAAGTTACAACAGAAACTTTAAACGTAAGAAAAGGACCATCTACTAGTACAGAAGTAATAGCAATGCTATCAGAAGGTGTAGAATGCGAGCTATTAGGAGAAGAAGGTAATTGGTATAAAGTTAAATATAAAAATTATACAGGCTATGTTAGTAAAGACTACGCAAAACTAGTTGGAGCTTCAAGTAGCAATAACTCAAATGAAAATAATACACAAAGCAATTCAGAGCAAAATAGTAGCACAGAAGAAAATACTCAAAGTAATAATTCACAGCAAAACAATAATACGGACAATAATCAAAATAATAATTCACAGCAAAACAGCAACACAGAAAATAACCAAAGCAATAATGCAGAAAGTAACAATTCACAGCAAAATAGCAGTTCACAAAACAATCAAACTAGCAATTCGCAAGAAAATAATGAGCAAGATGAAGTTACAATAACTTACAAAAAATTCAATAGAAATACAGATATTAAATTACTACCATTAATTCATTCAAGTAAAATTGGTAGTGTAAAATCAGGTACACAAGTAATTTTTATTACTGAAGCTTCTGGTTGGTCATATATTCAAACAGATTTAATTAGTGGCTGGGTTAGAAGCGACACTCTTTCAGAAGGAACTACTGTAACTGGAAATGCAAATACTTCAGAAAGAAAAGGATATGTAAACGAAAGCAGTGTTAATTTAAGAAAAGGCGCAGGAACTAGTAACTCAGTTGTAAAAGTGCTAACCTTAAATACAGAAGTTACCATTGTAGGAGAAGAAGGAGACTGGTATAAAGTAAAGGCCGGAAGCTCTAACGGATATATATTAAAAGAATATGTATCAGATTCAAAAAAAGTAACTTCAAGAAGTAATAGTACTTCAAGAACTGAACATGAAGCAGAAAACACTGAAACAACTTCAGAAAAAGAAAGCACAAATAACAAAACTAATACTACAAGTAATGTAACTACAACAAACAAGCAAGAAAACGCAAACAGCGAATCAAACAAAGAAAATACGAATACAAATGCTACATCAAGTAAAACCAATACTACTACGAAAACAGAAAGTACTTCAAGTAAAACCAATACTGCTACAAAAACAGAAACTACTTCAAGTAGCAAAAAAGAAACAAATAGCACAACATCAAAAAATTCCAATACAAGTAAAATTAAGGGTACAGATATTGTAGCTTATGCACAAAAATATTTAGGCTACAAATATGTATATGGTGGGGATGGCTCAAATAATACATTTGACTGTTCAGGCTTTACAATGTATGTATTCAAACATTTTGGAATTAACTTAGCACATGGTGCAAATGCACAATATAATAGTGGAAAAGGCAAAAAAATAAGCAAGCAAGCAGATCTTCAAGTAGGGGATATTGTATTTTTAACAGACTATGAAACAGGCAAAGGAATAGGTCATTGTGGTATATATTTAGGAAATGGAAACTTTATTCATGCATCAACTACAACATATTCTGTTACAATTTCTAGTTTAAATACAATGTATAAAGGAAGATTCTATGCAGGACTTAGGTTAATTTAAAAAACTAATTAAAATAAAGATTATTGCAAATATTATAAAAAATATTTAATTATTTGAAAATTATTATAGAATGATTAAAACTATATAAAATAAAAAATGGGGGCAAATAAAGAAAGGAATAAAAACTTTGAAAATATCTTTAAGTGCCTCTATATCAACTATTTTAGGAATTGTAACGGGGCTATACTTAAATAGTATAGCTCTTTTTGTATCTATTATTTTATTTGGGCTATTACTATACTTTTGCCTTAAAAAAAGTAAATATATTTTAATATTTCTTATTTGTTTTACACTATTTTATACATATACTACAATTAACGAAAATAACTACCAAAAAAACTATGAAACTTATGGAAATAAAGAAGTAAAAGTACAGGGAGTTATAATTTCTAACCCAGAAGAAAAAGAATATAAAAACACATATAAAATTAAAGTTGTTCAAATAGAAGATATCGAAAGCAAAACAAAGTCTAACAAAAGCTTTAATTTGCTTTGTAACATAAAAAAAGAAGATAACATTTCTTTAAACTATGGAGATAAAATCGAATTCACATCAACATATAAACTTCCATCTACTAAGCGAAACGAAGGCGGATTTGACTATATGCAATATTTAAAAACTAAAAAAATATTAGGAACAGTAGATGTATCTTTAAATGAAATTAAAATAATACAAAAAAATCAAGCACCATTTATAAAAACTATTATTCATAATTTTAAAAACAGTTTAATAACAAAAGTAACAAAAATATTACCACAAAATACTGCCGGGATATGCATAGGCCTTTTATTAGGAGATAAAACTTTAATTTCAGAAGAAGTTCAAAACAATTTCAAACAAAGCAGTCTTTCACATATGCTTGCTATTTCTGGAGCACATGTATCATATATATTATTAGGAATTACTACATTTTTACAAATTTTTAAACTCCATAAAAGATGGAGCAAAATAATAGTAATTGCATTTCTTATATTTTTTATGGCATTAGTAGGGCTTACTCCATCAGTCACAAGAGCCTGCATAATGTCAATTATTTCTTTATTAGCAGAAATATTATTTAGAAAGCCAAACATATATCAAAACTTAGCAATTAGTAGCATTATTATTTTACTAATAAATCCATATTCATTATTAGATATTGGCTTTCAGCTTTCATTTGGTGGAACAATAGGAATCGTACTATTTATGCAAAATAATGAAAAAAGCAAACTAGAAGTAGAAAAAGAAGAAATAAAAGAAGTAAAAAGCAAACTAGAGGTAGAAAAAAATGAAATAAAAGAAGTAAAAAGCAAGCTGGAAGTAGAAAAAAATGAAATAAAAGAAGTAAAAAACGAACTAGAAATAGTAAAAAATGAAAGAAAAACAAAAGAGAAAAAAGAAAATTTAGTTTACAAAATTTTAAACTACATAAAACAAATTGTAAAAGTCTCAGTTTCAGCAAATTTAATTATTCTGCCAATAATGATATACCATTTTAATACAATTTCAGCTACATTTTTAATTTCAAACATATTAGCATCGCCAATACTTGCAATTAGCTTAATAATAGGGCTAATTTTCATAATATTTGCACTAATATTCAGCCCAATTGCAATTATTATTTCATATTTTTTAAATGTAATTTTGCAAATGTTAATTCAAATAACAAACTTTACAAGCAAACTACCATACTCACAAATTTTAATTTCAACACCAAAATTTTGGCAAATAGCACTTTACTATTTTATTTTACTAACTTTTAAATATAAACAAAGCAAAAATAATAATATTATAGATAAAAAGAGCTTACATCTAGAGGCTACAAATAATTATAATCTAAGTTTAATAACGATTTTTTTAAAATATCAAAAACTAATTTTAATAATAGAAATTTTAATTCTAATATTTCCATATTTTATAAAGCTTCCTACTTCAAATGTAAATATATATTTCATTGATGTAGGACAAGGAGATAGTACCTTAATAGAAACTCCATCTAGAAAAACAATTTTAATAGATGGCGGAGGAAGTGAATTTGGAAGTTTTGATGTTGGAGAAAAAACACTATTACCATATTTATTATACAAAAATATAATGAAAATTGATTACATTATGTTTTCACACTTTGATTCAGACCATTGTGGAGGGCTACTTACAATTTTGCAAAAAATAAAAGTAAAAAATATTATTATAAGTAAACAGGGGAAAGTTTCAAGTAATTTTAAACAGCTATTAGAAATTATAAAAAATAAAAAAGTAAACGTTATTGTTGCAAAAGCAGGAGACACAATAAAAATTGATAAAGAATGTTACTTTGATATCTTGTTTCCAGAAAACAATTTAATTTCAGAAAATACACTAAACAACAATTCCATTGTTGCAAAATTTTGCTATCAAAATAATTTTAGTATGCTATTTACAGGCGATGTAGAAAAAATAGCAGAAAATAGACTTGTAGAGCTTTATAAAAATACAAATACTTTAAATTCTACTATTTTAAAAATAGCACATCACGGTTCTAAAACATCTTCCACAGAAGAATTACTTAAATTAGTAAGTCCAAAAATTGCATTAATTGGAGTTGGAGAAAACAACAAATTTGGTCATCCAAGCGATATTACAATACAAAATTTAAAAAAATTACGGTTCTATAATTTACAGAACAGATGAAATGGGAGAAATATCAATTGCAGTAAATAAAAATGGAAAAATTAAAACTAAAAAACAAATAAATTAAAAGTATATAAAAACAACTTACAACTAAAATTTAGTTGCACTATAAGAAAGAAAGGAGTATAATATATGAGTAAGATTGGAGGAACTACAATGAAAAATCTTATGGAATATAAAAATTTTTATGCAAGCATTAATTATGAAGAAGAAACATCAACATTTTGGGGAAGAATAGAATTCATACAAGATATTATTACTTTCGAGTCTGATTCATTAGAAGGACTAAAAAAAGAATTTGAAGAAGTAGTAGAAGAATATATTGAAGACTGCCAAATCCTAAACAAGGATCCACACAAGCCATACAAAGGAAGCCTTAATGTGAGAATAGAACCACTATTACATCAAAAAGCTACACTTTTTTCAAAACAATTTAATATGTCATTAAATCAGTTTGTAGAAAAAGCTATTAGAGAACAAGTTGAAAAATGTGAAAAATTAAAACAATAGATGAAGGGAATAAAAATGGCAAAATACTCAAATCAAAAAAATGAAATAAAAGAAAAAGAAATAGCCGAAGCAGCGCAAGAAATAAAAAATGGAAATCTAGTGCTATTTCCAACAGAAACCGTTTATGGAATAGGTGCAAACGCATTAGATGAAGTTGCAGTTAAAAAAATATTTGAAGCAAAAGGCAGAGCAGGCGATAACCCTCTAATTGTGCATGTTTGCAATATAGAAATGGTAGAAAAAATAGTCAAAGAAATAACAGCTGTAGAAAAAAAATTAATAGAAAAATTTTGGCCAGGTCCTCTTACCATTATTTTTGATAGAAAAAGTGAAAAAATAATACCAAACGTAGTAACAGCAAACCTAAATACAGTTGGTATTCGTATGCCAAGTAATAAAATAGCTCAAAAATTAATACAAAAAGCAGGAGTTCCAATTGCTGCACCAAGTGCAAATGTATCTGGCAAGCCAAGTGGCACAAATGTAGAAGATATTATAGAAGAGCTTCAAGATAAAGTAGCATACATTTTAGATGGTGGCTTTTCAGATATTGGTCTAGAATCAACAGTAATAAGAGTAAAAGATAATCAGATTAATATTTTAAGGCCCGGAAAAATTACAAAAGAAGAGTTAGAAAAAGTTGTAAATAATGTACAAGTAGATACTCATGTATTAGGAAAAGTTGAAAAGAATGAAGTAGTTAGCTCACCAGGCATGAAATATCGCCATTATGCACCAAATACCAAATGTATGATGGTTTATAGCAAACAAAAGGAAAAAATGATTAATAAAATAAATGAAATAACAAAAAAAATGTATGAAGAAGGAAAAAAAGTATTGGTGCTAGGCCAAAAAGACCATTTAGAACAATATATTTCACACAAAAAATGGAATATAGGAGAAAACTTAAACGAAATTGCTAAAAACATTTTTACACTTTTGCGAAAAGCAGACAAAGAAAATGTAGATTTAGTTATTATAGAAGGAGTAGGAGAAGAACAATTAGGCTTAGCAATTACCAATCGTTTAATACGTGCTTGTGAATATAATTACATAGTCTTGTAATTTTTAATATAAATAATTATCTACGTATTTTTTATAATAAATATAAATTTTGCAATTATAAAACAAAATATAAAAATTAAAAAACATAGTAATCTTATAAAAAAAGTTTACTATGTTTTTTTGACTAAATTTTGGTTAAATTTTGAATAAAATAAGTTAAAAATTTACATACTAAATTTAAACTAATTACTAAAAAGGAGGATAAATTTAGTAATGAAAAAAGAGTGGATACTTGGAATTATTGCATTTATATTATTAATCATAAGCATTGTTTTAGGAATATATGTATATAACTTAAATAAAACAAAAGATAGTAATATGCTAGATAGTGTGCAGTTAGCTAAAATATATAATCAAAACAGTTTATCAAATGAAATAGTTTCTACATCTTCAACAGAAGAAAGAATATCGCCAAATTGCACTATTGTGGAAAAAGAATATTATAAAGATTGTGACCACATTATAAGAAACGAAACACAAGTAGAAGATAATTTAATAAATTATACAAAAGAAGAGCTAGCAAAAAAATATAATGGCTGGAATATAGAAGAATTTACAAGTAATAGAGTTACTGTATATAAAGAGCAGGAAGGCTTTTGCCCAGAACACTATGTAATTAGAGCACATAATGGAGTACTTAGCATTTATACAATTGATAAAGATGGAATAGAAACATTAGAAAGAGAAACTGAAATTCAAACAATGTACTTACCACAAGAAGACATAGAAAAATTTGAGCAAGGTGTGCAAGTAGTAGGTAATAGTCAGTTGCTTGATTTGCTAGAGGATTTTGAGTAATTGGGGGTATTGGGGACAGGTACAATTGCTTATTTTCAAGCACTTAGGGACAGGTCAAAAACTAAAAATTAAATATGTTTAAAAATTAAAAAGAGGGTGTCCTAAAATAGAAAAATCAAAAATAAATACCCATATTAAAATAAAAATAGAGAATATTTTACTATACAAGTGGTACAACATTCTCTATTTTTGCATTTTTTAACTTAAAAGTGGTTCTAAAATTTTTAATAATCTTATTCTAAGACATCCTCTTTTGTCTTATTTACTCTCAATTTTCATTTATTCCCAATTTTCATTTACTCTCAATCTTCAAATTTTCCTTTTTCAAATAACCTTGTTTATAAAAAGTAACATAGTACATTATTAAAGAAAAAATTGTTGAAGCTAAAGCTAAATAATATATCCATATATCAAATTGTGGAAGAAAAGCTACAGAATTTTCTGGAGCAGCAGCTATATTATTCCAATAATGAATTATAAACGAAGCGGCAATTGCTACATAAAATAATACTGTTGCTAATTTTCCAAACCATCTACTAGAAACCACAAGCTCTTTTCCATAAAGAAACGATGCACCTGCAATCATAGCCGCTTCCTTAATAATAACTACAATAATAATCCAAAAAGGTATAATACCTTTAAGAGCAAGAGTAAGCAAAACCGCTATTTGTGTAGTTTTATCAGCTAATGGATCAATTAACTTTCCAAAATTAGTAATAAAATTAAACTTTCTTGCAATAAATCCATCTAAAACATCTGTTAATCCCGAAATAATAAGAAACACAAATGCTAATATATATTGCTCTTTTAAAATAAAATAAATAATAAAAGGTATTAAAAAAAATCGTGCTACCGTTAGTATATTTGGTATTTGTTTTACCATAACTTATCTCCTTGTTTTCCTGTATTAAAAATAATTATATATTTTAAATTTTACTTTTTACATTTAAAATTTAACTATACTTATTTTTCTATATTTAACTTTAATTCTGAGCCTTCAAGCATAACATTAACAGTTTGGCCATTTATAAGTTCGCCTCTTAAAATCATATCAGAAAGTAAATCTTCTAAATATCTTTGAATAGCCCTTCTTAAAGGTCTTGCTCCATATTTAATATCAGTACCCTTTTCAAGTAAGTATTTTTTAGCATCCTCATTTACATTCATACAAATATTTTTATCAGCTAGCGCTTTTTTTGTATCTTCTAACATTAAATCAACTATTTGCAATAATTCATCTGGTTTTAATTGTTCAAATACAACAATTTCATCAATTCTATTTAAAAATTCAGGTCTAAAAGTTTCTTTTAAACTATTCATTATTTTATCTTGGTCTACACGCGAGCCACCAAAACCAATAGAATTAGTATTTAAATTAGAACCTGCATTAGATGTCATAATTAAAATTGTATTCTCAAAGCTAACAGTATTTCCTTGGCTATCTGTTAGGCGCCCCTCATCTAGCACTTGTAATAGTATATTAAATACATCAGGATGAGCTTTTTCAATTTCATCTAATAAAACAATAGAATAAGGGTTACGTTTTACTTTTTCTGTTAATTGACCAGCATCATCATATCCAACATATCCAGGGGGTGAACCTATTAATTTAGATGTAGAATGACTTTCCATGTACTCAGACATATCTACACGAATAATAGAGTTTTCATTTCCAAACATTTCATAAGCAAGAGATTTTGCAAGTTCTGTTTTACCAACACCAGTAGGACCAACAAATATAAATGAAGGTGGCCTTTTAGTGCTTTTTAAACCTGCACGGCTTCTACGAATTGCTCTTGAAACTGCTTCAACAGCAGCATTTTGCCCAATAACTCTTTTATGCAAATTAGTCTCTAAATTTAATAATTTTTGAGTTTCTGCTTCAGTAATTTTCTTAACCGGAATTTTGGTCCAGCTTTCAATTACTTCTGCAATATCTTGAACAGTTAATTCTTTAAGTGTCATTTTTTTATTTAAAGAATCAATTTTTTCAGTTAAACTGCATTCTTTAGCCTTAAGCTCAGCAGCCTTTTTGTAATCTTCAGTAGAATCAGCAAGTGCTGCTTCTTCTTTTTCTTCTTGAACAGCTTTTAATTCATTTTTTAATACTTCTAATTGATATAACTCTTTATTATTCAAATTAATACGTGAACAAGCTTCATCTAAAATATCAATTGCCTTATCTGGCAAAAATCTATCATGTATGTACTTTTCAGACATAATAACAGCTTGTTTAATAACATCTGTTGAAATTCTTACTTTATGATAATCCTCATAATATTTTTTAACACCATCCAAAATATCAATAGAATCTGTTACAGAAGGTTCTTCTACTAAAACAGGTTGAAATCTTCTTTCTAAAGCACTATCTTTTTCAATATATTTACGATATTCCTTTAAAGTAGTAGTTCCTATTAATTGAATATCACCATTAGAAAGCGAAGGCTTTAAAATATTTGCAGCATTCATAGAATGCTCAGCATCACCAGCACCTATTATATTATGAATTTCATCAATTACTAAAATAATATTTCCAGCTGCTTTACATTCATCTATAATAGACTTCATTCTAGCTTCAAATTGACCTCTAAACTGGGTTCCAGCAACTACAGCTGTCATATCTAATAAATATACTTCTTTATTTAATAATTTAGCAG
Source organism: uncultured Clostridia bacterium (assembly GCA_947589835.1). Lineage (GTDB taxonomy): Bacteria > Bacillota > Clostridia > TANB77 > CAG-508 > CAG-273. The sequence continues at coordinate 9,901 of CANQCT010000033.1, forward strand.
GTACTTTTCCGAGTAGCAATTTTAATTGCTAAACCTTGTGCAATAGCTGTTTTACCAACACCAGGTTCACCAATTAAACATGGATTATTTTTACTGCGCCTATTTAAAATTTGAATCATTCTTTGAATTTCTTTATCTCTGCCTATTACCATATCAAGCAAGCCATTTTTAGCCTTTAAAGTTAAGTTAGTACCATAAGTTTCTAATGTTTTTCTTCTTTTATCTTTTTTCTTTTCTTTATCTATTTTTACTTTTTTCTTTTCAGCAAAAGAACTATTTGAGGTAGCACTTTCATCATGACCTCCACCACTAAACATATTAGAAAAAATAGAACCAAGCGGAATAGCACTAAAAGAAATAGGCATACCACCATTTTTTTCCATTTCTTCTAATTCTTCAGGCTCTACATCATTCATTTGCTCAGAAATACTATCCATATCTATATTTTCAGCCATATTGCTTACTATACTTTCTATTTCTTTAGAAATAGTATCTAAATCTTTTTCTGTTAAATTGCTATTTTTTATAAGATTTTCTAATGGATTAATACCACGCTCTTTAGCACAACTTGCGCAATAGCCTTCAAGCTTTGTATTTCCATTTTCATCTTGTTTATTTACAAATACAACAGCTGTATTTTTATTGCAAATTGAACACAACATATATTTTAAAATTCTCCATTCTTATATACTAAAATTACTATTTTCATAGCATATATAATACATCAAAATAGCAAATAAGTCAAGAAAAAGGCAATACGTAATTGTTAGTAATTAATGGTTTATAGTTAACCCGCTTAAATAGTACTAGTTTTCTTGTTTTTCAAATTGCCCGTTGCAGAAGCCAGTTCATAGAAGTAACTCAGAACGGGACCTCTCAAAACTGCGAAAAATAGTACTATTTAAGCTTTAATATAATTATAACTATTAACAACATATCAATTACGTATTGCCTTTTTCTTGATAGAGCCATTAATTAGTAACAATACGCTTGATTTTTAGCAAATAATAGGTTAAAATATTATATAGCTAAAGAAAACAGAACCATACATATCATATAAGGAGAAAAGCTATGAAAAACCCTAAAATAATCTATATTTTAATCGGAGTTTTTTGTCTATTTGCAGTAATTGCTGGAGTTTATGCACAGTTTTTTGTAAGCGATGAAAATAAACCAAGTATTATAGTTCCAAACTTAAACAATGAAGGTGGCAACAATGTAGTAGAACTAACCCAAGAAGAACTTGAAGAAAAATTTTATAATATTTTTAATAATCAATTTAATAAAGGAAACTACGATACTACTAATATACAAAAAATAAACCCAGAAGAAGACATTGTTTACACTACTGTTAATTTACAAAAAAATGAACCAAATTATGAAATAAATATAAACATACCTGGAGTTAATATACAAAGTGATGTTGCAGGAAATTTTAATAATATTACTCAAACAACATTTGTAAATAAAATCTATGATGTTATGAATAGTACTGAAAATACGCAAAAAACAGTATATAACGTAAATTATGAAGCATTTATTAACGGAAATATTTTATCAGTAATAATAAATTCAAACTTAAAACAAGGCGATAATCCTCAAAGAGTAATAGTGCAAACATATAATTATGATTTATCTACTGGTGAAAAGGTAGATGTTTCAAAATTACTATCACAAAAAAATATTATTCAAAGTGATTGCCAAAACAAAATAAAAAATACCATAAAAGCAGCCCAAGAAGAGACACAAACCCTTGTGCAACAAGGATATCCAGTATATAACAGAGACCTATCAAGTTCAATGTATTTATTATCAAATGTATCTACATATTTTTTAGGACCAAATGGTAATTTATATATAATTTTTGCTTATGGCAATCAAAACTATACATCAGAAATGGATATAATTTTTTATGAATAGAGGAATTTTATGTCAAAAAATTTACTTATCACAGAAAAGCCTTCTGTTGCAGTAGAATTTGCAAAAGTTTTAAACTGTGAAAAAAACAGAAAAGATGGATATATAGAATCCGAAAATTGGATTATTACATGGTGTGTAGGGCATTTAGTAACTATGAGCTACCCCGAAAAATATGATGAAAATTTAAAATTTTGGAGACTAAATACCCTTCCATTTATGCCAAAAGAATATAAATATGAAGTAATTCCAAATGTTGAAAAACAATTCAATATTGTAAAAAGCCTACTATTAAGAGAAGATGTAGGCTGTATTTATGTTGCAACCGACTCTGGAAGAGAAGGAGAATACATTTATAGATTAGTAGAAAATCAAATTAACCTACAAGGAAAGCAAAGAAAAAGGGTCTGGATAGATTCGCAAACAGAAGAAGAAATAAAAAGAGGAATTAGTGAAGCAAAAGACTTACAAGAATACGATAGCTTATGCAATAGTGCTTATTTAAGGGCAAAGGAAGATTATTTAATAGGAATTAATTTTTCTAGACTTTTATCTATTATTTATGGAAGACGTATGGCAAAAGATATAGGCGAAGAAAAGGTATCTATTTCAATAGGTAGAGTTATGACCTGTGTACTTGGAATGGTAGTACAAAGAGAACGAGAAATAAGAAATTTTGTGAAAACACCATATTATAAAATAATAGGAGAGTTTGGCGAGGAAAAAAGTTCATTTAAAGCAGAATGGAAAGTTACACAAAACTCTAGCGTTTTTGAATCTCCAAAGCTATATAATGATACAGGCTTTAAAAAAGAGCAAGATGCAAAAGAATTTATTAATAGCTTAAAAGATAAAAAAGCAGTAATTTTAGACATTAAAAAAACAAAAACCAAAGAAAATGCCCCTCTTTTATTTAACTTAGCAGAAATTCAAAATGAAGCATCAAAAAAATTTAAAATAAAGCCAGATGAAACACTAGAAATAATACAAAATTTATATGAAAAAAAGCTAGTAACTTACCCAAGAACAGATGCCAGAGTTTTATCTACAGCTGTGGCTAAAGTTATATCTAAAAATTTAAATGGCTTAGCCAAAGGCTTTCAAGATGAAGAGGTACAAGCTTACATTAAAAAAATGGTAGAAGAAAAGTATTCCACTAATTTAGTAGGCACAAAATATGTAAATGATAGCAAAATTACAGACCATTATGCTATTATACCAACAGGGCAAGGCTTTGAAAACTATAATAATCTGCCAAACTTACAAAAACAAATGTATAAATTAATTGTAAAAAGATTTTTAAGCATTTTTTATCCACCAGCAGAATATAGCAAAATTTCAGCCATAATACAGGTAGAAAAAGAACAATTTTCAGCAAGTGGAAAGGTATGTGAAAAGCTAGGATATTTAGAAATTGCAAAAAATGAACCTGCATCTGGGCAAAAGCTTCAAACAGAAAAGCAAAATGAAACTAATAATGAAGCAAACATAGCCAAAACAGAGCAAGAACAAAACCAAGAAGAAGCAGAACGCAGCAGCCAAGAACAAAACCAAGAAGAAACAGAAGCAAGTAGCTTAGAAATTTTAAAAAAGCTAAAAAAAGGTGAAGAAATAAATGTTATTAACTATGAAATAAAAACATCAGAAACAACACCACCTAGTAGATACAATTCAGGCTCAATGATTTTAGCTATGGAAAATGCGGGAAAATTAATTGAAGAAGAAGAGTTAAGGGAACAAATAAAAGGCGCAGGAATAGGAACTAGTGCAACAAGAGCAGAAATTATGAAAAAATTAGAAAGAATAGGGTATATTTTAGTTAATTCAAAAACTCAAATAATTACTCCTACCATTAAAGGAGAAAAAATATATGATATAGTATATAGTTCTATGCCTGATATGCTAAACCCAAAATTAACAGCCAGTTGGGAAAAAGGCTTAGAAATGGTAGCTAAAAAAGAAATTCAGCCAGAAGAATTTATGGAAAAATTAGAAAACTATATTAATTCTAAGTTTAACAAATTAGTAATAAAGCGATAAGTTTATAAGTAAAGGAGAAAATAAAAAATTATGAATATTGGTATTGCTTTTTCAGGCGGAGGAGCAAAAGGCGCAGCACATATAGGGGTATTAAAAGTATTAGAAAAAAATAATATTAAGCCATTTGCTGTAACCGGTGCTAGCATAGGAAGCATAATAGCTAGCCTTTATGCAATGGGCTACACTCCAGATGAAATGCTAAAATTATTTCAATATTTTTCAAAAAGTATATTAAGAGCAGATGTTAAATACTTATTTTCAAATTTAAAAACTACCAAAAGCATTTTAGGGCAAGGCATTATTTCAGGAGAAGATATAGAAGAAATTATAAATGAATGTGCTAAACTAAAAGGATATAAATATATAAAAGATATTCCAATGCCAATTTCTATTACTAGTGTTGATTTAATAACAAAAAAAGAATGTGTATTTACAAACAAACAGCAAAACGAAATTAGCTATAATACAAAAGATGCAAAAACGGCAGAAAAACAACTATTTGAACATAAACAAAAAGAATATATTAGTAATATAGAAATTGGGAAAGCAGTAAGAGCAAGTTGTAGCTATCCGGGAGTTTTTGCTCCATTAGAATATAAAAATTATAAATTTGTAGATGGAGGCATACTAAATAATATTCCAGCAGATGAACTACAATTACTTGGAGCAGATAAAGTTCTTACAATAAGGTTCCCAGCAGAAAAAAACGAAAATCCAGATAGAATGGTAGACGTGTTATTTAGAAGCATAGATATTGCATTTGAAAATAGAGATGAAGCAAATATAAAAAATAGCGATTATATATTAGATATATATCTTCCATCATCAGCAGTATTTGACGTAAAACAAATTAACTTATGTTATGAAGAAGGCTACAAAGTTGCAATGCAAGAAATAAGGAACATGATTTTATAGCTAATTGCCTGAAAACTACTAGTTTTCTTGTTTTTCAAATTGCCCGCCCAAGAAATAGACTCAAAGAAGTAAAGTCAGAACGGGACCTCTCAAAACTGCGAAAAATAGTACTTTTCAGGCTTAAATTGCAACTATTAAATTAACATAATATAACCAAAGTCTTGAAAAATGCGGAAAAATGTGGTAAAATTAAATATATAAAGCTTTAAAATCCTGTTTTTCAGGTTAACATATTAACAACAAAGTAAAAATAATTTTTTTAGGAGGAAAAGGAAAATGGAACTTTGGAAAGTGTGGCTTTGTGGCATCATAATAGCCATAGTGGAGCGGATAGCTGTTACAATAATATATGAAAAGAATAAATGCCCTAATGTAAGCGAATTTATAGAAGTATTAATTCAATTATTTATAATAGCAAGCATAGTTATTGTATGCGGTGTGCCCGCCAGCAAGCTTGTAGGATTTTTCTATGATGAACCAATTTGGAAGCAAATACTCATTACAATCATACCAGCATTTGTCATATACTTCTTTGGTTTCTTAGCACTTGGTTTATACAATATAAGGTCTAACATATTACAAGTAATGTATGTGCTTGCCTTTATTATCGGAATAATCGGGTTAACTGGTGAAGTAATAAACTACAATAAATATGTAGAAGAAGTTACAGAAACAGTTATTGAGCAAAAACAGGAAAGAAACTTAGTTAGCTTTGGCAACATATCTATTTCAGAGCTTTCTGATAAAACATTTGATGGAGAAGAAAACAAAGATTTAAAAGGTTTATTACAAAGCATTCCTACATCATCTGTTATTCCTTTTTGCTACATAGACGAAAACAACCAAAAAGTATCTGATAGCGCATTGAGGCTAAATTGTGCAGTACAATACATAATAGGCAAGGGAAAACCACATGTCGAAATTTACAGCTATTATAAATACACCAAAATCGTAGATCATAAAAATGGAACAGTGAAAATTAAACATAACAGCGAAGAAAGATGGAATGAGTATACGTTTTATCTGCCACAAGCAATATTAAATTACACATTTAAACAAAGTTAACTTCCAAAGCAAATGAATACCTTAAATGGACTATAATATGGTTCATTTAAGGTATTCTATTTTTTTGTTATAATTTTACATTCACCTTTTATGGAAAGAAAACATAATATATAGCAAAAATAAATCAGAAAGGGTGAAATAAAAAATGTCTAGTTACATAATAGAAGGTGGCAAAAGACTAGAAGGAGAAGTAACAGTATCTGGTTCAAAAAACGCATCTTTACCAATAATTGCTGCAACAATATTAAATAAAGGTGTTACTAAACTATATAATATTCCAAATATTCATGATACACAAATAACTTTGGAAATTTTAAAATATTTAGGTTGTAAAATAAAAAAGAATCGTGGAAAAATAGAAATCAATAGTAAAAATATTTTAAGAAAAGATATTCCAGAACATCTAATGAATCAAATGCGCTCAACTGTAATATTAGCTGGAGCAATTATAGGAAGGTTTGGAGAAGCTAAGTTTTCATATCCAGGAGGATGTGATATTTAATTGATACTATCTGACAAGTTTAATATAAATAAATGAATTAGGAAAATAACAAAATATAAATATTAGTAGATATCTTTATAATATTATGATACAATAAAACAAATAAATTATAAAGGAGGTATAAAAATATGTACAAAAAAGATGTAGCAACGAATGATACAAAAATGAATAATAAAAAATACAAATATTATGAAATAAAAGTAAGTATAAAAGATACACACCCACCAGTATGGAGAAGACTACAAATTCCAGAAGGAATAACATTCCATGAACTGAATGCTATTATACAACTTGCATTTGGTTGGAGTGGATATCATGCATATAATTTTGAAGTAGGATCTACAGTAAATGGAGAAAGAATGTTTATAGAAATGCCAGAATTATATAGTGGATGGTATGTAGATGAAACAAAAAATTCAAAAAAAGAAAAAATAGATAAATATTTCAAAGAATATAAAAGAATGAAATATACTTATGACTTTGGAGATAATTGGGTTCATGATATTACAATAGAAAAAATAGTTGAAACAGATATTAAATTAAATAATCCACTTTGTATTAAAGCCAAAATGGCTAATTTACCAGAAGACAGTGGCGGACCATGGGGATATAAAGATATGAGAGAATGGGACGATTATGAATCTTCTACTTGCTATGAAGATAAAACATATATAAATATAGAAGAAATAAATAAGAAATTAGAAAATTATAAAAAGCGTGCAAATTTTTAGGAGTAAGAAAATGGAAGAACAAATAAAAGAATTAACATTGTTGTTATTATACTTAAATTCATGGATAGAAAAAGAACCATATGGCGAATTTCATAGAGCATGGAAAGGATATGATTTTGATATTTTAAATGTATTAGAAGATGAACATTTAATAGGAGGAAGCACACATAAAGCAAAATCAACTTATTTAACAGAGGAAGGTTTAAGAAAAGCAAAAGAACTAATGATAAAGTATAATATTAAAGAAAATTAATATATGTAATTAAGAAAGATAATATTTAATAGAAAATAAGAAGTGAATTCAAATATAAAAATTATTTTGAGAGAAGCAAGCATTTGTTGATAAATGACTTGCTTTAATTTTTGCTTTAAAAAATATCATATTTAACTGTAACGAGAATATTTTTTAAAAGAGGTGGTGTACTTGAATGAAGAAAAATTAAGCAAACAAAAGATTAAAAAACATAAATTACCATTTGCAGTATTTATATGCCCAAAATCAAATGATGGGGACATTGAGGATTATAAACAAGTATTCACCAATATTATATCTGATAGAATAAAAGAAAAATTCAAATAAGAAAGAAGTTACTATTCGAACTTTAATATAATTATAATTATTAACCAATAACGAAAAGAAACAAAATTTCGTAAAAACTATTGAAAAAAATTTTTATATATGATATAAATAAGAAAAACAAAACAATAAAATTTAACTATTTTGAATAACTGAAAGGAGAGAATAATCTATGACAAATAATTTAGTAAACAAAACAGAAAAAGATTTTGAAAGTATCAAACATGTTGATGAAAATGGTACAGAATTTTGGTATGCTAGAGAACTAATGTTGATGTTAGAATATAGTAAATGGGGAAACTTTATTAAAGTAATTGATAAAGCAAAAGAATCTTGTAAAAACGGTAATATGAATGTGTTTGATCATTTTGCCGACGTCGGCAAAATGATAATGATAGCTTTTGAAAATAGTCAAATATCAGTTAAACAATGTTCTTTCTAAATGGGAAAAACATCAAACTATCAAAACAAATTAAAATATTTTTAAATGTTTATAAAAACTAGACATTTAAAAGTAGAAAAGAGGTAAAAATGGACGAGAACAAAATGCAAATAATAAATAAAATTTTTAATAATGAAACCATAAGAACAATATGGGACAAAGAACAAGAAAAATATTATATAAGTGTTGTAGATATAGTAAGTGTTATATCAGAAAGTAAAGATGGTAGGAAATATTGGAACAAGCTAAAACAAAGACTTAAAGAAGAAGGAAATGAAACCGTTACAAATTGTAACGGTTTGATGGAGAGTCAGTTGTAACAAAAACAAATAAATTAAATTATAAATACATAGAAGAGAAAGAAGAACAAAATTTCGTAAAAAGTATTGAATAAGATTTAGAAATATGATATAAATAAAAGCAATAAAAAATATTCTGAGTTGTTTGTAATTTCCAAATAACTTGAGAAAGAGAGGTATGAAATGGGACAAGATAATGAATTAAAATTATTTGAGAACAAAAAGATTAGAGTTAAATGGGATGAAGACCAAGAAAAA
>CANQCT010000034.1 GCA_947589835.1 uncultured Clostridia bacterium
TGTAAAGCAGATATCTAGAATCACTGGAATAAGTACGAAAATAATTGAAAAAGTAAAAAACTATAATAAATAATAAATAATAAATAATAAAAAAGTTTGAAAAGAGACCTGTCCCTAATTACCCAAAAAGGGAAAAAGGGACTGTCCCCAATGGGCAAGGAGGAAAAATGGCAAAAACCGTATTTGTATGTAGTAATTGTGGCTATGAATCTACAAAATGGCTAGGAAAATGCCCTGGCTGTAATGAGTGGAATAGCTTTTACGAAGAAAAACTATCTACAAAAGATACTAAAACTAAAGCAGTAGATAAAAAAATGGTAGCACCTAAGCCTTTAAATGATGTAGTTGGAAAGGATTCTGTGCGAACTCATACAGGAATAGGTGAGTTAGATAGAGTACTAGGCGGAGGCATAGTAGCTCGGATCATTAATTTTAGTAGGTGGAGAGCCTGGTATTGGCAAATCTACACTAATTTTACAGCTTTGCGACAAAATGCAAGGCGAAGGAAAAGTGCTGTATGTTTCAGGCGAAGAGTCAGCAGAGCAAGTTAAAATTAGAGCAGATAGGCTTGGAATTAACAACGAAAATATCTTATTTTTAGGTGAAACAGATATTGAACTTATAGAAAACCACATTTTAGAAATAAAGCCAAAACTTGTAATAATAGATTCAATTCAAACTATGTACTCAGATGAAATATCTTCAGCAGCAGGCACTGTAAGTCAAGTTAGAGAAATTACAGCACGCATAATGCGTATATGCAAAGGAAATGATATTACAACAATAATTATTGGACATGTTACAAAAGAAGGCAACATTGCAGGCCCAAGAGTGCTAGAGCACATGGTGGATACAGTTTTATACATAGAAGGAGAAAGATATTTTTCTTACCGTATTTTAAGAAGTGTAAAAAATCGTTTTGGCTCTACAAATGAAATAGGAATGTTTGAAATGCAAAATGAAGGAATGGTGGAAATAACCAACCCATCATCTGTGCTAATTTCAGAAAGGGAAGATAACCCTTCTGGCTCAGTTATTGTAGCAAGTATGGAAGGAACAAGGCCACTTTTAATTGAGCTTCAAGCACTAACAACGCCTACTGTATTTGGCCTTCCACGTAGAACTGCAAACGGAATAGATTATAACAGGCTTACACTATTAGTAGCTGTTTTAGAAAAAAAGGCAGGACTACAGCTCGGTTCACAAGATATATACTTAAATGTAGTAAGTGGAATACATATAACCGAACCAGCAGTAGACTTAGGAATGATTATAGCAGTAGCATCTAGCTTTAAAAATATAGCTATTGAAAAAAACACTGTTGTAATTGGCGAAGTTGGCTTAACAGGCGAAGTAAGAGCAGTTAATTTAATAGATAAAAGACTTAAAGAAGCAGAAAAACTTGGCTTTAAAATATGCATTATACCAGAAAGTAACAAAAAACTATTGAAAGAAAAGTATAAATTAGATATAATAGGTGTCAGAACTGTAAATGAAGCAATGAAAGCTGCAGGACTTAAATAAAGCTTAACACGAATAAACCTTAGTAAATTAATTTCAAAAACTCATAGTGTTAAATGAAAAATATTCAAAAGTTTTATAGGTAACCTTTAAAAAACCTAAATACATTATGCAAGGAATTGATTTTAACATGATTATCACAGAAGTACTAAAAATGATTGCACCAGGAACCCCAATTCGTGACGGACTAGAAAACATTTTAAAAGCAAAAACAGGTGCACTAATTGTGGTAGCCGATACAAAAGAAGTACTAGATTTAGTAGATGGTGGTTTTGAATTAAATGTAGACTATACTTCTTCTAGATTATACGAACTTGCAAAAATGGATGGGGCAATAGTAATTAGCAGTGACTTTAAAAAAATCCTTTATGCAAATACACAAATTATTCCATCTTCAAACATTACTACAACAGAAACAGGAACAAGGCACCGTACCGCAGAACGTACGGCAAAGCAAACAGGAGCATTAGTAATTAGCATTTCACAAAGAAGAAGTGTAATTACTATTTTCAAAGAAAATGAAAGATACGTTCTAGAAGACACTGCAAAAGTAATTTCTAAAGCAAACCAAGCATTGCAAACTGTTGAAAAATACAAAAAAGTATTTGATAATAAGCTAAACACATTAAATGAATATGAGTTTAATGATATTGTTACACTAGAAAATGTAATTAATGCAATACAAAGAGCAGAAATGGTAATGAAAGTAGTTGAAGAAGTACAAGTTGCAATTTATGAATTAGGAGAAGAAGGAAGATTACTTCAAATGCAACTAGAAGAGTTAATAGGTGGCTTAGAAAACGAAGAACTATTAATTATAAAAGATTACATTACAAGCAAAAATAAAAGAAGAACCGCAGAAAAAGCATTGCAAGAAATTAGAGCATTAGAGCATGAAGACTTAATTGTTATAGATAAAATCGCAAAATTGCTAGGCTATGAAGACTTTGATAATTACGAAGAAGTAGGTGTATACACTAGAGGATACCGTATATTAAATAAAGTACCTAGAATGCCAGCAAACATTGTAGATAACTTAGTAAAATCCTTCAAATCTTTCCAACATATTCTAGAAGCCGACTTAGAACAGTTAGATGAAGTAGAAGGAATTGGAGAAGTTAGAGCAAGAACAATAAAACAATCTTTAAAACGTATGCAAGAGCAATTTGTATTTGACAACTTAATGTTATAATTATATAATCATAACCATTAAAGAACTAAATAAGTTTACACTAAACAAACTTATGCATAAAACTCATTGAAAATACTATAAAAATGGCAAAATCTGAAAAAAATATGATTTAAATCAGATTTTTGAGCCTGTAAAGAAAGGAAATTGAAAAACAATGAAAAAAGTATTATTAATTTTAGCAATTATTTTAGTAATAGTAGGAATAGGCTTTGTATGTTATGGCTTTTACCAAAAGCTAACAACAAACATTCCTAACCCAGTAGCAACAATGGAAGTAGAAAACTATGGAACAGTAAAAATAGAACTTTACCCAGATAAAGCACCAAACACAGTTAAAAACTTTATAGCACTAGCCAATAAAGGCTTTTATGATGGACTTACATTCCATAGAACTATTCCAGACTTTATGATTCAAGGTGGCGATATAAGTGGAAACGGAACCGGTTCTCCAAAACTAAGTAGCATTATGGATAACGTATCAGAAGACAAAGAATATAACATACCAGGTGAATTCATAGCAAATGGATATGAACAAAATAACCTAAAACATGAAAGAGGAGTTATATCTATGGCAAGAACAAACTATGGAAACTTTAGTAGTGAGCTTACTACATATGGCTATAACTCAGCAGGTTCACAATTCTTCATTATGACCGAAGATACAGCCTCATTAGATGGAGCCTATGCAGCATTTGGAAAAGTAATAGAAGGAATGGACATAGTAGATAAAATTGCAAACACAGAAGTTTATTACAGAGATGATGACGCACCAACAGCAGATGACAAAGGCAATGTAGATTATCCAAAAGATGCAAATGGAAATGATGTTACAGCTCCTAATACTCCAAAAGAAAAGCCTGTAATAAGTAGCCTAAAAGTTGAAACCTATGGAGTAGACTACGGACTTCCACAAACATTAGATGTATTTGACTACAACTCTTGGCTAATGCAACAATACACAACAGCATACTAAAATTTAACATTTAAATACCTATATAAAAATGCTTATATAGAAAATAATTATTATATAAAAATAATTATATTAAAATAGAAATCTTACAAAAAATTGTATACCTTTAGAAAGGGATGAATTTTATAATGTCAAAAAATAAAAAAGACCTAAAAAAATTAGGCGTAAAAATAATGGCAATAATATTAACAGCATTAATGGTATTATCAGTAGCAGGAACGCTAATCTATTATATTGTTGTAGCAAGTAGATAACAATCAAAAAACAAAAGAAGGGTTAATTTATGTTTGAAAATCTTACTTTAAATATAAATGAAATTTGGAATTCTATTTCTAGTTATATGGTAGACCTATCACACAATCCATTTAAGCTATTAACATTATTACTAGACTTAATAATAGTAATTTATTTATTATACAAATTTATTGTATATGCAAAACGCTCAAGAGCATGGCAACTATTAAAAGGAATTGTACTTGTATTAATAGTTGTAGCACTAAGTGAAATATTAAATTTAAAAATACTAAACCTTATATTAACTATATTTATGCCTTATGGTGTAATAGCCCTAATAGTTATATTTCAGCCAGAACTTAGAAGAATGCTAGAACAATTAGGAACCAACAAAATAACCAGAATTTTTGGAATGGATAAAGACATAGAAGCAAAAACCAAAGAAAACATTTACAAAGTTATAATAGCAGCACAAGAACTTGCAAAAACCAAAACCGGTGGCTTAATTGTTTTAGAACGAGATATTCAAATATCAGATGTTATAGAAAACGGTGTTGAGCTAGATGCAGAAGTATCACCACAGCTTATAGTAAACTTATTTACACCAAACACCCCTCTTCACGATGGAGCAGTCATTATTTCAAAAAACAAAATAGCTGCAGCAGCGTGCATACTTCCTTTAGCAGATGACAAGGACATTGCAAAAGAGCTAGGAACAAGGCATCGTGCAGGACTTGGAATATCAAAAGAAACTGATGCTATTGCAATAATTATTTCAGAAGAAACTGGAAAAATATCAATAGCAAAAGATGGAACTTTAATAGCAGACTTAAAAGAAGAAGCACTAAGAAATATTTTAATGAAGCACATTGTTACAAAACGCTTTGGAGATAAAACTGAGGGAAAACTAAAAAAGGTTAATAAAGAAAAATAAAAAATATATTATAAAAAATATGATAAAAAATATGATAAAAAATATGATAAGAAAATATGATATAAAAATATGAATAAAAATATAATATAAAAATATAATATAAAAATATGATATAAAAATATAAGCTATAAAATAATAGTTAAAAACTAATTCATAAAATGATAAACTGCCTCTGCAAACCCACCATTGTTTGCAGAGTTTTGTGTTATATATGTAGCAACTTCTTTAACTGGTTCATAAGCATTAGCAATAGCAACGCTAACACCTGAATTTTTTAGTAAATCAATATCATTAAAATTATCTCCAATAGATAAAATATCATTAGTATCTACATTTAAATAATCCTTTAAAATATTTAATGCATAGCCTTTACCGATACTATTTGGAGCAATAGAAATATATTCATATTCTTTATCAATAATAGGGTCTTTATACCATCTTTTAGAACAAAAAGTAATAGATAAATTTGTATTTTCATCTAACTCTTTTTTTATTTTGCTTAAATCATTATCACTAGAAAGCAAAATATTAAAAATAGGCAAGTTATATTCACTTAAATATTCCAAAAAATTTTTTACTATATAAAAAGAAAAACCATCTTTGTTCTGATTTGTTAAAATAAGATTAAATTTAGAATCATATTTACCTAAAACAGTACCTTCAGAGCGAAAAAACATAACATAGTTATATAAATCTAAATATTTTAAATCCTCAGTAATAACAAAGTTATCACCATAAGCATGAATATGTAAATTGTATTTTTTAGCTATTTCATAACATAATTTTATTTCTTCCATAGATAGGCATAAATGAAAAATTTCTTTCTTTTCTTTTAAATCTATAATTTGAGTACCATTTCCGAAAATGCCATATTGTGCATCGCATTTATTACAAACATCTCTAGAAAGAGCATAACTTTTTCCAGTACAAATAGCAAAAGGTATTTGCTTTTGCTTTATAGTTTCAACTGCTTTTAAATTACTCTCTGGAATAGAATTATCTTGTGCAAGAAATGTGCCATCTAAATCACTGGCTATTAATTTAATAGGCATAGTAGCTCCTCCCGCCAATATTATAAATAAAAATAAGAAAAATATCAAGTTTAAATAAAATAAATATTGTAACCATTTAAAAATTATAGTATTATTTAAATAAATAATTTATAAATTGTTTACTATGAGCCAACACACTTTTCATAAAAGAACGAAATATAAAATTTTTAACAGCCACTCTAAAGCTTATAATCAATTATAAAGTGTAACAAATAAAACCATATAAAATTAATAGAAAGGATGAATTTAAAAATGAGAAATATTAAACTAACAATCGAATATGATGGAAAAGACTATAATGGCTGGCAAAAACAGCCCAATAAACTTAATATACAAGGCGAAATAGAAAAAGCAATACAAACAATTACAGGAGAAGAAGTAGAACTTATAGGCTCTGGCAGAACAGATGCAGGAGTTCATGCATTTGCACAAGTAGCAAATTTTAAAATCAACTCAGACTTTCCAATAGAAAAGATGGCAATAGCAATAAATTCTCAGCTTAAAACTTCTATTAGAATACAAAAAGCAGAAGAAGTAGAAGAAAACTTCCATAGCCGTTACCATTGTCATAAAAAAACTTATGGCTATATTATAGATAACTCAGATCAAGGAACCGCAATTTATAGAAACTATACATACCACGTGCCACAACCATTAAATATACAAGCAATGCAAGAAGCGGCAAACTACTTAGTAGGTGAGCACGACTTTAGTAGTTTTAAATCAAGTGGTACAAGCAGTAAAAGCAGTGTAAGAACTATTTATGAAGCAAAAATATTAAAAGAACAAGAGCGAGTAGTAATAATGCTTACAGGAAATGGATTTTTATATAATATGGTACGTATTATTTCAGGCACACTAGTAGAAATAGGCAAGGGAGAAAAAAATCCAGAAGAAATGAAAAAAATATTAGAAGCTAAAGACAGAAATTTAGCAGGCAAAACCCTTCCAGCACAAGGCCTATTTTTAATGAGTGTGAGTTATTAGGAACAGGGGGTGTTGGGGCCAGGTCCCATTGCTTGCTTTTGGGGTATTGGGACCAGGTCCAATTGCTCATTTTCAAGCTATTAGGGACAGGTCATTATAAAAGCTAATTTTGTAATAAAAAATAGTAGCACACTTTACTTTAAAAAAACATAAAATATAACAAAAAGTAAAGTTAAAGTAGAAATGCTTAAAATTTTTCATATATATGTATTTCTTTTTAGCAATAATGAAAGGAATGAACTAAATTATGAATACATTATTAATATTTTTTGCTCTTCCTGTTGCTACTATTCTATTAGCAATTGTATTACAAAAAATTTTAAGAAGCCCATTATTAGTAGCTGCTACATTTTTAGCTATTTATTTAATAGTAACATTTGCTGCATTTGATGCAAGCTTTTTAGTATATGCTATTTTATATACATTACTTGCTTATGTAACAGCAGTACTTACATCGGTAATTTGCAAATTAATTTCGTGCTTTAGAAGATATTGCTGTGATATGAGTTGTAACAACAATTGTCCAAATAATAATGGAAATAACAATAGTGGCAACAATAACAATGGAAACAATAACAGTGGCAACAATAATACTGGCAATAACAACAGTGGAAACAATAATAATGGAAACAATAATAATGGAAATAACAACAGTGGAAACAATAATAGTGGCAATAACAACAATGGAAACAACAATAATGGTAATAGCAATGAGGGAAATAATAATGGCAATAATGGAATTGCCACAATTACAAGTTTGCCAATTGCAATAAACAATGCAGATCCTTATGGTGTAATAAACTTGAATAATGGAGCAAGCTTGCTTGTAACATCAAATAGAAGAAACAATAATTCTGGCTGGTGTTGCAGACGCAGAATAACATAAAATAATACTATAGGATAAAAAAATCTAAAAATATAGGATAAAAAAATCTAAAAAATACTTGCAATTATTGGAAATATAGGGTATAATCTTATTAGCATAAAAAAATACTAGAAGAGTGGGAACAAATCCCACTCTTCTATCGTAATAAAACCTTATAAAATCATAATAAAAACTTAATAAAAAAATTGCATAATAAATTAATCTGAAAATAATTAAATATAACTATATATACCTTTTAAGCAAACAAGAAAGGGATGAAATTTTTAATATGGAAGAAAAAATTGAAAAACTATTAAAGCCAGTAATTGAAAATTTAGGTTATGAACTTTATGACGTTATATACGAAAAAGAAGCAAAAGACTACTACTTACGCATATTCATAGATAAACCAGAAGGCATTAGCTTAAACGACTGCGAAAAAGTAAATGATGCCATTTCAGACTTATTAGATGAAGCAAATTACATTAAAGATCAATATTTTCTAGAAGTATCTTCACCAGGAGTTGAAAGACTTTTAAGAAAAGAAAAGCATCTTAAGCAAAGCCTTGGTAAAGAAATTACAGTAAATCTTTTTAAGCCAATAAATATAGAAAATGAAAAACAAAAACAAATAGATGGTATTTTAAAAGATTTTAATAAAGAACAAATAATATTAAGTGTGCAAAACAAAGAAATAACAATCGAAACAAAAGATGTTGCAAATATGAAATTAAAATATAATTGGTAAATAGGGAGGAATTAAAAAAATGAAAAAGAAAGCAAAGGAAAACTTACTAGCAATTGATAACACAGAATTAGCACTAGCATTACAAGAACTAGAAAAGGAAAAAGGAATAAAAAAAGAATACTTATTAGAATCTATTGAATCAGCATTAGTTACTGCATATAAAAGAAACTTTGACTCAGAAGAAAACGTAAAAGTTACAATGGATAAAGAAACAGGAGAAGTTCATATTTATGCAATAAAAGAAGTAGTAGAAGAAGTGCAAAATCCAAACTTAGAAATATTATTAGAAGATGCGATTAAATTAGATAAAAAATTATCTGTAGGAGATAAAGCAGAAATAGAACTTGCACCTAAAAACTTTGGTAGAATAGCAGCACAAACTGCAAAACAAGTTATTGTACAAAAAATTAGAGAAGAATCAAGAAACATATTATTTGATGAATTTTATAACAGAAAAGGCGAAATTGTTTCAGGTATTGTACAAAAAGCAGATAACAATATTGTGGTTTTAGATTTAGGCAAGTTAGAAGCTGTTATGCCAATTAAAGAGCAAATACCAACAGAGCACTATCATGTAAATGATAAAATAAGAGCGTATGTATTAGAAGTAGAAAAAGGCACAAAAGGTTCGCCACAAGTTACAGTTTCTAGGTCTTGTGCAGATTTTGTTAGAAAATTATTCGAACTTGAAATACCAGAAATTTATGAAGGTGTTATTGAAATAAAAAGCGTTTCAAGAGACGCAGGAAGCAGAAGTAAAGTTGCAGTATATTCTCCAAACGAAAACATAGATCCAGTAGGCTCTTGTGTAGGTCAAAAAGGAATACGTATACAAAATATTATTAATGAATTACATGGAGAAAAAATTGATGTAATTGAATGGAATGAAGACCCATCTATTTTCATTTCAGCAGCATTACTTCCAGCACAAGTAATGGCAGTTGATATTAACGAAGAAGAAAAATTTGCACAAGTAATTGTTCCAGATGACCAATTATCTTTAGCTATTGGAAAATCTGGTCAAAATGCAAGATTATCTGCAAAATTAACAGGCTGGAAAATAGATATTAAGAGCGAATCACAATTTAGGGAAATGATTTCTAGAGCACAAGAAGAAGCAGCACAAGAAGAAGTTGAAGAAGAGCAAAATGCTGAAAATGAAGAATAAAGGAAGTGTACAGTTTGAAAAAATTACCTAATCGTACATGTATTGGATGTAATACACAAAAGCTAAAAAAAGAATTAATTCGTGTTGTAAAAAATAAAGAAGGGCAAATAAGTATAGACAAAACTGGCAAAATGCCAGGAAGAGGAGCATATATTTGTGATAACCCAGAATGTTTGAAAAAAGCTATTAATTCTAAAAGATTAGAAAAATGTTTTGAAACTAAAATAAATGAAGAAATTTACAAAGAGTTGCAAAAAGTAATGGAAAATCAAGCTTAATACATTTGAAGGCAATTTAAAAGAAAAATTGAAAGGCAAATTAAGAAAAAAGTTTAAAAGGGGAATGGAAAAATAATATAAATCCATTTATAAAAAATTAATAAATACAATAAGAAGAATAAGAGGTGTAACATTGATTAATTATCAAAAATTATATGGTTTAATAGGACTAGCAACTAAGGCTTCAAAGCTTGTAGCTGGTACAGATGCATGTATAGAATCAATTGAAAATAAAAGTGCAAAACTAATTTTAATAGCACAAGATGCATCAGAAAGAACTAAAAAGTTATTTAAAGAAAAGTGTAAAAGTTTTAATATACCAATATATGAAGTTGGAGAAATAGAAACTTTAAGCAAAGCATCTGGAAAAACAAATAAGGCAGTAATTTGTATAAAAGAAAATGGATTTACAGAATCAATAAAAAAAGTTATTGTTGGGGGTGAAGCAATTGGGTAAAATTAAAATACATGAAATTGCAAAAGAGCTAGGAGTAGAAAGTAAAGAAATAATAGCAAGAGCACAAAAATTAGGAATAGAAGTAACAAGCCATTTAAGTCGTGTAGAAGATGAAGTGGCACAAAAAATAAGAAATAGTTTTTCAAAACAAGAAAACTTAAATAAGGAAAATTCAAAACAAGAAAATTCAAATAAAGAAAATGCAAAGCAGGAAGGCTCAAAAAAAGAGGACTCAAAACTAAACAAGAAGGAAGAAAAAGAGAAAAAGGGTATGGAGAAAGAAAAGAAACAAGAAAAAAATAGCAAAAAAGAAGCATCACCAGTCATTATTAGAAGACAGGTTATTGTAGCAGATGAAGAAAAAGAAGACTTAAAACAAGAAAAAGAAAATAGAAAAGATGTTGGTTTTGTAGAGAGAAAGAAAAACCAAGATTTTAACATTGTTTACAGAAAACAACCTGTAAAACCAAAAACAGTAAGTGAGCTTTTCGGAATTAAAACTAACCAAAAAGAAGAAAAGAAAGAAGAAAATGTAGTAAAAGAACAAACAGAAACTGTTATAGAACCTATGGCTAACACCTCAGAAACTACAGCAAAAGAACAAACACAAAAGGTAGCAGATGAAAAAGTTACTACTAAACCAGAAAAATCAGAAACACCTACTTCTGCTAATGAAAAAGTTAATGAAGAACCAAAATCAACATATAATAAGCTAGAGAATAATTATCAAAATCGTGCTAATAATAATCAAGAAGGAAATAAAAATAAATATTCAAATCATCAAGGCGAAAATAATCAAAATTACTTTAAAAATCGCCAAAATGGGGATAATCAAAATAAATACAACAATAATCGCCAAGGCGAAAATGGCCAAAACAGGTATGGAAATCGCCAAGGTGAAAATGGCCAAAACAGATACGGAAATCGTCAAGGTGAAAATGGTCAAAAACGTTATGGAAATCGTAATGGGGAAGGTGGTCAAAGACAATTTAACAAAAATAATAGACCACTTGATAATCGCGGAATAGATCGCAACATTAAAGATATTATGGCATCTGAAATAATAGAAAAAGAAGATAAAAGAGATATTAGCACAAGAGCAATAGATAAAGAAAAAGCAAATCGCTATGAAGATAATAAAGCTAAAAAAGGAACAAAAGCTAAAAAAGGTGATCGTTTTAGTGAAGAATTTAACGAAGGTAAGTTAAAAGACTTAAAACAAGTAGATAGCTTATCACATATGTTTAATGAACAAGATGGCGGAATGCTAGATTATTATGATTTAACAACAGCAAGAGGCAAAAAGAATAAACGTAAATTCCAAAAGGAAGAAGAAAGAACAAAACAAAAAATATTTGAATTAAAAGAAATTACAATACCAGAAACAATAACAGTAAAAGATTTAGCAGCTGAAATGAAAAAAACAAGTGGAGAAGTTATTAAAAAATTATTTAATTATGGCATTATGGCAACAATTAATAATACCATAGACTTTGATACAGCGTTTTTAGTTGCTGGAGAATTTGGAATAACTGCAAATAAAAAAGAAGAAGTAAAAGAAGAAGACATTTTATTTGATGATACAGAAGATACAGCAGAAGAACTAGAACCAAGACCACCAGTTGTTGTTGTTATGGGACACGTAGACCATGGTAAAACATCACTTTTAGATGCAATTCGTAGCACAAATGTAATAGAAGGAGAAGCTGGTGGAATTACCCAGCATATTGGTGCATATAAAGTAAATATTAATAATAGAGAAATTACTTTCCTAGATACACCAGGACACGAAGCATTTACTGCAATGCGTGCTAGAGGAGCACAAATTACTGATGTCGCTATTTTAGTAGTAGCAGCAGATGATGGAGTTATGCCACAAACAGTAGAAGCAATAAACCACGCAAAAGCAGCAGAAGTTCCAATAATTGTAGCTGTTAATAAAATAGATTTACCAGGTGCAAATGTAGAAAAAATAAAACAAGAATTAATGGAATATGAATTAGTACCAGAAGAATGGGGTGGAGATACAATTTATGTTCCAATATCTGCTAAAAAGAAAATTAACATAGATAATTTACTAGAAATGGTTTTATTAGTAGCGGATATGAAAGAACTTAAAGCAAACCCACATAAACAAGCAAAAGGTACTGTTATAGAAGCAAGACTTGATAAAGCCAAAGGACCAATAGCATCTATTTTAGTACAAAGAGGAACACTTGACGAAGGCGACACAATTGTTGTTGGTAAATCTATTGGTAGAATTCGTGCAATGAAAAATGATAAAGGCCAAAAAGTTAAAAAAGCAGGACCTTCTACACCAGTAGAGGTTATGGGCTTAACAGAAGTTCCAGAAGCAGGAGATACTTTCTATGAAGTTAAAGACGAAAAAATGGCTAAACATTTAATTGAAAGAAGAAAACGTCAAGAAAGAGAACAAGCAATGGCCGAAAGCAATAAAGTAACATTAAGCAATCTATTTGAAAAAATGGAAAGCGAAAACTTAAAACAATTAAATATCATTGTAAAAGCCGATGTTCAAGGAACAGCACAAGCTTTAAAACAATCACTTGAAAAATTATCTAATGATGAAGTAAAAGTAAAAGTTATTCACGCAGTAGCAGGAGCAGTTACAGAATCAGATGTACAACTTGCTAAAGCAGGAAATTGCATTATTATAGCATTTAATGTAAGACCAGTAAACACAGCAAAAGATATGGCAGAAAAAGAAAATGTAGAAATAAAACAATATTCTGTTATATATCAAGCCCTAGAAGACGTTGAAGCAGCAATGAAAGGAATGCTAGAACCAGTTTATGAAGAAAAAATTATTGGAAATGCAGTAGTTAGACAAACATTTAAAGTTTCAAATGTTGGTACTGTTGCAGGTGCTTATGTATTAGAAGGAAAAATTGAAAGAAATGCTGGAGTAAGAGTTATTCGTGAAAATGTTGTTATACATGACGGAAAACTAATTTCATTAAAACGTTTCAAAGATGATGCTAAGGAAGTATCAAAAGGCTTTGAATGTGGACTTCAAATAGAAGGCTACAATGATGTAAAAGAAGATGACACCTTAGAGTTTTACGTTATGGAACAAGTGAGGTAGGGGACAGTCCCTTTTTCCCCTTTTGGGTGAAAAGGGACAGGTCTGTTGCTTTGGGGACGTTTCTTTAAGCGACAGTTTGTCGCTTTTGGGACAGATGTTTAAACTAACTGCTGTTTAAACTAAATGGAAAGTTCATATTAATACAAACAAGAAAGGATGAAAGCTAAATGCCAAAAAACGAGGCAAGACTTAATAGAGTTAATGAAGAGTTAAAAAAAGAAATAAGCCATGTGCTTATGTTTGAACTTAAAAATTCAAAAGTTACAGGATTAATAAGTGTAACAAAAGCAAAAATTACACCTGATTTTAAATATGCCAAAGTTTATGTAAGTATTTTAAATTCTAAAAGTGTGAGCAAAACTATGGAGGGTTTAAAAGAATCTTCTGGCTTTATTCGTAGCCAAGTGGCTAAAAATATTAATTTAAGAATTACACCAGAATTAATATTTGAAATAGACGATTCTTTTGAATACGGAGCAAGAATTGACAGCATACTAAAGGATTTAAACGCTAATAAAAACGCGGACAAAAGTACTGACCAAAAAGAAGATTAAAACGCTAACAAAAAAGATGACCAAAAACACTGATGAGAATACTGACAAAAAAGATGATGATTTAAACGCTAATAAAAAAGATGACCAAAACACTGACAACAGCGCTGACCAAAAAGAAGATTAAAAATTATTAAAAAGATGCTTAAAATATGTTTGAAAATTTTAAATTGTTTTGATAGAATATAATCAAATAAATGTGATAAATTTAAAAATTTACAAAGTGAATAGGGAGATTAGTAAATGACTTTAGATGATATTTTAGAACAAATAAATCAGGCAGATAAAATTGTTATTTTAACACACGAAAATCCAGATGGCGATGCTATGGGAAGCAGTTTAGCAATGTATCATGCTTTAAAAGCTTATGGAAAAAATCCAGATATTATAATTCCAGAGCACTCAAAAGTTTTTAATTGTTTGCCAGGAATTGAAGAAATAAAAACAAAAACCAATGTAGAACATTATGATTTAGCAATAGCTTTAGATTGTGCCGCAATTAAAATGTTAAATGGATTTTCTAATTATTTTGAAAGTGCAAAAGTAAAGGTTTCAATTGACCACCATGGCACAAATACTATGTTTGGAGACTATAACTACGTAAATCCAGATTCACCAGCTTGTAGCCAAATATTATTAGTTATTTTAGAATATTTTGGAATAGAAATTACTAAAGATATTGGAACCTGCATTTTGGCTGGAATTATTACAGATACTGGTGGCTTCAAATACCAAGGAGTTACAGCAGAAACTTTTGAATTTGTTGCTTGGCTTCTTAATAAAGGCGTAAATGTTTCAAGAGTTTATCGTCAAGTACTAGAAACTAAAACAAAAGCAAATTTCGAGCTTCATCGTATTGCAAATAATAGAGTAGAATTTTTAGAAGGTGGAAAAGTAGCCTATACATATATTACTAAAGAAGATGAAGAAAGCGTTCACGCTGAAAACGGAGATTACGAAGGAATTGTAGAAAATGCCAGAGATGTAGAAAATGTAGAAGTATCTATTTTTATACGTCAAACCGAAAAAGGATGCAAAGTTTCACTTCGTTCTAATGACTATGTAAATGTTGCAGATGCATGTGTTGTATTTGGAGGCGGTGGACATCCAAAAGCAGCTGGCTGTACAATTCCAGGAACAATAGAACAAGCCAAAGAAATGATTTTAAAAGAAGTTGTTAGATTACTAAAATAAACTTGCAATAAAACTTTAAAAAAAGGTATATGATTAGAAAATGGATGGAATACTAATTGTAAATAAACCAAAAGAATTTACTTCTCATGATGTAGTAGCTAAAGTAAAAAAAATGTGTAAAGTAAAAGTAGGGCACACTGGAACTCTAGACCCAATGGCCACTGGCGTATTACCACTTTTGCTAGGAAAAGGAACAAAGCTTTCTGAATATTTAGTAAATCATAATAAAATATATGAAGCTGTAATTAAGCTAGGAGAAAAAACAGATACTTTAGATAGCGAAGGAAAAGTAATAGAGCAAAAAGAAGTAGATTTAAAAAATTTAAATATAGAAAATATTAAAAACATATTGCAATCTATGGTGGGAAAGCAAAAACAAACTCCACCTATTTATTCTGCCATTAAAGTAAATGGTAAAAAGCTATATGAGTATGCAAGAAGCGGATTGCAAGTAGAAATTCCACAAAGAGAAATTGAAATATATAATATAGAGTTAATAGAAATAAACGAAACTTTAAAAACAATTTCATTTCGCGTACATTGCTCTAAGGGCACATATATTAGAACTTTGTGTGAAGAAATAGCTAAAAAACTAAATACTGTAGGCTATATGAAGGAACTTAACAGAACAAGAGTAGGAAACTTTGATATAAGTGAAGCTGTAACCTTACAAGATTTAGAAGCAAATAATGAAGAATATTTAAACAAACACATTATTACAATACCACATTTTTTTGAAGAATATCCAATTATATATTTAAATAAGCAGGAAATACAAATGCTATTAAATGGAGTAAAATTACAAAAAAACATAGCAAATGGCTTGTATCAAGTGCAAAATGAAAATAAGGAATTTATAGGAATTGGCATAGTTACGAACAACATATTAAAAAGAAAATTGATGATATATTAAAAATATGTATTTACATTCTAAGTTTAATGTGATTTAATATATATAGCTTATGAAAAAAATAACTTTTTGCACTCAAAATTAATCAAACTTAAAAGAAAAGTTATTTAAACACACATATTAAAATAATTTTAAAGAAAAAATAGGGAGGAAACACAAATGACACCAAAAGAAAGAAAAGTAATTTTTACTTTAATAGGAGTTATGTTTCTTATTATGGTAACAGTAATAATTACAAAATCATCTAAAAATGGAAAATCTAATGCTGATGCTCAAAGTAAACAAAATTCAGAAGTACAAGATATGAGCAGTCTTATGCAAGGAGTAGTTGAAAATAATGTTGATGGAAATAGTACAACTAATAGCCAAAATGATATAAACAGTGAAACTGGCAATAATAATAGTAATGTTGATAATAATTCTGAAAACACTAATGTAAATAATAATGAAGGAAGCGGTACTAATCCTGTAATTGTAAAAATGTATAAAGAATTATTATTTACTGATATAAAATATGAAAATGAAAATGGCGGAAATAGAATTGTAGCAAATATAAGAAATACAGGAAGTACTAATTTTACAAGTGAAGTTGCTAAATTAACAATAACAACAAGTACTGGAGAAAAAATAGAAGGTTTAATAACAATTCCATCAGTAAATGTCGGTGAAACTAGCCAATTAGAATATCTTTTAGATGAAGATGCTAGCAATATTACTGACTTCAATATAGAAGAAATATAAAAATTAATACAAAAATCTAATTAGAATTAGCATATAAATTAAAATCTATATATAAAATAAATAATAAAACTTAAGAAAAACAAAGAAAACATTAGAATTCGTTATTTAAAACTCTTTAAACATACATAATTTATATTTGCAAACATATATAAATTGTGTTAATATAATAATAACAATTAAATAAGAATTTTCCCTGCATAGTGCGTGTAGACTGGAATTTTAGAACCAACAAATATTAAAAGGGAGTCCGCCTTTGAATGTGGCGTGTATGCTTGTATTAAATAATATAAGAAACCCAGGAGCATTCAACAAGACACCCACCTGTGAAAGCAGGTCCTTAAAATTTCATTCACCTTACGGCTAAGGCGGGGTATTTTTTTGCCTTTATAACAAATATAAATAAAGCAAAATTTTATGCAAATATATTTACAATTTAAATTGGCATATAATATAATAAAATTAATTTATAATTATAGAGGTTAAAAATAATGGAAAATCTAATTGTTATAGAAGGAAAAGAAAAGTATCAATATAAAGATATAAAAAGTTTAATTGAAAAGTTCATAAATAAAAATTACTACAATATGTCAAAAGTAGAAAGAAAAAATGAACTTGAAAAAAAAACTGTAGCTAACACTATGCTAAATGGTATAAAAGTTATTACATTAGAAAAAGAAACAGATAATTTTGATGAAGATGCATTTATCTTATACGATGAAATTACTTATATATTATCTATGCTAAAATTTAATAAAATAATTTTATTAGAAAAAACAGATGCAAATATATTTGGAAAATATCTAAATAAAAAGTATATCAATAAAGAAAATATAAAGGATAATTACATAATAATTAATAAATTTGCTAATGAAATAATGGAAAAATATTTAAACAATAATTAAAAAGGAAAGTACTATGGATGAAATTGAGAGATTAAAATTATTATCAGATGATGAAAAAATAAAAGCATTAGAAACATTAGGGAATGATTATGCTAAAGCACAAGTTATAGTAACCTTGCAAGATGATGATAAAAAGATAAAAGCATTAGAAACATTAATTTATGATTATGATAAAGTAGAAGTTATAATAACCTTGCAAGATGATGATAGAAAAATAAAAACATTAGAAACATTACGTAATGATTATGCTAAAGCAGAAGTTATAATAACCTTGCAAGATGATGATAGAAAAATAAAAACATTAGAAACATTACGTAATGATTATGCTAAAG
>CANQCT010000035.1 GCA_947589835.1 uncultured Clostridia bacterium
TATATAAATATAGTAAATAATATAAGTATATTAATGTTAGCTGACGAGTAAAGAAAATATTAATTGACTAGTGAAAAAAGTATTTATTACTATAAAAAATGTTGACAATTATAATTTGTATGATAAAATATTCATTACAAAACAAAAATTGCAATTTACATAAAAATATGTTATAATTTAGTGGAATCATACATATAATAAAATAGGAGATGATGTTTATGGCAACAAAAAGCTTTTTAAAAGATATAGTAATTAAAGACAGAAAATCAGCAAATTCTCTTGTATCTGCATTAGAAAATGCAGAAAAAAAGGGTAGAAAACAAATAAATATAGCAACATCTGTAAAAACCATAGAAGATAAAGAAACAATAAGAAAGATGTTTGGTACAAAATAAAAATTGGCATACAATATAATAAGTTTAAAAGATATGTATGAAGCCATTGGAGAAGAAAAAACAAAAGAAATATTAAGTAAATTTGAATGTAATATTAATAAAGATGTTGAATATTTCATTAAAGAAAAAGCAATACAATTTTTAAAAATGAGAATATCAACAACTTTTTTAGTTAGTACATCTTATAAAGAAAAAGAAGTAATTGTCGGATATTTTTCACTTACAAATAAAACAACAAAAATAAAAAAGAGTTTATTAAGTAATTCCTTAAAAAAGAGAATTAGTAGATTTGCAGAACCACTTTCAACAGATAAATACTTTTTTATTTCTTTACCACTTATAGGTCAATTAGGTAAAAACTATGCAAATAATTATAATTCTTTAATTAAAGGAGATGACTTATTAAAATTAGCCTGTGATAAAATTAAAGAAGCTCAAAATATTTTAGGTGGTAAATTTGCTTTTATAGAGTGTGAAGATAAAGAGAAACTAAAAGAATTTTATGAAAGTAATGGTTTTGTGTGTTTTGGAAAACGAAATCTTGAAAAAGATGAAAGAGATAAAAATGATGGACAATATTTACTTCAAATGTTATGTGATTTAAGCAAATAAAAAAACTGAAAAGTCTAGTGAAAGCTAGACTTTTTTAAAGATAAAAATGTAATAAGCAAAAAAAGAATATTATAATATTTTACGACATCAATAAAATGGCATAAAACCAAATTAATCAATCAATTTTTTCAAATCATCAAGTGAAATATTTAAAATTTTAATAAAACCAATCAACTCAAAATCTTTTAAAACTTGTCTATTAGTTTCAACTCTATTAATTTCAGTAACATCCATACTTATGCCAAGCAAATCTAACAACCTAGATAAATCAGCTTTGGTATAATCCATAGCTGTACGATATTTTTTAATTAAATCACCAGATACATTACTTTTATCATTAAATTTTTTCATAACTTACCATAATTTCCTTGCTTTTTTATTAATTGTAATATATATTTAAACCAATGATACGAGGCTTACTCGCATTATTAATATGTTAATAAAGGAAATTTTTTATGCAAAAAAATAATTATAGTAAAGAAGAATTAAAAAAAATGTTAGTAATTACAATAAACAATAGTATAGACTATGCAATAGAATTAATTTATATAATAGAAAAAGAAGCTTCGTCAAAAGAAAGACTAATATTATCAGATATATTAACAGCGCTATCTATAAATGATATAGATTATGCGAAAAAATTAATTGAAATATGGTAAAAAATTTATTTAAAATGTATTTACAAAATTGTTAATGTTTATAATTAACTAGCTTAAATAGTACTAGTTTTCTTGTTTTTCAAATGCCCGTTGTTAGGCAGCAAGTTCAAAGAAGAATGTCAGAACGGGACCTTTCAAAACTGCGAAAAATAGTACTATTTAAGCTTTAATACAATTAAAATAATTATATAAAAATAAAATAAATTCAAATAAGATGTTGTTTGAACATAAAGTATGTGATAAAATTACATATACATATGAAACAAAAAAAGGGGAAAAAATGCAAGAAACCGAAAAATTTATGAAACAAGCACTTAAAGAGGCACAAAAAGCATACCAAAAAGAAGAAATACCAGTAGGTGCAGTAATTGTAAAAAATAATAAAATAATAGCAAGAGCATATAATAAAAAAGAAGAAACAAACAATCCGCTAAACCATGCTGAAATAATAGCAATAAAAAAAGCCAGTAAAAAATTAGGCTCATGGCGCTTGACTGATTGTGAAATGTATGTTACACTAGAACCTTGCAGTATGTGTGCAGGAGCATTAATACAATCAAGAATAAAAAAAGTATACATAGGAACAATGGACGAAAAAACTGGTAGCTGTGGCTCTAAACTAAACCTTTTAAAAGATTATACATTTAACCATAAAGTAGAAGTAGAAACGGGAATAATGCAAAAAGAATGTGAAGCATTACTTAAACAATTTTTTAAAGAACTAAGAAACAATAAAAAGCCAAGCAAATAATAAAAAAACTAAACAACAATAAACAAGAAAAAGCTAAAAAATAAATATTAGGAGCGGTATCGAAGTGGTCATAACGAGGTTGACTCGAAATCAATTAGGCGTATTAAAATGCGCCACGTGGGTTCGAATCCCACTCGCTCCGCCAAAATAATATTTATAAAAAATTACTATATAAATTCATAAAAAATGCAAACAAAAATAAAATATTAAAAATTCTACCAAAAATAATGTAAAATTATAATAAATAAAACCTAAATAAAAAACAGCCTAAAAGGAGGAAAATCTTTGATAACAGAAAAGAAAAAACAAACGATAAAATTAATGATAGCAATAGCAATTCTAGCAATAATTCTAATTCTTGTACTTATGGCAATGATAAAATATGAAGTAGAAGGTGAACAAAATATGCCTTTTAAACTATCTAAAATTATTATTGTAAGTAATGCAGAAGGAATAGAAAATAAAACAGAAAATGAACTAAAATGGGATTTTGATATTTTTCAAAATAATGATGTAAGTTTTTACATAGATTCAAATACAGAAGATGAAAATTTACTAATAAAAAGTGTAACAATTGACAACATTCAAATATTAAAAGCACCACAAAAAGGTGAAATTAAAGTATATATGCCAAATAGTAAAGCAGGTCGTTTATATAATTATGAGGATCAATATTTAGTAAATGATAGTTTACAGTATAAAGGAGCAAGCCAAAGTAGCCCAACAGAACTAGAAATAGGAAGCAAAGGCGGAACAACATGGATTTGCTTTAACAATATGGGCATAGCAAACTACACCTCTAACGAAGCTAAAGAAGAAATACGCCAGGATGGTACATGGCTTAAAAAACTTCAAATAGAAAAAGAAGAAATAGAATTTACAGTATCATTCGATTATACAATAGAAACTACAAAAACAAAATATAAAGCAAACATTACATTAGACTTTCCAGCAGGAGATATTAGCGAAGATGGAAGAAGCTCTTTAGAAAAGACCGATATGAGCGATATTATATTTAAAAGAGTTAAGTAAATTAGCACTAACACGCTTAAATAGTACTAGTTTTCTTGTTTTTCAAATGCCCGTTGCTAGTCAGCCAGTTCAAAGAAGTAAAGTCAGAACGGGACCTCTCAAAACTGCGAAAAATAGTACTATTTAAGCTTTAATGTAATTATAACTATTATGTATTAATAAATTAGCCAACAAAAAACACATAAATACTTGCTAAACTAAATAAAAAAGTATATAATGCAAATGGTATGAATTTAAATTTAGCCATTGTATGGAAAGTAAAGCCAATAGAAGCCTATGAATCTTGTCAGATCCGGAAGGAAGCAGCAATAAGTAGTCACTTCTTATGTGGGATTTACTTTCCATAGAGTGGCTAAGAAAAAGCTCATACCATTTTATTAATAATTTACAAACAAAAAAGCTCATTTATTAGTTAATTAAAAATTTCTAAGAATAAAGGGGTAAAATATGGCATATACAGCTTTATATAGGAAATTTAGACCACTAAAATTTGAAGATATGGTTGGTCAAGAACATATTACAAAAACTATAAAAAATCAAATAATGGCTGGTAGAGTAGGGCACGCATATTTGTTAAACGGAGGCAGAGGAACCGGAAAAACTACCACTGCCAAAATTTTAGCAAGAGCCGTAAACTGCTTAAATCCACAAAATGGCGAACCATGTAACGAATGTGAAATCTGCAAAGCAGCACTTGCAGGCTCATTAACAGATATTGTTGAAATGGATGCAGCATCTAATAACAGTGTAGATGACATTAGAGCCATCCGCGATGAAGTAAATTTTTTGCCAACACTTGCAAAATATAGAGTATATATTATCGACGAGGTGCACATGCTATCAACAGGGGCATTTAACGCACTTTTAAAAACTCTAGAAGAGCCACCTGCACACGTAAAATTCATTTTAGCAACAACAGAACCACAAAAATTACCTGCAACCATTCTTTCAAGATGCCAAAGATTTGACTTCAAAAAAATATCAAATGCAGATATTATAAAAAGATTAGAATATGTATGTGAGCAAAGCAATATAGAAATTTCAAAAGAAGCACTAAACCTTATAGCAATACTATCAGAAGGCGCTATGAGAGACGCACTCAGCATATTAGAAAGATGTTTGCAAGAAGGAAATCAAAAAATAGATGAAAACTTTGTAAAAGATTTAGTTGGAATTCCAAAATTAACCTTCATATCACAAATTATGGAAGCAGTTATAAATTATAAAGTAGAAGATGTTTTAAAAACAATACAAGAGGTACAAAATGAAGGAAAAGACTTGCAAAATCTTTTATGGGAATTAATTAAATATACAAAAGATATTTTAGTATGGAAAACAAGTCAAAACTTAGAAATATACAGCGAAGAAGAGCAAAAACAAATTGCAAAATTAGCTGAAAATGTATCAAAAGAAAGACTATTACAAATAATATATACACTTTCAGAATTAGAAAATGAAATGAAATGGTCATCACAAAAAACAATATTATTTGAAGTTGCAATGATAAAACTATGTCATCCAGAAGAAGCTAAAAAAGCTGATTCACAAGACTTAGAAGATATACATAATAGGCTAAATAAATTAGAAGAAAAAATAAAATCAGGCAATTTTTCAAAAACAGCAGAAAAATCATCTGATGAAAAAACAAACGAAAAACCATCAAAAAACATAGAAATAAATAATGTACCAAAACCAAAAATAGAAAAAGTAACAGACCTAAAAATAGATAAACTAGACTTTTGGCCTAAAATAATAGAAAATTTAAAAGAACAAAGAAAAATGATGTTAGTAAGCAACTTATTAAATACAGTAGCAACTATGTTAAATGATTTAACAGTTGGAATTGTATTTCAAAATGGTCTAACACCATTTGTAAAAAGCATTATGGAAAAGCCAGAAAATATTCAAGAACTAACAAGGCTAGTATCAATCGAATGTGGAAAACAAATGACAATCAAATTATTAGACTGCCAAGATGAAATTTTGCAAAAAAAGGCAAAACAAAAAAATCCAGAAGAGCAGGTAATAGAAGAATTAGATATTCCTGTTAATGTAATAGAAGAATAACATATAAAAAAATAAGGAGGAAAAGTTATGTCAAAAAGAGGATTCCCAGGAATGGGTGGCGGCTTTGGAGGAATGAACATTAATCAATTAATGAAAGAAGCAAAAAAAATGCAAGCAGATATGGAAAAATCACAAACAGAATTAGCAGCAAAAGAATTCGATAGCAGTGTAGGCGGCGGAGCTGTTTATGTAAAAGTATCTGGAAATAAAGAACTAAAAGAAATAAAAATAAAAAAAGAAGCAGTAGACCCAGAAGACGTAGAAATGCTACAAGATTTAATTTTAACTTGCGTAAATGAAGCATTAAGAAAAGTAGATAGCGCACAAGCACAAGAACTTGGAAAATATAACATACCAGGTTTAATGTAAGAAAAAAATACAATTAATGAAAAAGCACATTTAAGTTATATTAAAGCATTTAAGCATATATAGCAAAAGGAGCAGACCATGTCATATTATTCACCATCAATAGAAAAATTAATAGAAGCATTTGAAAAATTACCTAGCATAGGAAACAAAACAGCAGCTAGGCTTGCTTTTCATATTTTAGATGCAAGTGAAGAAGAAACAAAAGAGTTTGTTCAAGCAATTTTAGATGCAAAAAAGAACCTAAAGTACTGTTCTAGTTGCTATAACATTTCAGATACAGACCCATGCCCAATATGTGCAAACCAAAATAGAGACCACACCACAATTTGTGTAGTAGAAGATGTACGAGATGTTGTAGCAATGGAAAGAACACATGAATTTAAAGGAATATACCATGTATTACATGGAAGCATTTCGCCAATGAACGGAATAGGGCCAGATGATATCAAAATAAAAGAATTACTTTCACACTTAATGGAAGGAACAGTAAAAGAAATTATACTAGCCACAAACCCTAGAGTTGAAGGTGAAGCAACTGCAATGTATATTTCTAAACTTGTAAAACCATTAGGAATTAAAGTAACAAGAATTGCACACGGAATTCCTGTTGGCGGTGACCTAGAATATACAGATGAGGTAACTTTGAGCAAAGCTCTAGAAGGAAGAAGAGAATTATAAATAACAAGCTTATTAAATGATACAAGATAATGGTTATAAACATATTAAAACTCGAATAGTACTAGTTTTCTTGTTTTTCAAATGCCCGTTGCAGTTGTAATTTCAAAGGAGCAGGTTCAGAACGGGACCTCTCAAAACTGCGAAAAATAGTACTATTCGAGCAATTAATTATAAAACAATCTCACAAATGTCTTTAGTAGAATTAATTTTGCGAAGCTTTTTAGTATT
Organism: uncultured Clostridia bacterium; assembly: GCA_947589835.1. Classification (GTDB taxonomy): domain Bacteria; phylum Bacillota; class Clostridia; order TANB77; family CAG-508; genus CAG-273. The sequence goes on from CANQCT010000035.1 coordinate 6,792, forward strand.
TTCCCTCATTTCCTCAAGCTTTTCATCACTTTCAAAAAACTTTACAATAACCTCATTTGGATCATCATTTTTTCTAATCCAAACACCAACTCCATTATTTTCTAAAAATTCAGCATTTTCTTCCTCTTGACCAGGAATAGGGTTAATAATAATCATAGGAAGCCCAGAAGCCAAACTCTCTGTTGTAGTAAGCCCACCTGGTTTTGTAACCACAGCACAAGAAATACTCATAAGCTCTGGCACCTTATCTGTAAAGCCAAGAACAATAACCCTATTTTGTGCCTTACAAGCTAAAACTAACTCTTCAAAAGCCTCTTTCATTTTTACATTTTTCCCACTAACTGCAACAATTTGATAATTTGGTAAGTTCTCTATTAAAGACTTTAAAACTTGAACAGTCCTATCTTTACCAAGTCCAAACTCGCCACCACCAAAAAATAAAACAACCTTCTTTTCATGGTTTAATTTAAAATCCTCATAAATTTTTAATTTATCAAAATTTTCAGCAAATCTATTAGACATAGGAATACCAGTTACATAAATTTTGTTTCCATCAACACCATAATTTATAATATCTTGCCTCATAGCCTCATTAGAAACAAAAAAGAAATCTGTATACTCATGCCCAATTAACCACTGCTTATGCATAGCAAAATCCGTCATAATAGTAGCAAGTGTACAATTTAACTTTTGCTTTCTTTTTAAATAGCTAACCATTTGACTACTAAAAGGATGAGTAGAAATTACTACATCCGGATTTTTCTCTTCAAGCAATTTCTTAAGTTTGCTAGACATTAATTTATTACTATCTTTACTAATTTTAGAAAGCAATCCCTTTTGAGAACCAGAATAAACTTTTCCCCACAATTTAGGAGCCTTCTTTGCCATTTCACGGTAAGCAGCAGTTGTCATTTTTTCTATATGTTTACTTACATATTTCATACAATCTATCATTTCTACATTAATAAGAGGAAAATTTTTTTCAATATATTGCAAAATAGACTTCGCAGCAGATAAATGCCCTCCTCCATACGAGGCATAAAAAATAATTACTTTTTTCATAAAAAATCCTTTCTTTTTTTAAACATATATTAAAATTTTCATTATTTCAATTTAGTGAATTTATTATAACATATTTAAAATAAAAATCTATAATTTTTAAGTAAGAATAAATAATTTTAATTACATTAAAGCGTAAATAGTACTAGTTTTCTTGTTTTTCAAATGCCCGTTGCTAGATGCAAATTTAAAGAAGTAGAGTCAGAACGGGACCTTTCAAAACTGCGAAAAATAGTACTATTTACGCTTTAGTTATAAAAACTATTAAATAGTAAATAACTTTTTTTCTTATAAAAAAATGCATAAATTAACCAAAAATGGACAAAATGAATTATATAAAATTTTTAGAAAGGAAAAACTGCCTTAAAATTAATATTTGCAAAAAGAAAAAATAAATAAAATTTAAAGACAGTATTTTGTAAAAATAATGAAAAAAATTATAAAAACAATATTTATATTATTAATAACTGCATTTCTAATAATAGAACTAATCAATTTTTTAAGCAATCAAAAACAAGTAGAAGCGGCATCCAAAAGTGGAAATACATCAGATGTTCAACTGCTAGCAAGAGCAATAAATGGAGAAGCAAGAGGAGAGCCTTATGAAGGGCAAGTAGCAGTTGGTGCAGTAATTTTAAACCGCGTTGCAAGCTCTAAATTTCCAAATACGATTTCAGGAGTTATATATCAGCCAGGGGCATTTACCGCAGTATCAGATGGACAAATTAATGTACCAATTGATGAATCATCGTCAGTAGTAAAAGCAGCCAGAGACGCATTAAATGGTTGGGATCCAACAGGAGGAGCAATATATTACTTTAACCCAGCAACTGCAACAAGTAAATGGATATGGTCAAGGCCACTTATAAAAACAATAGGAAAGCACAGATTTTGCAAGTAAAAATTATTATAAAAAATCATTAACTTGCAAACAAATGCCATTTCAGCGTACAAGTATATTAAAGAAGATTAAACTTGTTTTCTAGAAAAATGCATTCAAAAATACATTTTACTAGACAATAATAAAATTATGTAAAAAAATAAAATTTACATAAACAAAGAAAGGAATTAAAATTATGGGAAAAATAACCAATAAATTAACAGACTGGAAAAATAGATTACAAGATAGACACATGCTTAGCATTATTGTAGTATTATTTGCAATAATAATAGCAATGGGAGTATGGATTTACAAAAAGCAAGCAGATTATAGGCAAGCTTCAGAAAATAGTTACAATATGGCATTTTTTGAGTTGGTAGACTATGTACAAAATGTAGAAACATATTTAGCAAAATCAATAATTTCTAGTACGCCAGAACATGGAGCAGAAACTCTAACAAATGTATGGAGAGAAGCAAACTTAGCACAAGTTTATTTATCAAGACTTCCAATAGAAAGTGTAGAACTAGAAAAAACAGCAAAATTTTTAAATCAAGTAAGCGATTATAGTTATTCATTATCTCGAAAAAATATATATAATGAAGAATTAACACAAGAAGACTTAGATAACTTGCAAGAATTGCATAATTACAGCGTAGAGCTAGAAAACACTTTAAATCAGCTATCAGCAGATATGAATGAAGGAAGAATCAGTTGGGGAAAATTAACAAAAAAAGGAAATATGGCCTTTACACAAGAAGTAAGTAACATTTCAAAAGATAGCTTCAGCAGCCTAGAAGAGAACTTTCATGAATATTCTGGCTTAATATATGATGGTGCCTTTTCTGAGCACATGACATCAACTGAAAAAAAAGGCTTAACAGGCGAAAAAGTTAGTGAAGAAAAAGCAAAGGAGATAGCAGAAAAATTTATAGGAAAAGATAAAATACAAGAAATATCTTTATCTGGAAAATCAGAAAACACAGACATGATAACATATGACTTTAATGCAAAAGTAAACGGAGAAAAGGATGCAAACGTAGTAATTTCTATATCAGAAAAAGGCGGACATGTTGTATTTATGAACTATAACAGAAATATCGAAGCAGAAAGTGTATCACAAGAAAGAGCAGATGAAATTGGAAAAAAATTCTTAGAAGAGCATAACTTTCCAAATATGAAAGAAACCTATTATTTAAAAGAAGGCGGAATAGTTACAATAAATTATGCCTATGAACAAGATGGAGTAGTTATTTATCCAGACTTAGTAAAATTAAAAGTAGCATTAGATAATGGAGAAATAATGGGAATTGAAACAACAGGATATTTAAATTCACATGAAGAAAGAGACTTAGCCGAAGTTAAAATTTCAAAAGAACAAGCCAAAAGCAGTTTAAATCCAAAATTAGATATTAAAAGTGAAAATTTAGCAATTATTCCAACCGAATGGAAAACAGAAGTAATGTGCTGGGAATTTAAAGGAAAAGTAAATGATACAGACTTTTTAGTATATATAAATTGTGAAAATGGAAAAGAAGAAGACATTTTAGTAATAGTAAACACACCAAACGGAACATTAACACATTAAAAATATCAGCCACATAAAAAAGCTTAATATATGTTCTTTATTAATTCAAAATATGAAAAAAATATATCAAGAAATAAGTAATCACTCTAAATTTTATAATAAATTTGGAAAAAATTTTAAAAATATTTTTCAAAAAATAAAACAAAATAATAGTGTGAAAATATAAAAAACAATAAAAATTAATATTACTTAAGAATAATAATTCTGCTTTAAATAAAAAGCGAAAAATATTATCTTATTAAAATAAAAATTAAATTGTTAAAAATAAATTTTCACAAAAATTTAAAATCTGTTAGGAGGTATTTCTTATGTCAAATAACAGAAAACTAATTTCAGACAAATTAAGAGAAGAAATAGCAAAAGAACTTGGCGTATATGACCAAGTAAAACAAGATGGCGGATGGGGAAATGTACCATCTAAAACTTGTGGTAATATTGTAAGCAAAGCAATAGAAATTGCAAACAGAACAGCTCAAAACAGCTAGTTTTAATTTAATAGCATTTAGCTAGAAGGAAATTCATTAATTTGAATTTCCTTTTTCATCTATATTTGATTTGTATTTTATACTTTGTTCTTCTAATAATTTGAAATTACAAGATATTGTTTTAAGAAAGTTTCTTTTATGCTTTGTTACAGCAATATACATTTTATTAGCTCTTTTATATATTTCTTCTTTATGAGAATTTATATATCTATATTCTGCTGATATTAAATCTTTATATTTTTTATCTTGTTTATTGTATTCTAAAACAGATGTCACTTTTATATTACTAGGAACTGGTATCATAGCTGAAAATTTTATAATTGCTAATGGCTGTTCTTTCTTGTTATATACGAAAAAGAAACTAGGATTATTTTTATATCTTTGATAATGACTTTTATAAGAATATAAAGGTACAAAATATTCATAACTTTCTATTTTTAATACTATTCCTAAATATGGTCTACTATGCCCAAGTTCTTCTTTATTATAGCTTACATTACTTTCAAATTTACTTAAATATTTAATGTAATTTTTATCAATTGTATAAAATAATAATTCTTCCATTTTACCTCACTTTTTTGTAAAAAATAAGGAGATACACTTTTTAAAATGTACCCCCCTATTAATTTAAAACTGCTTATTTATAAGGCTTAAGCATTACCTAATTTCAAATCAGTCATTTATAAGGCTTGAACTTTACCTAATTTTAAATCGTTCTTTTTTAGGTAAGAACTTCCTATTAGTAATCAAATGATTACTCTTTTAGTATATTAATTATACTATTTTTTATTCACTATGTCAACGAAATAAACTAATTTTTAATTTAATTATTTCTTTATAATTTTAGTTGCAGTTTATAAATAATTAGAATATAATAGCAATAAATTACATAGTTATGGGAGAATAAGAAATGAACAAACAAATAACAATAAAAAACATATTAGAAGTAACAGGCGGAAAGCTAATTTGTGGAAACGAAAACCTAATTTGCGAAAAATTTTCAAAAGACACAAGAGAATTAAATAAAGGCGAAATTTATGTAGGCATACAAGGCGAAAACTTCAATGGAAGTACATTATATGAAGAAGCCTTACAAAAAGGAGCAATAGCATGCCTACTTCAAGGAGTAGAAATACCAAGCAAAACCATACAAAAATATCCAAATGCTACAATCATATTAGTAGAAAATACCGTAAAAGCACTTCAGCAAATAGCAACATATAAAAGAAGCTTATATAACATACCAGTAGTTGCAATCACTGGAAGTGTAGGAAAAACCAGCACAAAAGACATGGTAGCAAGTGTACTTTCTAAAAAATATAAAGTATTAAAAACCATTGGAAATTACAATAACGAAATAGGCTTACCACTAACAATACTTAGTTTAACAGATGAAGAAATTATGGTACTAGAAATGGGAATGAACTCTTTTGGCGAAATTAGTGTACTTACAAATATAGCAAAGCCAGATGTAGCAGTTATAACAAATATTGGAACAGCACATATAGGCTTACTTCGGGTCAAGAGAAAACATATTAAAAGCAAAGTTAGAAATTCTAGAAGGGCTAAATCCTAAAGGAACAGTAGTTATAAACTATGATAATGACCTATTACATAATTGGTACGAAAAAGAAAAACAAAATTATAACATAATAACCTATGGATTAGATAAAAAAAGCAATATTCTAGGGCAAAATGCCAAACTTTATGAAAACGGAAGTGAATGTGAAGCAATAGTAGATGGTAAAAAATACAACTTGCACATTCCAGTAGGCGGAGAACATTTTATACAAAATAGCCTATGTGCAATAGCTGTTGCCAAAGCATTTAACATAGAAATGCCAAAAGCAATAGCAGGAATTGCAGACTTTGAACTTACAAAAAGAAGAATGGAAATAAAAAAAGCCAAAAATGGAGCAACAGTAATTAATGATTGCTATAATGCAAACTACGACTCAATGAAAGCAGCAATAGATTACTTAGGAAAATTACCTAACAACAAAAAAATAGCTGTACTTGGAGATATGTTAGAACTTGGTAAATATAGCAAACAGCTCCACGAAAAAGTAGGAGAAGTAGTTGCAAATAACAAAATTAATTTGTTAATTTGTGTAGGCGAAGACTCAAAATACATAGCACAAAAAGCAGAAAAAGAAGGAATGAAAAAAGAACAAATATATTTATGCAAAACAAACAATGAAGCAATTAATATTTTACAAAAAGAAATGAAAGAGCAAGATGTAGTTTTACTTAAAGCATCTAACGGCTTGCACTTTACAGAAATTTGTGATGCAATTTGCACAAATGAATAGACTACAAGCAAAAGTAAGAATATTTAACTTATAACAAAAATATTTATAAATGCTAATTTACTATAAAAGTTAAATACTAAAATGCGAAAAAAGCACTAAATAATAGAAATGAAGTGCTCAAAATTTAAATATTATACAAGGGGGAAAATCAAAATGAACAAAATAAAATTAGGTGTTATTTTTGGAGGAATGTCAACAGAACACGATGTATCAATTGTTTCTGCAACCTCAATTATAAAAAATTTAAATCGTGAAAAATATGAAATACTTCCAATTTACATAGATAATGAAGGAAAATGGTATAAATACACAAAAAATATAGAAGAAATAGAAATATTAAAAGTAGGCGAAAAATTAGATAATATAGAACCTTTAGAAAATGTAATAGACTATTTAAGAAAACTAGATGTAGCATTTCCAGTACTACATGGCCTATACGGAGAAGATGGCACAATCCAAGGACTATTTGAACTATTAAAACTAAAATACGTAGGCTGCAAGGTACTTGGCTCTAGTATTTGTATGGATAAAGCATATACAAAAGTAATATTTAATAAAGCCAAAATTAGCCAAGCAAAATACATATACATAAAAGCAAAAGGCGATGACTATCGTTATATAAATAACAATTTCGATGAGCAAAAATTAACATTAGAAGAAATTTCTAAAAAAGTAAAAGAAGAATTAGGCTTCCCTGTATTTGTAAAACCATCTAATTCTGGCTCTTCTGTAGGAATAGAAAAAGCAAATAATGAAGAAAAATTAAAACAAGCAATTAAATATGCTCAAAAATTTGATACAAAAATTTTAATAGAAGAAGAAATAATAGGTAGAGAAGTAGAATGTGCAGTACTTGGAAACGAAAATGTAGAAGCCACTTGTGTAGGCGAAATCTTACCAGCAGAAGAATTCTACACATTTGATGCAAAATATAAAAATGCACAATCAAGAGTAGTAATTCCAGCACAAATTTCAAAAGAAAAACAAGAAGAAATTAAAAAATTAGCAATAAAAGCCTTTAAAGCAGTAGATGGAAAAGGCCTATCAAGAGTAGACTTCTTTATAAAAAAAGACACTGAAGAAGTAATTATAAACGAAATAAACACATTACCAGGATTTACACAAATTAGTATGTACCCAAAACTATGGGAAAACAGTGGCATAAGCTATACCGAGCTTTTAGATCGATTAGTAGACTTGGCCTGTCGCGTTGGGGACGTTTCTTAACGCGACAGTTTGTCGCTTTTGGGACACTACTAGTATTCAATTAAATTCATATAAAAATAATTTAACATCCACAAATATGGGTTTATAGGCTTTCCTTAAAAAACCTAAATATATAAAAAAGGACAAGCTATGGAAAGTATAGAAAATATACAAACAGAATTAAAGAAAAATTTATCAGAAAAAAGATATTTACACTCAGTTGGAACAATGAAAATGGCTAAAATACTAGCTAATAAATATAATGTAAATGAAAATATAGCAATGCTAGCAGGCTTAGCACACGATATGGCAAAAGAAATACCATTAGAGCAAGCTATGGAATATATAAAACAAAATAAAATAAATATAGATGAAATAGAAAAGCAAAACACAGCTTTGCTACACGCTAAAATAGGAGCACATATGTCAAAAAAATATGGCTTTACTGAGCAAATGCAAAATGCAATAAAATACCATACAACAGGAAATCCAGAAATGGATGAATTAGCTAAAATAATTTATGTAGCAGATAAAACAGAAGAAACAAGAAATTACGAAGAAATAGAAAAAATTAGAGAGCTAGCTATGCAAAATATAGATGAAGCAATAATCGCAATACTAGACCACGACATACAAAAAAATATTAACAAAAAGGTATTAATTCATCCAGATGGTGTTTTATTAAGAAATAAGCTCTTGTTACAATTAATAAATAATAATATCATATTTTAATGCAAAAATTATTACTAGTTAATAGCTTTATAATTAACCCACTCGAATAGTACTAGTTTTCTTGTTTTTCAAATTGCCCGTTGCTAGATGCAAATTCAAAGAAGTAAAGTCAGAACGGGACCTCTCAAAACTGCGAAAAATAGTACTATTCGAGCTTTAATATAATAATAACTATTAATTTTTAATAAAATTGTTTATTTAAAACAACAAGTATGATATAATTCTAACAAATTCAAACAAAAGACTAGAATATTTAAGGGCATACTAGGGGGAAATCAATTATGATTTTCAAAGATTATTATAAAATATTAAACTTAGCGCGGAAATAATGTAACACAAGAACAAATCAAACAAGCATACAGAGAGCAAGCAAAAAAATATCATCCAGATATAAACAGCCAATCATCAGAAGAAAGATTTAAAGACATAAATGAAGCATATAAAGTATTATCAAACAATTCTTCTAAAAGAAAATATGATAGAATGTGGAATACACACGTAGGAAGAAAAAAAAGCACTAACTATGAAGAAAGCAAAAGGGAAAAAGGCTCTATTTTTAGTGAATTTTTCCAAATGTTTTTTGGGGAAACCAATAACAACGAAGAAAAAGTAGAAAAAAATAAATCAAAAAAAGTACAAATTAAAGGCGAAAACATAGAAACTGAAATAAAAGTATCAATCCAAGATGCTTTTTATGGAGTAGAAAAGAAAATAACTCTTAGAACCTTAAACGGAAAAATGAAAAACTTTCAGGTAAAAATCCCATCAGGAATTAGAAACGGCGAAAAAATTAGGCTAATGGGACAAGGAAAACCAGGAGAAAATGGCGGAAAACCAGGCGACTTATTAATAAAAATAATAATAGAAAATGATACTAAATATACATTACAAGGAATAGACTTATACACAAACCTATATTTAAGCCCATGGGAAGCAGCTTTAGGAACAAAAGTAAACCTATCTTCTATAGACGAAGAAGTTTCATTATACATACCACAAGGAATGCAAAGTGGAGAAACCTTAAGAATTAATGGCAAAGGCTATCATAATGGAAAAGCCGGAAGAGGAGACTTAATAGCAAAAGTACAAATTATGGTTCCAAAAGTAATGACCAAACAAGAAAAAGAACTATTTACTAAATTACAAGAAATATCAAAATATAATCCAAGAATAAAAAACGTAGCCCAAGAATAACAGCATAATCCCATAGACTAAGTATTAAAAGATTATATAATAAAAAATAATAAAATACAGAGTTAACATAAGAAAAAAGCTTCCAAAGTATTGACACATCACAAAAATTATACTATAATAAATTATAGTTATGTAATGCACAAAAGATAAACTATGTATTTGCACTATAATTCATAGAAAAGGAGTGTAAAAAATGGACAGAATAAAAGGTAAACATTTCAGTATTACAGACCCTCAAGGAGTAAACACAGTAATTTACAGAATATACAAAACAGATAAAAAACTTCTTGACGAGTATCCAAAATATACTGTTCAGCGCCTAGTTTATGCAGAAGAATTAAACGGTGACTTGAAAAAGAAAACCTTTTTTGTTGATGAGCCACAACCAGAAGAAGAACTTGTTATTTTATCTTTCGGAAAAGATAAAGTAGTAGTTAATATGGGCTTACTTGCAGACGATAAAGTAAAAATTGCAAAGCGCCCAATGCCAATTAAGTTTGATACTTTATATTCAGAAAAAGAAATGGAATATAAAGAATTTAGATATACACCCGACTTAAGAAGGCCTATTTCAATAATAGACCCAGAAACAACAGAAGAAATTAAACCAATTTTATACTTGGACCAAGAAACAAATGAAGTAAGAGGCAAATGTAAATTAAAACCATATAAATCATATTTTGCCTTTGAAATTAGAGATAAAAAACAAGATGTTTAGGAGGAAAAAAATTATGAATCAAACAACTGTAGATTCAAATAAAACAAAGGTAGAAGAATACACAAGTACTGCTACAATTACATTCAGTACTACTGAAAACACATTAGAAGTTCCACCACAAGATAAAGCTTATGGAAGTTTTTCTACTACATACCTAGAAGGAATTGAAATTTCTGCAGGAAATGGCGAATTTGATGAAAAAACTGGCGAAATAATAGAAGCTGATGGAACAATTCATAAAGTAAGCGAAAAAGAAATGGAAAGATACAAAGCAGATAAACCAACAAGAAATCTTATAGCAAGAATTAAAGAATCAGTAAAGAAACTAGAAAAATCTAGCAAAGCTAAAAAATCTACTTCAAAAGTATCAGAAGGACGTGGAGAATAAAACTTAAGAAAAGGTGAATAAAAATCATGAATTATAAAGTAAAAAAAACATTAAAAGATAATAAAGTAGCATTAATAGTGATAGCAGTATTATGGGTTATTCTTAC
>CANQCT010000036.1 GCA_947589835.1 uncultured Clostridia bacterium
ATAATCGTTATTTTTATATGATAATTTCTTAAATTTATATAGTTATAATATTTGTTATTTTAAAATTATAAATAACAATTATGGAAAATGGAATAAAAGTGCAAGGCAAAATTTTTATGTAGATAATTTTAAATTAGACTTAGATAGAATAGAAAAAAATCAACCATTTTACTGATTGACTTTTGTATTATCCGTTCTATTAGTTCGAACAGATACGTCATTGGTGCGGGCGACGTAGACATTTACAACTCGCCTTAACTCTCATGGTATGAATTTAGTAATATAAAAAAACGAAGCTCTCACTTTTTACGGCGAAAGCTCCTAATGTGGTCAGTTATTTTTTGATTAAAGATCGTTTATGCTTATTCCTGCAACTTTTGCTGCTACAATTCTTCCTGATATAGCATTTCGTATTCTTTCTCCGTCAAAATCTGCACAGAACAGATACTTTGCTAAATCTCTTTCTGCTTCTGACTGAACAACTCCGTCTCCGCAGTTAATTGCAAAGCAACCATTAAGCTCTTGAGCTCTTTGAGAATTGTTTTCCACACCAGCCTTAATAGCCAGCTCCTTTAATTTAGAATCTTCATCTAAAAGCCGTTTCCAAACCTTTTCATCTGAAATATTCATAAAAAAATGTAACCTCCTCAAAATTTTTTGATGGACTGTACAATCGGTCTGACCACTTCCGACTGCAATCTACTAACTTTGGGTCTTTGCAAAAAGATTATAGCGTAAATCTCCACAAATTTCAAGTAATTAACATAAATTTATATAATCAAAAATGCCTTAATTTTTACAGTGAGTGCCTAGTATCAATCAGTAAAAAATGATAACATCAATTTTTACCTAAGTTTTTTAAACTTTTATTTTTTTCTTTTTCTAATTGTTTTAAACTTTTTTGTGGAGTAGGCAAATCTTCTGGCATAGTTCCGTCCAGCTTGTTTAATTGCATTTCTGACTATTTTTCCAATCTTATTATGAGTATAACAAGCTTTCTTTTCAGTATCAACTTTATCTCTTTTTAATCTTGCTTCTGTTTGCGTAATACGAAATAAATTAGCTGCAAGTTCTTCACTTCCCATATTATCTAAAATATCTTCTCTGTATCTTAATCCCTTTCTTTTAGCAATATCATCAGCCGTTTCACCATTATATAGTCCTTTATAACCGCTATTATGAAATTTGTCAAAATTTTTTACTCCTGCTTTTTTTGCTGTTTGATTAAGAGAATAATTTCCTTTTCTTGTTAAATCTCTTTGATAAAATCTCTTTTCATCTTCTGTAAGCATACTATATTCTTTTTCAGTAATTTCTTGCTTTCTAGTTTGAACTGCAAAATATGTTTGAGCAAGAGCAACGATTTTCAACCTAGGATTAGCGTTTTGAGCTATAAGATAACAGGCATATCTTGTTAATTTATAATCTTTTTGCTCTCTTTTGGCACCAGAACCTATTTCTACCATTTTGTTGTCAACAACAAAATGGTCAATGTCAGTTAACTCAGAGTTTTTACAAGATATTTTCGCTTTTTCAATTACTGCATCAAAATATCTCCAATCTTTATAACTTAAAACATTCATAAGTTCTCTAGCATACCAAAATTCAAAGCCATTTTCATCAATGTGTTTGATATCTTCAAATGACTTATTATTATCAATTTTTTTCAATATTATCATCTCCGTTTCGTAATATTTTTATTATTTAGATATTATAAAACAACCGTTTGCAATTGTCAATAATATTTTAAATTTTTATATTATTAAAAAGTATAATTCTATATTTATCATCATTTGGATAAAAGGCCTTTGAACTTGACATAAGCCCTAACCCCCTATGAGTTTTGACCAATGGTACAAAACTCGGGGATAATATAGTACATACTGAAAAAACTAATAAAAAAATATCATCCTTTCTAGAATGATATTTGTATCTATCTGTTTTATTAGTTCGAACAGATACGTCATTGGTGCCGATGGTGGGACTCGAACCCACATGGTTTCCCGCCAGATTTTGAGTCTGGTGCGTCTGCCAGTTCCGCCACATCGGCATTTTTTTATTTTTCAAATACTTTGTTATCATATCAAAAAAATATAAAAATTTCAATTGTTTTTTTGAAAAATCTAAATTTAAAATTCTTAGTTAATAGTTATAATTACATTAAAGCTTAAATAGTACTATTTTTCGCAGTTTTGAGAGGTCCCGTTCTGAACCTACTTCTTTGAATTTGCATCTAGCAACGGGCATTTGAAAAACAAGAAAACTAGTACTATTTAAGCGAGCTAACTATAAAACCATTAATTAGCAACAACTTAAAAATTTGCGTTAAAAATATATAAAATTTTTTTAAAAAACCATTGACAATTGAATATATACTCAACTATAATAATATTAAAGTTGAACACACATTCAATTATTATATATCATAAAATGTAAAAAAGGAGATAAAAACTTATGTCCAAAAATGAATTTATATGTGATTGCAACATCATACATGAAGAAGTTGTGAAAAATACAATAAATAAAATGCCAGAGGATAACTTATTCTATCAATTAGCAGATTTTTTCAATATTTTAGGTGATACAACAAGAGCCAAAATTTTATATGCACTAGACCAAAATGAAATGTGTGTATGTGATATAGCAAATGTATTAGGAATGAGTAAATCTTCCATATCTCATCAGCTAGGAACTTTGCGAAGAATGAGAATTGTAAAATGTAGAAAGCAAGGAAAAGAAGTATATTATATGCTAGATGATGACCATGTAAAAAGATTATTTGAACTTGGCATAGAGCATATTGAACATCAAAATAGTTAAAACAAAAGGAGTAAAATCATGAAAAAAGATATAGTAAAAATAATAATTTCACTTATTTTATTTGTAATTTCATTAACCATTTCCTTTAACTTACCATGGATAAACATTTGCTTATATATACTAAGCTACATAATAGTACGGCTTAGAAATAGTAATAAAAGCAGTTAAAAACATTTTAAAAGGAGAAGTTTTTGATGAAAACTTTTTAATGAGCATAGCAACAATAGGTGCATTTGCTATTGGAGAATTCCCAGAAGCAGTAGCAGTTATGCTATTTTACCAAATAGGAGAGCTATTTCAAGACTATGCAGTGGATAAATCTAAAAAATCAATAGAAAGTTTATTAAATATTAAGCCAGATTATGCAAATGTAAAGAAAAATAATGAAATTATAAAGGTAAGCCCAGAAGAAGTAAATGTAGGTGAAACAATTATTGTAAAGCCAGGTGAAAGAATTCCTTTAGATGGAACTATATTAAATGGAAGTTCTATGATAGATACTTCAGCGTTAACAGGTGAATCTGTTCCAAGAAGTGTAAAAGTACAAGATGAAGTATTAAGTGGATGCATTAATCAAAATGGGTTATTAGAAGTTAAAGTAACAAAAAAATTTAAAGAATCTACAGTTAGTAAAATGTTAGAATTAGTGCAAAATGCAAGTGATAAAAAAGCAAAAACAGAAAAATTTATTACTAAATTTGCCAAAATATACACTCCAGCAGTTGTATTAGTTGCAGTTATGCTTGCAATAATTCCATCTATTATATTAGGAAGTGCTACACAGTGGATATATAGAGCATTATCATTTTTAGTAGTATCATGTCCTTGCGCTTTAGTTATATCAATTCCACTTGGATTTTTTGGTGGAATAGGAAAATGTGCAAAAGAAGGTGTATTAATAAAAGGTGGAAATTATTTAGAAGCATTATCTAAAACAAATATACTAGTTTTTGATAAAACAGGAACATTAACAAAAGGCGTGTTTGAAGTGCAAAATATAAATCCTGTTAATATTTCTAAGGAAGAATTACTAGAACTTGTAGCTCATGCTGAAAGCTATTCAAATCACCCAATAGCTAATTCTATAAAAAAAGCCTATTCAAAAGAAATAAATAATAGTATAATTTCTAATGTGCAAGAACTTGCAGGATATGGAATAGAAGCAACTGTAAATGAAAAGAACATTCTAGTAGGCAATGAAAAATTAATGATAAAAAATGATATAAAATATGTAAAAAGCAAAGAAGTAGGAACTGTTTTGTATGTAGCAGTAAATAAGGAATTTGCAGGAACAATTTTAATTTCAGATGAAATAAAGGAAAATACAAAAACAGCAATCAATAACTTAAAAAAACAATATATAAATAAAACCATTATGCTTACAGGAGACAAAAAAGAAATAGCAGAAGATATAGCAAAAAAATTAGAAATTGATGAAGTATATAGCGAATTACTTCCAGATGAAAAAGTAAAAAAAGTAGAAGAACTTTTAAGTAAAAAGAATAAAAATAAATGCCTTGCATTTGTAGGAGATGGAATTAACGATAGCCCTGCTTTAGCAGTTTCAGACCTTGGAATTGCAATGGGTAAGCTAGGCTCAGATGCAGCAATAGAGGCAGCAGATATTGTTATTATGACAGATGATTTATCTAAAATAGAAACAGCAATTAAAATTTCTAAAAAAACAATGAGAATTGTAAAAGAAAATATAATATTATCTATTGCAGTAAAAGTAGCAATTTTAATATTAGCTGCACTAGGAATTTCTAATATGTGGCATGCAGTATTTGCAGATGTAGGAGTTTCGCTACTTGCAGTGTTAAATGTCGTTTTGGGGACATTTCTTAAAAAGGCAAAGTGACGCTTTTGGGACACATGTTAAAAAATAAAAATGAAGAAATTAATAAATATAAAGAGAGGAGCACATGGTGTATTTCATATACCATACAAAATAAAATGATACCACAATTTTTATATGAAATGTTAGAAAGTCAGTATGGAAATGAACTAACTCATAAAATTATAGAAGGTTATTGCCAAAAAAGACCTGTAACCTTAAGAATAAACACATTAAAAACAAATGCAAATACAATAAAACAGTTATTAAACAAAGAAGGCATAGCTTTTGAAGAGGTAGCTTGGAATGAAAATGCTTTAGTGTTACAAAATGTTAATGAACCCAAAATTAGAGATTTAGAAATTTATAAAAATGGTGAAATATATCTTCAAAGCTTATCTTCAATGATGCCAGTAATAGCTATTCAGCCAAAAGCAAAAGAAAACATATTAGATATGGCTGCTGCTCCAGGTGGCAAAACCACTCAAATTGCAACAATAACTCAAAATGAGGCATTTATTACTGCTTGTGAAAAGAATAAAATAAGGGCAGAAAGGCTAAAATATAACATACAAAAGCAAGGCGCAACATCAGTAAATGTTTTATTAGAAGATGCTAGAAATTTAAGTAACTATTTTTCTTTTGATAAAATTCTATTAGATGCTCCTTGCAGTGGAAGTGGAACAATATATTCAGAAGATGCAAATTTAGAAAAAGTATTTACACAAGAATTAGTGCAAAGGTCCGTAAAAACTCAATATGAATTATTAAAAAAGGCGATTAATATATTAAAGCAAGGGCAAGAAATGCTTTATTCTACATGCTCAATTTTAGAAGCAGAAAATGAAAAAAATGTAGAAAAAATATTGAAAACTAATATAATTGAAATTGTACCAATTGATAAAAACTTATTCTTAAATGTTCCATTTTTAAAAACTAGTATAGAAGGAACAATTACTGTTTGCCCAAATAGATTATATGAAGGTTTCTTTATGGCAAAGCTTAGAAAGAAGAAAATATAAGAAAAATTAACATATACCCCTCTATTTACAAATACCATGTAGGGGTATATAATTAACAAGGTGATAAAAATGAATAATGAAAAATGTTGTGAAAAGAAAACTAAAAGAAGCGATGCTGAAAAAAAGCTAATTATAAATAGACTAAATAGAATAGAAGGGCAAGTAAAAGGTATTAAAAAAATGATTGTAGAAGATAGATACTGCAATGATGTATTAATTCAAATATCAGCAGTTGAAAAGTCAATAAAGAGTTTAGCAAATCACATTTTAGAAAATCATTTATACAACTGTGTCACAGATAATTTAGAAAAAGGTAATACTGAAATAATAGAAGAGATAATTAGTTTATTTAAAAAATCTAATTAATATGGAGGAAAAGATAATGGGAATTACTTATGAAAGAAAAATTAATTATTATGAAACAGATAGAATGGGCGTAGTACATCATTCAAACTATATTCGTTATTTAGAAGAAGCAAGATGCGAATGGCTAAACCAGTTAGAAATGCCATTTCAGTCTTTTGAAAAAAGAGGTATTACAATTCCTGTATTAGGAGTAAATATATCATATAAATATCATGTTACTTTTGGAGATACTATTTTAATTCATACTTTTATGAAAGAATATAATGGTGTAAGAATGACAGTAGGCTATGAAGTAAAGGATAAAAAAACAGGGAATATAGTTCTTACAGGTGAAACAAAACATTGCTTTACAAATAGTGAATTAAGACCAATTAATTTGAAAAAATATGCACCAGATTTTAGTCAAAAGTATGAAAGTATAGTAGAACCAAAAGAATAGAAAAGATAACTAAAATAAATATATAACAAAAAATAAATAAAAAAGAAAGGATGAAAATTATGAAAGAAATAATATTAAAAGTAGAAGGTATGTCATGTGGAGGTTGCGAAAATAGAGTCCAAAATGCAGTAAAAACAATAGAAGGAGTAGAAGAAGTTGTAGCAGATCATGTAAATTGTACTGTTAAAGTAAAAGCAAACAATGTAGATGAAGCTGTTATAAAAGAAAAAATAGAAGATTTAGGCTATAGTGTAGTAGAATAAATTAAATACATTAAATTTCAGAGTCAAACGCACTTACTCACAATTTGTGCAAGCGAAAGGAAATAACAATGAAAAAAATTATTTTAGCTATTGATGGAATGACATGTAGCGCATGTTCTAATGGCTTAGAAAAATACTTAAATAAACAAAATGGAATTAGTAGCGCATCTGTTAATTTAGTAATGGCAAATGCTTTAATAGAGTATGATGAACAAATTTTAAACAAAGAAAAAATAGAAACTTTTGTTAAAGAAGCGGGATTTAAAAGCTTAGGAATATATAAAGAAGAAGCATTAGAAAAGAAACGTAAAAACAGAAAAGTGCTTTTTATAATCTTTTCTATTTTAGCTATTATTTTACTTTATATTTCTATGGGGCATATGATAGGACTTCCTACTATACCAATTTTAGATATGCACTCAAATCCTAAAGTGTATGCAAGCACATTACTTGCTTTAACTATTCCATTTTTAATTTATGGTTTTGATATTTTAAAAAATGGGCTAAAAAACCTAATTCATAAATCTCCTAATATGGACACATTAGTTGGAATTGGTGTTATTAGTAGTATGGCTTATAGCATATATAGTATGTATATGATTTTTAATGGTCACATTCATTACACCGAAAATTTATATTTTGAATCAGCAGCAATTGTAATTTTCTTTATTAAGCTCGGAAGATACATTGATGGAATTAGTAAAGACAAAACAAAAGAGGCAATTCAAAATTTAGTAAAAATTACGCCAAACCACGCAACAGTTAAGATTGATGGCAAAGAAAAAAGAGTTACACTTGATGAAATACAAAAAGGCGACATTGTAGTAAGTAAGCCAGGAGATAAAATTGCAGTTGATGGAGAAATTACATTAGGAAAAGCTCATTTAGATGAAAGCTTTATTACTGGTGAAAGCAAGCCAGCAAACAAAACAGTTGGCGAAAAAGTAATAGCAGGTTCTATCAATTACGATGGATATATAGAATACAAGGCAGAAAGAATAGGAAAAGAATCAACCATATCAGAAATTGTAAGACTAGTTGTTGAAGCAACTAATACAAAAGCTCCCATTGCAAAAGTAGCAGATAAAGTAAGTGGATATTTTGTACCAGCTGTAATTTTAATTGCAGTAATTACTTTTATAGCATATTTAGTTTTAGGCTATGAATTTAACATAGCGCTTACTACATTTGTTACAATTTTAGTAGTAGCATGTCCATGTAGCTTAGGCTTAGCAACTCCACTTGCAATTGTAGTAAGTGAAGGCTTGTGCGCACAAAATGGTATTTTAGTAAAGAAAAGCGAAATATTAGAAAATGCACAAAAAGTAAACACAATAGTATTTGATAAAACAGGAACTTTAACTTATGGAACATTAAAAGTTTCAAAAATTATGAATTATAGCAAAATGAAAGAACAAGAATTAATGCGGACTTGTGGGAAGCTTAGAAGCTAAGTCTACGCATCCTATAGGAAAAGCATTTTCTGATTATTTAAAAGAAAATAAAATAAATACATTAAATGTAGAAAACTTTGAAGATATATCAGGTTTAGGAATTATTGGAAATATAGAAAAAGACGAAATAATTGTAGGAAATGCAAAAATACTTTCTAAATATGAAATAAAAAACACGCATGTAAAAGACGAAAAAAATCTTGCTGAAAACGGAAACAGTATTGTATATGTAGTAAAAAACAAAGAAATTATTGCCTTAATTGGCGTAAACGATGTTATTAGAGAGCATACAAAAGATATAATTAGTAGTTTAAAACTATTGCGGAATAGAAACAATTATGCTTACAGGAGATAACAGCCAAACAGCCGAAAAAATAGCAAAACAAATAGGAATAACAAAGGTAATTTCAAATGTACTTCCAAGTGAAAAAGAAAAGCACATTAAACAATTAAAACAAGAAGGTAAATATGTTATGATGTGCGGAGATGGCATAAATGATAGCCCGGCACTAGCTAGCAGTGATATAGGTGTAAGCATACATGGAGCAACAGATATTGCAATGGATTCTGCTGATGTTATATTAACAAAAAATGATTTAGGCAATATTTTAAAATTAATTTATATTAGTCAAAAAACAATTGAAAATATTAAAGCAAATTTATTCTGGGCATTTTTCTATAACAGTTTAATGATACCAGTTGCAATGGGCTTACTAAAGCCATTTGGAATGGTTATAAACCCAATGATAGCAAGTATGGCTATGGTGCTAAGTAGCCTTACAGTAATTTTAAATGCTTTAAGATTAAGAAGAATAAGATTATAATTAAAAAAGGCCCCTACTAGAAAACTAGCGGGGGCTGTTAAAAGTAAATTATAAGTATTTCTTCAAAGTTTCTACACTATCTTCTTGCATAACAACAAAATCATTTAAAATATTTTTAACATCAGAATCAATATCCGAATTTTCATTTTGATTTATTAAACGCCTTCCTTCTATAATTCCCATGTTTGTACCTTGCATTAACAATTCAGAAAGCTTTGAAGTTGTATCATCTGTCATAGTTTTCATTTGAATACCATACCAAGTCATAGCCTTATTCATAGCATTTGTTTCATGAGGCTCCTTATCAGAGTACTGAGAGTATAAATTATTTACTCTTCTAGAAATATCTTTGTATTTATTATACTCAGTATCTAGCACATTCTTAAAATTAGCATCTTCCACCTTTTCCGAAACATAAGTAATTGCGTCCATTCCCATAGTTGCACCTTTGTTAACTTCATCTAAAATATTCAAATTTTGATTTTCCATAAAAAACTCCAATCTTGGCTTAAAAGCCATTATAAATTTAATATTAGTATGTACAAAAATTTAAAAATAATACGTATATTTAAGTTTTAAATTAATACAATAAAGTAAAACTAATAAGAGAGGGGGAAAAGAATAACTAAAAACAATAATTTTATTATTTTTTTAGAAATTCGTATAAAATGTCTAAATTCAAAATTTATTTAAAATCAATTATAATACCTGTTATTGTTGGTGGAATTGTAGGGCTTATTATATCAAAATCCATTGACTATAATTCTATTCAAAAGCCACCATTTTCACCACCAGCAATACTATTTCCAATTATATGGACTATATTGTATATTTTAATGGGAATATCTTATGGAATATTAAAAAGTAAAAACTTAGTAGATGAAGAAATAAATAGAATTTATTATATGCAACTTGCAATAAATGCTCTATGGCCAATATTCTTTTTTACATTTAAGTGGAGACTATTTTCATTTGTATGGATAATATTATTAGTATTTGCAGTTTTACTTATGATTATTAAATTTTACCGAAAAAATAAACTAGCAGGTTTGCTTCAAATTCCATATTTGTTATGGAGCATATTTGCTACTTATTTAAACTTAGGAGTCTACATTTTAAATAATTAAACAATCAAAAACTTTATTTTGAAGAAGAAGCAATGAAAATGAAACTTAGAGATCTTGATAAGTAACTTTTTTCATTGCTTCTTCAAGTTTTAGCTTTCTTTCATTTCTTTAGCTAATTTATTAATAGCTTTAGTTTCAATTCTAGAAACATAAGAACGTGAAATACCCATACTATTTGCAATTTCATTTTGAGTTTGAGGCTTTTTACCATTAAGACCAAATCTAAGCTCTAAAATAGTCTTTTCTCTTGTTTTTAAAACTTCCTTCATTTTCTCATATAATTGCTTTACTTTAAATTTTAAATCAACTTCATCTTCTATATTTTTATCACTATTTTCTAAAACTTCTTGCAAAGTAACAGCATTATCATCCTTATCTTTTCCAATAGGGTCTTCTAAGTATACTTCTGCACCTAATTTTTTAGTGCTTCTCAAATACATTAAAATTTCGTTATCAATACAACGAGAAACATAAGTAGCTAAGCGCACGCCTTTAGAATTATCAAAACTATTAATTCCTTTGATTAGGCCAATTGTACCAATAGAAATTAAGTCATCCTGATCTACTTTAGAAGTAGCGTACTTTTTACAAACATGTGCAACTAATCTCAAATTACGTTCTATTAAAATATTTCTAGCATCTTCATCTCCATTTTTTAAAAGCTCTAAATATTTTTTTTCTTCTTCACTATCTAATGGTTCTGGAAATAAAGAATTATTAGAAATATATCCAACTAAAAATATGCTAGAACTTAAAAATGATAAAAAACCAGAAAGAGAAAGAGCAAACATATATAAATACCT
Source organism: uncultured Clostridia bacterium (assembly GCA_947589835.1). Taxonomy (GTDB): domain Bacteria; phylum Bacillota; class Clostridia; order TANB77; family CAG-508; genus CAG-273. The sequence goes on from CANQCT010000036.1 coordinate 10,956, forward strand.
CCGAAAATTATATATTAAAATTATATGCTCTTTAAAAAATTAAGTGCCTGACCCAGTTAAAATTATATATAGCTATATCAACAATAAAAGTATTAACGTCCTATTTTTTAAAAGTTAAAATCTTAAAAATTAATTGTAAAAATCTTCAATTTATGATAATATGTAAACAATAGTTTGAAATTTCTACAGGGAGGTATTTTAATATATGAATAATAACAAATTAGATACAATAACAAATTTGTTTGAAGGCAAAGAAATAAGAAGTATTTGGGACAGTGAAAAAGAAGAATATTTTTTTAGTGTAGTTGATGTTGTAAGTGCATTAACAGATAGTAATGACCCAGCACATTATTGGAGAACTCTCAAATCAAGAATGCTTCAAGAAGGAAATCAAACCGTCACAAATTGTGACACTTTCAAATTAAAAGCAAAAGATGGAAAAATGAGAAATACTGATATGCTAGATACACAAAATATTTTGAGACTTATTGAATCTATACCATCACCTAAAGCAGAACCTTTCAAAATGTGGTTAGCTGGTTTAGGTAATGAGCGAATAAATGAAGTATTTGATCCAGAGCTAGCAATTAATCGTGCTGTAAACTATTATCGTAATAAGGGTTATAGTGATGAATGGATTAAAAAAAGATTAACAGGTATTGTTGATAGATTTAAACTAACAGATATATGGAAAGATGGTGGCGTTGAAAAACCAATTGAATATGCTATGCTTACTAATGAAATATATAAAGGATGGTCTGGAATGAAAGCCTCTGAATATAAGAAATTAAAAGGTTTAAGAAAAGAAAGTTTAAGAGATAATATGACTGATATTGAAGTTCTTCTTACTGATTTAGGAGAAATTGCTACTCGTGATATAGCAAAAACAGAACATCCACAAGGATTTAATGAAAATATGAATGTTGCCAAACGAGGTGGACAAGTTGCAAATGATGCTAGAAAATCATATGAAAAGCAAACTAAAAAATCTGCAATTTCAAAAGAAAATGCTTTAAATTATAAATATATAGATGATAAAAAAATAATTGAAGACAAAACACCAATAAAATAAGGAAGAACCAAACAAGAACAATTTTGTCTTTATTTAAGTTCTCCTTTAGGGCATCTTCTTCTATTTAATTAAATTTAATTATTTCATACAAATTCTTATATAAAAATTCCAAATATAACTTGATTAATGAATATACAGTTTGATAATATAGTAGTAGAAAGAAGATGAAACTACTATGAACTTAGAAAAATGTAATATTTGCCCACTTAAATGCAATGCCAATAGAGACTCTGGCAACAAACGGCTTATGTGGATGTGATGATAAAATCAAAATTGCCTTAGCATCAATACACTATTATGAAGAACCATGTATAAGTGGAAAAAATGGCTCTGGAACAGTATTTTTTAGTAACTGCAATTTAAAATGTATATATTGCCAAAATTATGAAATAAGTAGCTTAGGAAAAGGAAAAGAAATTACGGTAGAGCATTTAGCAGAAATATTTTTAAAACAGCAAGAAAAGGGCGTAAATAATATTAATTTAGTAACACCTACAATGTATGCAAAACAAATCCTAGAAGCATTAAAAATTGCAAAAACAAATGGCTTAAATATTCCAGTAATATATAATACCAACGGATATGAAAATGTAGAAACATTAAAAGAATTAGAAGGCTATATTGATATTTACTTGCCAGATTTAAAATATTATTCAAATGAGCTTTCTAAAAAATATTCTAATGTAAATAACTATTTTGAAATAGCAACAAAAGCAATTAAAGAAATGATAAGGCAGGTAGGAAAGCCTATATTTAATGATGAAGGAATTATACAAAAAGGAGTTATTATTAGACATCTAGTTTTACCAAATCATATTCAAAATAGTAAGCATATTTTAAAATGGATAAAAGAAAACATTAATGAGAATATATATGTTAGTGTAATGGCACAATATTTTCCTACATATAAAGCAAAAGAAGATACAAGCATAAATCGTAAATTAAACAAAAAAGAATACAAAGAAATAGAAGATTATTTGTATACTTTAGACTTGAAAAATGGCTATATTCAGGAACTTGGAGAACATGAAGAAGAATATGTACCAAAATTCGATTTAAGTGAATAAGGTAGCAAGCATTTTTATTAAAAATAAATAACAAAACATTTTTTATTTAAGTGAGTAAAAAACTTGCTTTATTTTTCAGTTTTTGATATATTATGACAAGAATATGTTACTATTCACAGTCTTAAAATTATCCGCCACGTGCCCAAAAGTTTACTAGGGCTAAAGCACGAAAAACATATATTAAGAAGCAAGTGGCTACTCTAAGAGTTATAATTGACTGTAACATATTACATAATCGTAGCAAAATTGGAGGTATTAAAAATGAGTAAATTTGATGATATTTATTTAGATATGGTAGATAGAATTTTAAAAGAAGGCTACTATGATCAAAATAGAACAGGAGTTGCTACATATAAATTACCACACCAAATAATGCAGTTTAATTTAGAAGAAGAATTTCCTATATTAACAACAAAATTTGTTGCATTTAAAACGGCTGTAAAAGAACTATTATGGATATTTCAAAAACAATCAAATAGTGTAGAAGAATTAAAAGCAGAAAATGTTCATATATGGGATGAATGGGAAATGGAAGATGGAACCATCGGAACAGCTTATGGTTGGGTAGTAAAAGAATTCCATCAAATAGATACCTTAATAGAACAACTAAAAACAGATCCACAAAGTAGAAGAATGATAATTAACTTATGGCAAATTCCATACTTAAATACAGGTGCTCTTTATCCATGTGTATTTAATAGTTGCTGGGATGTAACAGCTGGGAAATTAAATTGCCTGCTAACAATTCGTTCTAATGATTTACCACTTGGAAATCCATTTAATGTAGTGCAATATGCAGTACTAGTGCATTTGCTAGCACAAGTAACAGGCTATAAACCAGGGCTTTTAACAGTATGTATAAGCAATGCACATATATACGAAAACCAAATAGAAGGTATGAAAGAGCAACTAGCCAGAAGAGATAAAGCACTTCCAGCACCAAAACTTTGGATTAACCCAGAAATCAAAGACTTTTACAAATTTACCATAAATGATATTAAACTAGAAGGTTATGAACACTTAGGAAAAATAGATATGCCAGTTTCAGTATAGAACTTATAGTTTATACAGTATAGCTTGTAATTTTGTAAAAACATAATAAGAACGTAAAAAAATATAATAATTAAATAGTAAACAATATAAAAACAAGGAAAGGGGAGTATGACTTTAAAAATCATACAAAAATATATATGTTAAGTATTATTGTAGCAGTTGCAAAAAATAATGTAATAGGAAAAGATAATAAGCTTATATGGCATATACCAGAAGACCTAAAACACTTTAAAAATATCACTACAGGCCATACTGTTATTATGGGAAGAAAAACATTTGAATCATTAGGAAGAATACTACCAAACAGAAAACACATTATTTTGTGCAATGATATGGAACTTAATATACAAAATGAAAATGTAGAGGTATTTCCAGATATTAGTATGCTAAAAAAATATATTGAATCTGAAGAAGAAAACTTTGTAATTGGAGGAGCTACTATATATAAACTTTTAATGCCATATGCCAAAAAACTATATATAACCCATATAAGCCAAGAATTCGAAGGAGATGTAACATTTCCTGAAATTGACATGGCAGAATGGAAAATAGTATCAAAAGAAAAAGGATTAAAAGATGAGAAAAATCCTTATGATTATGAGTTTGTAAACTATGAGAGAATTAGTTAAATAATTCTCTCATAGTTTTTGTAGTCTGGCATATATTTTTCTATCATTTGCCAAAAACCTTTTGCATGAATTTTATATTTTAAATGGCAGAATTGATGTAATACAATATATTCAATAGTTTTTCTATCGTATTTTATAACATCTGGACTTATAATAATTTTTTGCTTTTCTGTAATACATGTGCCTAACATATTATTTGCTAATTTTTTAACTGAATAATCTTCAGGGGCAAAGCCAAGCATTAATCTTACTTTTTCCATAACCATTTCAACTTCTTTTTCTGCAATCTTAGTATAAAGATTTTCTATTAAAATATTTAAAACTTGAGAAGTATCTATTTTTTTATATTTATTAGGAAAAGTTACTTCAATATTATTATTTACTAAATTTATGGTAGGAGCTTTTACATTTTTATAATACAAACAAATTTTATGAGCAACACCTAAAATACTAATAGAACCTTTAGTAGTATAAGTATTATTTTTTTCTTGATATTCTTTTACTTTTTCTATAATCCAGTTTCTTTTTTCTTCAATAATAGCTTGTATTTGTTTTCTAGAAAAATACCAAGGAGCATTAATAACTACTTCACCGCTATCTACTGATATATAGCAGTTTGAACCGAATTCTTTATTAATACTATATTGAATAACTCCATTATTATTTTTAAATATACTCATTTGAAATAACCTCCTTTTGAAAAATAAAAGCACCAAATCAATGTTCGCATATAGTATACAAAATAATGTTTGGTTTGTCAATACATTTTTATAAAAAAATACAAAAAAATGTTTGCAAGGCAATTTGAATATATAACAAAATTATTAATAAATTTTTCTAAAATGTAGAAATTTTACTTTAAATATGTTAATATATATGAAGAATAAAGAGAGGTACTTATGGGTAAATTAACTATTAATATAATAAAAAAACTAATAAAAAGTGGAAAGATTAGATGGACTAATCATGTAATGATTAAATTATTACAAAGAAATATTTCCCAAAGTGATATAGAAAAAGCAATTTTAGATGGAGAAATATTAGAAGAATATGAGAATGATTATCCATATCCAAGTTGCTTAATATATGGAATGAACTTAAAAGGAGAAGTCTTACATGTTGCATGTGGATCTAATGAAGAAGAAGTGTGGATTATTACAGCATATTATCCAAATGATGCAGAGTAGGAAAAAGATTTAAAAACTAGAAAGGAGATAAAATAATAATGAATTGTTTTATGTGTAAAGGAAACATAGAAAATAAAAACACAACATTTATGGTTGAACTAGAAAATTGTATTATTATAATTAAAAATGTACCATCTCAAGTTTGTAAGCAATGTGGAGAGATATCTTATACTAATGAGGTAGCAAAACAATTAGAAAGATTAGTAAATACAGTTAAAAATTCAATAACTGAAATTACGGTAATTAATTATACAGAAAAAGTTGCGTAAAACACTTGACAAATGCAAAAAAATAGTGTAAAGTATATTAGCATTACAAATTAGCCACTAGTTTAAAATTAGTAGCTATAATGTAAATGCTAATATTTTTGTGCAAAAAGCAATAATATTAAAACAAAAGAAAGTAGGTGCGTCAAAGTGGAAAAAAATGTTAAAGTTAGTATGCTATGTCAAATATATGGCAAAATGCTAACCAAAAAACAATATGACATTATTACAGACTATTACAACAACGACTTATCACTTTCAGAAATTGCCGAAAATAATAATATTACAAGACAGGCAGTAAGAGATATTATCAAGAAGGGAGA
>CANQCT010000037.1 GCA_947589835.1 uncultured Clostridia bacterium
CAAGATAATACACAAGAAGACTTAGCAAATTTAATAAATGAATTAGACGGAATATTAGTAGATGAAGAAAATCCAGGCGGAAATACCGATACACCTGGAACAAATCCAGGCGGAAGTACCAATACACCTGGAACAAATCCAGGCGGAAATACAGATACACCAAAAACAAATATACCAAAACCAAACAATAGATACCCAGACGGAGTAGAAGAAGAACAAGACAAATCAGTAGTAGTACCAGTAGTAGTACCAACAAAAGAAAATAATGGATTCATGATTTATACAGTAGGATATATACCAGAGTGGTCTGCAAAGAATGGCATAAAAGGATCAACATTTACCATAAATCTATCTAATACAAAGATAGATTTTACGAAGTATTCTTTAAAAGTAGAAAACCAAGCAGTAATGAGTACATTAGAAGATTTCAAAAATTATAGAGAACAAAAGGAAAAAGGTAATATGTGGATGGAAGGAAGCAATTCAGATAAAGATTCAATAGCAACTGCGGAGGAACTATATGAACATAGATTAACCGATAAAGAACTAAAAATAAATAGCATAAAGGTAAGCTATGAAGGAGATATATGTAAGGTAACAATAGACGAAGGCTTCCAAAATTTATCTGAAGTAGAAGACAGCAGATATCATAACACAACAACAAAAGATGGCGACAAATTAAAAGTATTATATAATGGAAAAAAATTCGAATTAGTGCCAACAGAAAATATAGTAGTAGCAAAGGACGACTCGTATGCTGGATATTACGCAGATACAGATGGAGATAATGAGGCCGATGGAGTAATATATGCAGACTTAGCGCAAGGAAAAACAGGTCTATGGAATCGTGATGGTGACGGATCATTTACAATACCAACAGTTAGTGCATCAGAATTAAAAGAATATAAAATAACGCAAGAAAGTTATACTGGAAATTTTGGAACAAAACCATTAATATCAAGGGTAGAAAAATCTTATTCTGAAGATAAGAAAGATAGATTTTACGTAATGGCACTAAAAGATTTAGAAGGTCAAACGAAAGATGGTTCAAGTACTACAAGTTTTTGTTGGTGGGATGATGCATATAATAAAATAAGTAATTATAATACTTTAACCTCAACACATTTTGGAGCAGGATATAAAAACACTGCAACGATGATACAAAAGTGGAATGATAGCGAATATGGAAAGAAAGATGATAATGCGGAATATAAAGACTTATGGGGAGTAGTACAAGGAAAATTTGCAGAAGGCTGGTTTGTTCCATCAAGAGGCGAATTGGCAGCCTTTGGACAAGCACTTAACATAACAAGTTCAAACTATAATAGTGAGTTCAAATTAAACAGAGCCTACTGGTCGTCTTCGCTTCGCAGTACGGAAAACGCGTGGTTCATTTACTTCAGTTCCGGCTACATGTACGGCAACCCCTTGACCAGCTACCTTTCTGTGCGCTTGAGCACGACTTTCTGATTTGTAAAAATCAGAAAGGGATATCACACGTTATGTAAATAACGTGTGTAAACAAACCGCCTACCATCTTAGTTGTAAAGGGTAAAATAAATATATGTGTAAATATAACTCCACGATTAATAACAATATGGCACCTATCAGACTAATTGGCCTGCCGTGTGAAAAAGTGTAGTATATGGGTTTATTTTCTTTGGCGTAAGTAGCATTTGTTAACTTTTGCTATTGCAAAAGTTACAAAAGCTACTATGGAGAAAGTATAAGCAAGTGCTTTGTTAGTTTTAATTTCTGCTAATTTATTTTAATTTTTTTGCACATAACTACCAACTAAACAAACCTAGTCCAAAACTATGTAAAAAGCTTAAATTTGAATTTATTATAAAAAATTATTAGGAGGATTAGAATATGATAGAATGAAATTGGAGAAAAGAAAAATGATAGAGTTTGTTTATTACATGATTATGAAAAAATATAATAAAATATCTAATGTAAAACAAATGGATAAAATATATATCCTATTAAATGGAAAAACACAAGAAATAGCATTATAAATAAAGCAATGTCAAAAATATTAAAAGATTTAAGAGAAAACTTATTTTGTCATGTATTAAAATGGAAAGACATCATGCATAGACTAAACTAATAGTTTATGTTTGGTGTTTTATTTATAATGCAGAATAAAAATAAAAAAAGCTGAAATTGGTTAGATTTCAGCTCCTAATGGTGCGGAAGTTAAAGTGCAAATCTATAAATACGCTATTCTACTGGCTTTTTTCATCTACATCCGAGCACAAACCGAGCAAATAGCCTAATAATATATAATGTTATATATTGTTAAAAAAATATATTAACAATAAAACCTAATGTTTCCTGAATGAATTATTTTCCATTTTTCAACAATTTGAAAATAATGTAATGATATATCTTCACATATAATATTTAATTCTTTTTCAGGAATTCTACCTTTATTATGGCAAACAATACAATTACCTGCTTGAGTTAGCCAAACTTTGGTTGCTTCAGCAGTAGAATCTCCATTTGAAATATGTACATGAATTGGTTCATCGTTTTCATTTGTCCAAAAATAAATTTTATAACCGTTTTATTTCAAATATACTAGGCAATTTCTAAACCTCCTAATCTTGCATATTTAAAAAAGAAAGATGCTCCGTTTTTTACAATTTCTAAAAAATCTCTCTTTTCTTCTTCTAAATAATTTCCATCTTCTAGAACAACTTCATAGCTTGGAAGTTCAATTACATAGGTGTCAAATCCTTTCTCTGTTGGTCTTTCAAAAGTAATATGAATATATTCTTCTCCATTTTCTTTTTTTCCAATGTCAGAAAATACCCCCAATGTTCCATCAGGATATTTAGCAAATTCATAAGTCATTTTTATCACTCCCTATTTCTTTCTTTTTAGTATATTTATTATACTATTTTTTTATTCGTTATGTCAATAAAAAACATAAAGCCTTAGAAACACAAAGTTCATCGTAATTTTTTTCTAACTTTTATAAAAAATTAAAAATTACTTTACTTTTGCAATTATAATAGTGCTAATTAGTTGGTGGTATTTAACTAATTATTAATGCTGAAAATTGAGAAATATATTTATTGATATATCTCACTTAAATTATATTGAAAATTTTTACTACAGTTTATATGTTTTTTTAAACAACTCTATTGAATTTTTTACTTTTGTGAATCTTCCAAATTTTTTAAATACTTGAAATTTCATAGTAGATTCACTTGATTTTATATTAAGCATATAAGAAATTAATATATTTGATAATTTTATATTGTTTATTTCATTACGATTCATTTTTATTATCTCTGTAACTTTTTTATTATTTACTTTAGATAGCATTATTAAATTTATTTCTGTCTCAGAAAAACAAATTATGCAATATCTATTAGAAAAATCCATAATGTTACCGATAAGCGCTCTACTTAATATGCTAGGTTTTGTCATTGCAAAAAAATAATTATTTACATTAAGTCCTAAATTTGTTAGTAAAACTTCAACATTTTCTTGGTCAAATTTTTGAAAATTATAATCAAATTTTGTTACATCCATTACAATTTTTCTCCTTTTCAAAATCAATTTTAAATTATATATATAATTGATTATATATATAATTTAAATTTTTGTAAATACATTTACTTATATTTGTATAAATACTTTTTTCACTGAAATTTTCCGTGCAGGAAGTAACTAAAATTAACATTTTTTGTAAATTTTTGCGTATTTTTTTAAATTTTGCTATTTTCCGTGCAAATCACCCGTGCATATTCCGTGCGAATAAGGTATCAATAAATAATTTTAAATATTGCTAAAAAATGATAGAAAATCATTTAAAAAGTTTATAATCAAGCAAATAACCTTTAGACTAAGTCTAAAGGTTATTTGTAAATCAACTTGACCGTTTTTCAGGTCTAAATGTCTTCTTAAATTGAGTGTATTTCAACTCATAACAGAATTGCTTCTGTTAATATTATTATACTCAATTTATTAAAAAAAATCAACAAAATGTTAAAAAAATTTTAGTTTTTATTAAATTTTCTTAAAACAAAAATTTATACAAATATTTTACTTCGTGTAGAAAAATATCTATAAATGTGCTATTATAATATTAAACTTTACTTTTAGGAGGCATAAATATTGAATATAACTGAAGAATTAAATAGATTAAATGATAATCAGCGACAAGAATTAGAAAAATGGTTTGTTGAACAAATATATAAATTAAATAAAGTTAATAAAAATGAAAAATTAAATTATGTGCCATATGTAACAAGAAAACAAGTTGTTTGGGTAGATTTTGGTGTTAATATTGGACAAGAATTAAATCATTCTCATCCAGCGGTTGTTTTATATTCAAGGCCAAATGTTGGCACTGTATTGGTTGCACCATTAACAAGTAAAGAAAATGAATCTGATGTAATTATTGATATTGGCGAAATAGAAAATTTTGAAGGATTTTCATATTGTAAAATAGATCAATTAAGAGCAGTTAGTAAACTTAGAATACAAACAAAAAAGTATGAAGGAAAATATTATAATAATTTAAACTTAAAAACAGGTGTATATTCTAATCCTGAAGTAAGTACGAGCAAATAAATTTAATAGATAAAGCTATTCAAGGGTTAAAATACAAATCTAAATAATCAATTATAAATTTCTATAAAGTCTATAAAGCATTTGTGAGCTTTAGCTAGACGAAGTCTAGCTAAGCTGACAAATGCTATTTACTGATTATTCATACAGACTGCCACAAATTGAAATAAAATTCGCTAGAATTTTAATTTGAATTTGTGGCAGAAGTATTTTATTAAAAAGTAAAAAATACATATTATTTTAAGTTTTTTCTTAAAACATTCCGTTTTCTTTAATAAATTGTACATTAACTAACTACACGAGAAACTTCCTCTATAATAGTTTTATTAGTAAATAAATATTCATCATATTCAAAGCCAAAAACTTTTTCAAAATTTTTTATTGTTTTTTCTTCTGCTCTGCTGTTTAAAGCATACGAAATATCATTCTTTACTTGTTTTTGGGTTATATTGTTATAACTGTCTGCAATATTTTTATAAATATCTTCTAATATAATAAAATCATTATTAGTTATTATCATTATTTGAATTGCTTTATTAAGATACTTTGTGCCTCTAAGGCTAGTATTTAAACCTAAAGAACGCAGAACATTAAAGATAATTATAACTTGTTTATTATCAATTCCTTTCATACATAATTCCCCCAAAATAATTTTATAAGCAATTATTCATATAAGTTTTAAATTTATTATAGTCTAAGTATAACAGAATTATGTAAACAGTTCAAAAATATTAAATCTGCATATTGTGCAATGAAATATGCACGATGTGCAGATTTTCCACATATAAATTATTTGTTTTATTATCTTTTAATGGAAAATTATGATAAAAACTATAAATTTTGACAAAATAATGCATATAGTGCATATTTGAGCAAAAAAATAACACGGGAGAATACGCATAACCCCGTGTTTTTTGCTTTAAGTCTTAATCCCTTAAAGCTATAATTAACCTAAACTATTACGACTAGTTAGATTAATTAATTTAATTATAAAACATTTTTTGTGAAATTTCAAGTTTTTCAAAAGAAAGTGGGGAATGGTTTTTTTGACGTAAAAATAAAAAAAGTTGAAATTGTTTAAATTTCAACTCTTAGTGGTGCGGATGTTAAAGCGCAAAACTATAAAAGTGGCTATTTTAATGCGTTTGTGAAATTTTTTCCGTGCACATGCCGTGCAAATAAGGTATCAATAAATAATTTTAAATATTGCCAAAAAATGATAGAAAATTATTCAAAAAGTATGTTTTGTTTACTTGCATTTTAGTTAAACTTGTAGTATATTGTTAAATGAAATGAGAATAGCGGAGTGTGTTGCCCCTTTTACTCTTTGATGTTACAAACTACTCCACAGCTTTTATAGCTTGTGAGACTGATATATGGGGGTGGTTAGCAATGGGAGAAGCTTTAGTAATAATTACATACCTATTGTTCTATGGAATGATAGGAACAACTCTTATAAACCTTGCCTTGTTAATCATCATTTGTTTTTTACTACATAGGCAATAAAAAATAACCATTCTGCTTTGTCTGAGAGAATGGCTATTTAAATCTTGCAATAGGGCAACCACTTTCGTGGTTTCTCATTTCTTAAATTTATTATACACACTTTTGATAATTTTGTCAAATACTTTTTTTCACTAGTCAACTAACACAGATATAAAGCATTTGTGAGCTTTAGCTAGACGAAGTCTAGCAAAGCTGACAAATGATACATACAACTTATTTATACACAATATGCCACAAATTGAAATAAAATTCTGGGGAATTTTAATTTGAATTTGTGGCATAAAAAACATTCCTTTTTTTAATAAATTATATATTAACTAACTACACGAGAAACTTCTTCTATAATAGTTTTATTAGTAAATAAATATTCATCATATTCAAATCCAAAAACTTTTTCAAAATTTTTTATTGTTTTTTCTTCTGCTCTGCTGTTTAAAGCATACGAAATATCATTTTTTATTTGCTTTGGGGTTATATTGTTATAACTGTCTGCAATATTTTTATAAATATCTTCTATTATAATAAATTCATTATTAGATATTATCATTATTTGAATTGCTTTATTAAGATACTTTGTGCCTCTAAGACTAGTATTTAAACCTAAAGAACGCAGAACATTAAAGATAATTATAACTTGTTTATTATCAATTCCTTTCATACATAATTCCCCCAAAAATGATTTTATAAGTAATTATTCATATAAGTTTTAAATTTATTATAGTCCAAGTATAACAGAATTATGTAAACAATTCAAAAATATAAAATCTGCTTTATATGCAGTAAAATATGCATATAAAGCAGATTTTCCACATATAAATTATTTGTTTTATTATCTTTTAATGGAAAATTATGATAAAAACTATAACTTTTAACAAAATAATGCATATAGCGCATATTTTTAAATAAAAAAATAACACGGGAGAATAAGCGAAACCCCGTGTTTTGTGCTTTAAGTCTTAATTCCTTAAAGCTATAATTAAACTAAACTATTGCGATTAGTTTAGAATAATTAACTATATTATAATCTAATTTTTAGATAATCTCAATATTATATATAGAATTTTGGGGGAATTGCTCCCCCAAAAGCCGAATGGCTTTTGAAAAATGGAAACTACCCACCTGGGCTACCGTCCACCTACACACAATAGATGTTTCATTCGCTTATTCTCCCGCATATAAATTCTTTTAGTAAAAATTCAATGTCTATTATGTGTGAGAATAAGCAAAGCTAAAATCTCATATATAAAAATCTAGGCAATCGCAATGCCTAGATGTTAACATCGAACATCAAGCATTACGCTTGCGGAATGGATTTAAATATTAAGACTTTAAGAGCCATTCTTTTTACTATAAAGTTATATTAATTATACCATAATTTTATGTAAAATTCAAGTTTATGCAAATTACATTAGCTATTCGATTTCTTCAATTTGAAAAAAATGTAAAAAAATGCTATAATTATATATATTAAAGGAAGTGGTTTAATTGGCTGAATTTAATAAAATAGAATTTGGAGAAAGATTAAAAAAATTTAGAAAAGATAAAGGGTTAAGTCAAGAGAATTTAGCTGTGGCAATTGGAAAAAATGCAACAACTATTGGTAGATTTGAAAGTGGAAAACTTATTCCAGATGCAGAGCAAATATTTTTACTATGCAGAGAATTAGAAATTGAAGAATATCAATTATTTAGTTCTAATGAGCATATTAGTAATGATGAAAGCTTAAATCCCTTTGGTACAAAAACATTATACATTTATTATAATGGCTATTACCCTACTTCTAAAAAATTTGATAAATGTAAATTTAAAATAAATATAATTCCAAAGCAAAACTATTGTGCAATAGAAATGGTAGATTACAAAACAAATAGAGTATACTTAACTGGTCATATTGAAACAGACAATTTTATGGCATTTTTAAAATTTAACAATTATAAGCCAACTAGTCCAAGACTAGAGTGTTCACAAGTTAATGTTAATATAGCAAATGGAATAGATAGACTAATGCGTGGTGTTTTCTTTTGTACTAATGGAAAATATGAGCCTAGCTGTAGAAAATGTTTTATATCTAAAGAAGATATAGAATTTACAGATAAAATGTTTGAAGATTTAAAAATAACAGAAAGAGAATTTGAAGATATGAATAAAATAAATATATGGTATATAGATGTAGAAAATAAGGAAGATTTTGAAGAATAAATAAATTTAATAAAACCTTTGAAGTATAGTTAATAGCTATAATTCAAAGGTTTATTTTTTTTGGGCATTATTTAACGTAAACTTAATTTTAAAGCCTTATAAAACATTGATTTTTATACACTTTCAAAGTCTTTTTGAAGGTGTATTTTTCAGCTTTTTTATGCATCTTTTATCTTTTTTATCTTTTCTTTGGCATCTTTATGCTTTTGAGCTTTTTAAGGTTATATCGAGTTATCATTAAATCAAGCTTAAGCCCTATGGGTTATCGATAATTCAAATATTTTTTAAGGAGATAAAGAAAAATGAAAAGAAAATTTAAAAAATCAAACAATAGCAATTTTAAAGAATTTGCTAGACTAAATCATTTAAGTATAAAAAATGTAATTAACTTAAATGATAAAAGAAACTTAAAAAACCTAGATGAGTCTGCTTATCAAGCATATTTAGAACATCTAGATAACAAAGGCGGTGATTTAAATGAATAATAACGACATTGTAGTTATTTATCAAGAAGTAGGAAAAGAACCTAAAATTCAAAAGATAAAAAATGATATATGCGAATTTGAAAATATACTAGGCGGAAAAGTTGATGTAATTCCCTATGAAGATATATCAGTTATATGTAAAGCAGATAGAAAAAATCTAAAGCCTAACATATACATAAATAGCAAATTTTTAAGCATTGGTGAAAGTATACGAGGAAATATCATCATTTCTTGCCAAAGCAATAATGCTTTTAAATCATTAACTAAAAAACAAGCTATTAAATGTTTAGAATTTTTAAAAAGATCAAGTTTTAACTATGATAATTTTGATGCTATTAAAAGATATAAAACTAACAAAGTAAAAAAACAATTCATTGCAGAAAAAACTATTGGAGATGATGATGCAACTTCTACTACAAACAATTTAAGCCAAAATAATGCTGAAACATTGCAAATGATTTTAGCAATACAGAATGCTATTTTACAATTTATTAAAAATAGCGAAAATTAAATAAGAAAGGTTGGAAAGAATATGGAAGAATTAAATAATTTAAGTGGAAAAATATCAGATGAAATTAAAAACATAGAAACTAAAAATATAATAATTGAAACAAAAGAAGTATTAACACCAGAACAAAGAATGGCAATAGATACAATAAGAAGAGTAAAAAATCCATTTATAATGCTTACTGTAAAAGATGTTATGCGTGATTTAAATATCTGCGAAACTGTGGCATACAAAACATTTAGAAGAGCTGACTTTCCTTCAATTAATGTAGGAAAAAATAATCAAGTAATGCTACTTGCCTACTTAATATGGAAAATGAGTAAAAGAGTTTAGGTGGTGATTATAATGGAAAAAAACAAAAAAGAAAAAATTGGCAGTGTTTATTATGATAAAAAAGATAAAAGGTGGAGATGCGTATATTATATTTATCAAAAAGATACTTACGAACAAACTAGAAAAACAAAGTCTTTTTTAACAGAACAAGAAGCCAAAGACTTTTTAACAAGTATTCAATACCAAAAAGGAAATGAGCTATTTATTCAAAATAACGGTATAACATTACATCAGCTTATGCGAGAAAGTGCACAGAAAAAGTTGGACTTAAACCTAATTGGAGAAAGAACCTATTATAGACTTATAGAAACTATTAAAAAAATTGAAAAAACACCTATAGCAAATAAAAATATAAATGAAATCACAAGCAATGAAATACAAAGTTATTTGTCTACTTTAAAAGATTATAGTAATTCTACAATAAAAAAAGTTAAAGAGCAACTAGCTCAAACCTTTAAAGAAGCAACTAATAAAGGGTACATTACTAGGAATCCAATGTTTGATGTTATAAGCCCCAAAAGCACTAAACCTAGTAAAATTGTTAGAGCTTTAGAAGTTGAAGAACAACAAAAACTAACTAATTACTTAATGAATACATCTATTACAAATGAACCATACAAAGTTATATATTTACTTCAAATGTATTTAGGACTTCGTATTGGCGAAGTATTAGCTTTAAAAAGTACGGATATAAACTTACAAAAGAATTTAGTTTCAGTGACTAAAACTTTAACTACAGACAAAAATAATAAAATTATAATGGGAAATTCAACAAAAACTTATGCAGGAATTAGAGAAGTACCTATTCCAGTTTTTATACGAAATGAAATAATTACCCAAATGATGCTTGCAAAAAATAATAAAGATGATCAGTTATTCTTAGATGAAAAGGGGAATTTTGTAAGACCAAATAGTGTTAATAGAAAATTAAAAGATTTGCTAGGAAAAATGGAAATAACAGGCATTACATCACATAGTTTACGACATACCTATGGTACCAGATGTATCGAGGCAGGAATGAGAGCAGTTGCACTTCAAAGACTAATGGGACATACTGATGTATCAATAACACTAAATACATATACTTCTGTTTTTAATAAGTATAAGGAAGCAGAGCTTCAAAAAGTTAATGATTATTATATGAATAATGAAATTGTAAGTGCAGAAAATCTACTTGTAGAAAACAAAAATTTAATAGATAGTACCAATAAAGAAAGAGAGGAAAGAGAAATTGAGTAAAGAATATAAAATAAATTTTATGGATAAAGAACATAAAGACTTTTATAAAGATAAAATGGAAATTTTAAAGCAATATAAAAAAGCTGATGCGTATTATAGGTCTTTAATATATACCTTAGGTATATGCTCTACTACAAGAAATAATTTTGAAAAAATATTTAATATGCAAAAGGGAGAAATAAATATCAATTCTATAAACAACGCTTTTCAAACTGAAACAAGTAAAAAAGTAACACGACTAGCTTTTAGTATGTGGAATAATTGTATGTATGACAGCGAAGAAGATATAGAAAACGGAAAAATGTCAAAAGAATACAATATAGGTGAAATATTTAGTTGCTCTTATGCTCCTTATTTCTTTGAAAGTATAAAAATTCGTTATCCAGAATACACAAAAGATATTAAAAAGAACTGTGAAAAAATAGATAATTCTTACATTAATAATGAAACTGCAAATGTAGATAATCTACTTACAAAAAATAATAACTTAATTAAAGATATATATGATGAAAAAGCAAAGGAAATTGAAAGGAAAAGGTTTGGAAAACCTATTTAGGTTTTCCAAGCAAGATTTTTAAGTAAGATTATTTACAATAGTAACACTTATTTATAATACTAATAAATAAGTGCAAAAAATCCCAAAAAATCTTGCAAGGGGTCATTAGGGGCTTGCCCCTAATCATACAGAACACTTTTGAAAAAAGTGTTCTAGTATGTTACAACACTTTTTCATTCGTGTTATATCAGCAAAATTAATAAGAATTAGAACATAAGCAAAAGCTTACGTAGCCTTGCTTAGATAAACTAAAATAAAATATAAAGGGGGAATTTTAATGTGAGTTATGCAATAATTAGAAATGAAAACTATAAAATAGGACAATTAGGACTTATATATAGACATAATGAGAGAAAAAATACTAATTATTCAAATAAAGAAATAAACAAAAATAGTCTTATAAAAAATTATTCAATTAAGGCTTGCAATACAACATATCAAAATGCATTTAAAATATTAAAAGAAAAATATAATTTAAAAGGACAAATTAAAAAAGTTAGTAATATAGTTTGTGAATTTGTTATTACTTCTGATAAAGACTTCTTTGAAAAAATTGGACCAGAAGAAACAAGAAGATATTTTGAAACAGCATATAAATTTGTAGCAAATTACAAAAACTTAGGTGAACAATATATTTTGTCTGCTAAAGTACATAATGATGAAAGCACCCCACATATGCATCTTGTATACGTTCCAGTAGTACATACAAAAGATAAAAACGGAAAAGAAGTAAATAAAATTGCTTGTAGTGAATATTGGAAAGGAAAAGATAGTTATAAAAGATTGCAAGATAACTTCTATGCATATATGATAAAATCTGGGTTTGATTTAGAACGTGGAAATACAAAAGGAAATGAACATATACCAATAGAAAAATTAAAGCAAATTACAAATTATGAAGTTCAAGAAATATT
The DNA here is from genome assembly GCA_947589835.1 of uncultured Clostridia bacterium. Taxonomy (GTDB): domain Bacteria; phylum Bacillota; class Clostridia; order TANB77; family CAG-508; genus CAG-273. The sequence continues at coordinate 12,328 of CANQCT010000037.1, forward strand.
TAAAAGTAATGAAAATTTAGAACAAGAAAAAATAACAAATGATATTGAAGTTATGCGAGAAAATTACCAAAGAGTAATTAGTAAATATAATACACTTGTAAAAAGATATACTAGAGTTAAAAATATAATTGATGAAACAATGTATAAAACTCAAAAAATACAACAAGAAAATTATAACTTAAAACGTGAAAACATAAATTTGAATAATGAAATTGTTAAACTTAAAGATTATATTGATAAAACTTTAGAATATGTTAGTTTATTATTTGATTTTTCAAAAGAAAGGCTAAAAAGGCTAGTAAATTTGTTTATACAAGGACTTACTAAATAAATGAGATTGTATTTTTTGCAATCTCGTTTTTTCTATTTTCCGTGCAAATGCTTTACACGGAAACTCTACAAGTATTGACTTTACTGAATTTAATTACTTAAATTTTCCGTGCAGGAAGTAACTAAAATTAACATTTTTTGTAAATTTTTGCGTATTTTTTTAAATTTTAGTGTTTTCCGTGCAAATCACCCGTGCATATTCCGTGCAAAAGTCAAAAAATAATGAATAATTTTAAATAATTTTGAAAATAGATTGAATAACGAAAAAACACAAAAGCCAGTAATACCAATACTTTTAAATAATGTTAAATAAAAATAAAAAAAGCTGAAATTGTTTAAATTTCAACCTTTATGGTGCGGATGAAGGGACTCGAACCCCCACGCCGTTGGCACTGGTTCCTAAGACCAGCGCGTCTGCCAGTTCCGCCACATCCGCATATCTTTGCTACGTTTATTATTGTAACACATTTTATTAATTAATGTCAATACAAACTTCACATTTTTCATAAATAAAACAAACTTCGCATTTTTCATAAATAAAATTTACCGCCATAAAACCATTAATTAGTAACAATAAAATTATTGATTTTTTTGATTTATAGTGATAAAGTAAATAAAAAAAGATTGGAAAAAATATGGAAATACCTGTTGAAAAAAATAAAGAATATATTGTAAGCATTATAGATAATGGCTACGAAGGTGAAGGAATTGCAAAGATAGATGGATACACTATCTTTATTCAAGGTGCAATAAAAGGTGAAAAGTGCAAAATTCTAATTTTAAAAGTAACCGCTTCACATGCTTTTGGAAAAATAATAGAAATTTTAGAAAAATCACCAGCAAGAAAAGAATCGGACTGTGCTACATATAAAAGATGTGGCGGTTGTACCTTAAGGCATATTGAATATAATACTACATTAAAAATGAAACAAAATATGGTTCAAAATTTAGTTAATAAAACATTAAAAGCAAAATTAAATGTAGAAGAAACTATTGGAATGAAAAGTCCTATGCATTATAGAAACAAAGCTCAATACCCAGTAGGGTTAAACAAAGAAAATAAGCCTATTGTTGGCATTTTTGCTAAAAGAAGTCATGAAATAATTGAAATAGAAAATTGTTTTATACAAAATCCAGTTTCTGAAATTATAGCAAAAAAAATTATAGAATTTATAAAAGAAAATAATATTTTTGTATATAATGAACAAACTTGTAATCGGTTTTATAAGACATATTGTTATAAAAATAGGAATAAAAACAAAACAAGTAATGTGCATTTTAGTAAATAATGGAGAAAATTTACCAAAAGAAAATGAATTAGTAAATACAATAAAAGAAGAGTTTGAAAATAATGAAAAGCTACAGCAATATGAGCTAAAAACAATTATAAAAAATATAAATAACAAAAATACAAATGTAATATTAGGTAACAAAAATGCTGTTTTGTATGGAGATGGATATATTTACGACAAATTAGGAGAATATACTTTTAAAATATCTCCAATGTCGTTTTATCAAACAAATCCTATACAAACAGAAATATTGTATAATAAAGCAATAGAGTTTACTAATTTAACCGGAAATGAAACAGTACTAGATTTATATTGTGGAATTGGAACAATTGGTATTTTTGCATCTAATAAAGCAAAAAAAGTATATGGAATTGAAATTGTTGAAGATGCTGTAAATGATGCAAAGGAAAACGCAAAACTAAATAATATACAAAATATAGAGTTTTTATGTGGAGATGTAGAAAAAACATTAGAAGAAGTTATTTCTAGAAGCGGAAAGCCTGATGTTATATTTGTAGATCCACCAAGAAGAGGATTAGATAATACAACCATTGCTAATATTATAAAAACAGAGCCTGTAAGAATAGTATATATTAGTTGTAATCCAGCAACTATGGTAAGAGATTTAAAAATGTTAGAAGAAAAGTACGAAGTAAAGAAAATTCAGCCAGTAGATATGTTTCCATATACGAGCCATGTGGAGTGTGTGGCTGTGCTTAACCTTAAATAATTTTGAAATCATTCTAACTGTAAGGATAGTATAATTATTTCTAATGCTCTACAAAAAGTGCTTTTTTGCAGATAATATGCAGAGTGCATACACTTCGGTGTATTTTTGCTTTAAAGTCATTGAAATATAGGATATTATATTTAATTGCAAATAAATGATAATTGAGCTAGAATGTAAGAAATAAAAATGGGAGATAAATCTATGGAAGATATATATGCAAAAGCAAGAGCGAAAATAAATCTAAATTTAGAAGTATTAAATAAACGACAAGACAATTATCATAATATAAAATCAGTATTTCAAAAAATTAATTTTTATGATGAAATATATATAAGAAAAACAGATAGTAATGATATTGAATTGCAAACTAATATAAAAAGTCTCAATAATGAAGATAATATTATTTATAAAGCATATAAAAAATTACAAGAAAAATATAAAAATATTACAGGAATTAAAGTAATACTAAATAAAAATATTCCAATGCAGGCAGGGCTTGGAGGTGGCAGTACAGACTGTGCAAGTTTTATTTTATGTATGAACAAACTATTTAATTTGAGATTATCAAAAAAGGAAATTGAGGATATTGGAAAAAGTTTGGGTGCAGATGTAATACCATGTCTTTATAATAGAGCTATAGTGGCTGAAGGAATAGGGGATAAAATAACTATTATAAATACTAATTTTAAATATTATGTAGTTATTATAAAGCCTAACATTTCTTGCAATACAAAGGAGATGTATGACAGAATAGATAAAAAAAATCAAACAGTTCAAATTGATGACACAAATGAACTTGTTAATGGATTAAAAAATAATGACATACAAAAAATCGCAAAAAATTTACACAATGTATTTGAAGAAGTTATGCAAGAAATAAAGTTAGTAGACAATATAAAAGAAGAATTTGTAAAAAGTGGTGCGTTAGGAAGTTTAATGACTGGTTC
>CANQCT010000038.1 GCA_947589835.1 uncultured Clostridia bacterium
AGTTATACATTAAGGGCTTGTGTAAGAATAAATTATATTTACTATTCTCATAATTGCATTTAACTTTTCACTTGACGTATAATCTGTTATCATAAAATTTCTCCTTAAACTCTTGACTTCTTATTTGTTTATGCTAAAATAAATACAGAGTTCATATATTTTTATTGAATTATTAGAGTTAGTCGTGAGTTCCAATTCCTACTAGCTCTCTTTTTTTAGCACTTAAATTATTAGCTAAAAACTCTACATTGTTTTCTAAATCTACTATTTTAGCTTTTAATTTTGCATTTTCTTTTAAGATAAGTTCATTGTTGCGTTGTTCTTGCAATCTTAAATGTTTTAAATCTTCTATCTTTTTTTCTGCATCTGTCAATGCTTTTCTACTTGCATTTACTAAGCTTTGTAGTTCTTTTGTTTTTCTAAATAACATATCTATCCCTCCTTTCTAAAATCCTAAACTAAAAAATACTGCCCAAGCTAGTCCAAATAGCATACTGAATATTGCTTCTTTGATTACTTTTTTCTGTTTTTTACTCATTTGTATCAACTCCTTTCTATTTTTCACATAAATAATCATGTCTTGTATTAAAGTAATCTTCCACAGCTTTTCTTTTTACCTTAAAAGGTACTGTATAAGTTTGTACTGGTAATTCTGGATCATTAAACATATTTCTTACTTTGTTAAGTCCAATATCAAACTCTTTATGCACTTGTTCTATTGTAAGTAATTCATTTTCTCTTGTTTCTTTATCTACTAATCGTTGTAGTAACTCATTCGTTTTCTGTTGCTCTTCTAATAATTTTTCCATTGTATCGCCTCCTTTACTTATTTATTAAAATTTTGTATAATTACTTCAAAAGTGAGGTAAAAGTTATATGGAAATCTTTAATAATTGGTTGTTTCAGTCTATTGTTGCAAATGCAATATGTTTTAACTGTGATTAGTGTTACTGCTATTTTTTGGTGCATCTTTTTTATTTATTGTGCTTTTGAATGTTTTGAAAATTCTCCAAGTAATAGGACTTAATGCAATTCCTAAAATATAACCCCAATTATTTTTTATAAATTCTTCCATATTCTCTCCTACTCCTCAATTTTCATTTGCAGTTTTGCTTACTTTTGTTTCAATTTATGTTATAATGCTGCTTGGGTGATAATTATGTCTTTTAATAAAGTTTCTCAAGAAAAAATAACTAAAGCTAAAAATGATGGTAATTTAGAACTATATGAAAAACTTTCTAGTAAATACGTCAAACAACATAAAACTTCAAGATGTAAGCAATTTTACAACTGGCTTGTAAAACATTCTGCAATAATTAATATATTTTTATCTATTACTACTGTTGTAATTACTCTCATTACTCTCATTGTAACTATAATTAAGTGATATTATTTCTTCTTTTAATTTTGATATTTTAAATGTGTTAATAATTGTTGCAACAGAAATTAATATAATAGCGATTTGTATAAGTAATAATGAAATTGTGTTTTGTTTTTCCATACTTTTCTCCTGCTCTTAGTTTTAAAATTGTATATTTTTTCCACCTATGTTATAATTTTGTCGAAAGGTGGTGATTATATTGAATAGGCAATCAGTTAGTTCGTCTAGAATTTCTAGTGTTGGTTGGGAAAATAATACATTAGAAGTAGAATTCAAAGATGGAGCAATTTATCAATATTTTGATGTTAGTAAATCCGAATATCAAGATTTTATAAATTCACCTTCTTTAGGTTCTGCTCTTTCAGTATTAGATAAGCAACATAGATACTCTAAAATCAATTAATATTTATATGGCTAATTCAATAAGGATTAGTCGTATTTTATTGGTATTCCAATATCATCTCTAACAATTTTTGCAGATGAATCTGTAATAATTACTGTTGTATGCATGTCATATTTTTTTCTAATAAAATTACTTACTGGTTTTACAATCTTTTCAAATTCATTTAATTTTTCTTTTTCCATACTTTCCTCCTTATTCTTTATTTTGTTTTACGGTTTTTCCGTTTTGTTTTGACATAAAAAATCAATCATATCATAGCTAATATTAAAATGTCCTTCTATTTTCTTAATTGTAGGTACATCTGGAAAAGTTATTCCCTTTTCATAATTTGCCCATGTTTCAATACTTACCCCTATTGCTTTTGAAGTTTGTTCTTGTGTTTCATTTTTATTATTTCTAAGTCCTTTTAATGTAAATTGCACTGTTTTTTCCTCCTTCTTTGTTACGGTTAAATCGTTATTGTGTTTTGATTATATATCACGGTTTAATCGTTGTCAATAGTTTTTCCGTAATTTTTTGTTTTTTTTCTTGACTTTTTTACGGTTAAGTCGTATAATTGTTGCAGGAGGCAGAAATGAGTGATTTAGGAAATAAAGAAATTTTTTCAAAAAATTTAAGATATTATATGTCTATTAATAAAAAAGATAGAATCGATATATGTAAAGATTTGCAAATACCATATTCAACACTTACAGACTGGTATAATGGAAATATATATCCACGCATTGATAAAATAGAATTACTAGCAAATTACTTTAATATAAGAAAATCAGATTTAGTTGAAGAAAAAATTGATAGAAAATCGGATAGTAATATATTTCCTACTGCTGATGTTCCTCAAAAATATCCTGTATTAGGGAAAATAAGTGCTGGACTACCTATTTTGGCAGTAGAAAATATAGAAGGATATATGTATGCTCCTTCTTCTAAAATACAAGCTGGATATGATTACTTTTTTCTTAGAGTAATTGGAGATAGTATGAATTTAAAATTTCCAGATGGTTGTTTATTATTAGTACAAAAGCAACCAGAATTAGAAAATAGTCAAATTGGTGTTATTAGGGTAAACGGAGATGATGCAACCGTAAAAAGATTTAAGCAAGAAGGAAATTTAGTTATATTAGAACCTATGTCTTCTAACCCAGAACATCAAGTTCAAATATATAATCCTAAAAAAATAAAAGTAGAAATTATAGGAAAAGTTATCTGTGCTATTACAGATGTAAATTAAAAGGAGAAAATAAATATGGAACAAAATGAACTAAACAATGCGCAAGAAAATAAACCAATTGACGGTCAAACAATAATAGGAGAAGAAAAAAGCGAAGCTATTGCACATAAAAATAGTGCTTTAAAAAGATTAGATTCTTCTTTTAATAAACATATTGAATTAAAAGAATATAAAAAAAGTCACTTATTAGCTTATTGGATTAAAGATTTTTCAGATTATCATGATAATGAAAACTTTTTTGACACAACTACTTTAAAAACTTTTAAACGTGGAGATATTGTTAAAGTTAATCTTGGTTTTAATGTTGGTACAGAACTAGGAGGATTACATTATTGTGTAGTAATAAACAAAAATGATAATCCATACTCTGGAGCATTAAATATTATTCCTTTATCTTCTGCTAAAGAAGATAAAACATATAACGAAACCACTTGTATAAATCTTGGTGATGAAGTATTTTTGCTTTTAATGAACAAATATGAAAATGAAAGCGAAAATTTTCAGAAAAAATTGGATGAACTTAAAAATTTAGACACGAATCCATTAAAGGTAAAAACATTGTTAAAGCAATTAGATTACTTGCAAAAGATAAAAAAAGAAATTACAAGAATGAAACATGGTAGCATTGCTTATATTCATCAAATAACAACTATTAGTAAGCAACGAATTTTTAAAACTCCAATATTATCAGGAATTCATTTATCTGATGAAAGTTTAGACTTAATAGATGAAAAGATAAAAAAATTATTTACAAAATAAATTTTCACTTCACGAATTTTAAAAAATTGAATATTTTATTTGACAATGAACATATTATATAGTATAATCTAATTAGATTTAGCCTCATATTATGTAAATAATATGGCGGTCATAAGAAGATTTTGGAGAGTTCATTGTGAACTCTCTCATTTTTTTATATAAAAATAGATAATGTACTCTGTCGCCAAACTTCATACATTATCTATCTCGAATACAAACGAAAATCGCTTGTAAGGTACTTTTATTATACCAAAATAAAATACCTTTTTCAAGCAGCAAAAACTTGTTTAGGAGGTATTTTTTTATGAATGAAAACAAAGAAAAAAGAAATCAAAAGAATAAAGAAAAAGGCAATGGTGAAGGAACAATTTATAAATCTAGTAAGACTGGATTATATGTTGGCCAATATGTTGTAAATGGAAAAAGGCATTCAGTTTATCAAAAGAAAAATGAAAAAATAGGAGATTTTAAAGATAGGTTTAGAAATATCCTTAGTTCTATAAATCAAGGAACCTATATTGAAAAGAATAATGAATGTTTTATAAATATACTAAAAAAACATGTTGAACAAAAACACAAAGATGGAATTACTTCTGATAGGTCTTATGGCAGAGAATTAGAAACAATTAAACAAATAGAAAAAACCTGTACTAACTTTATAAATAAACCTATTCAAAAAGTTACAATTGAAGATATTGAAGATAGTAAAGAAAATTTGCGTAGATATTCTAATAATGTAATATCAAAAATATGGATTTGTATAAGTAAAACATTTCAAATTGCATATTCAAGGCGTAAGATACCATACAATATAATGTTAGATGAAACATTATCTAAACCTGTATCAGAAGTGCCAGAAAAGAAAATTGAAGCATTGTCAGTTGATGAAGAATGTAAATTAATAAATGTATTAAATAATCAAGAATATAACCATAAATATAGAGATATAATATTATTACAGCTTTATACAGGTATGAGAATTGGTGAAGTATTAGCATTAAGTAATGATTGTGTTGACTTAAAAAATAATACTCTTACTGTTTATAGAACTCTTACTCAAGATAAAAACCATAAAATTATAATGGGTGAACATACAAAAACTTATAAGAAATTTATGGGCATTGATAATGGAAAAAGAACTTTTCCTATGAATAGTAATGTAAAACAGCTTATATTGAAAATTTTAAGTTATAAAACTTCTAATATAAATGGATTATTGTTTTGGGATATTCAAAACAATACTTACATAACACCTAGCGAAATAAATTCATATCTCAAGAGAATTAACAAAAAATATGACATTACAAACAGTTCCATCCACTCTCATAGATTAAGACATACTTTTATTACAAGATGCGTAGAAAAAGGAATGAATTTTAAAGTATTACAAACTTTGGTTGGGCATGTTGATGGCAGTTCTATTACTTACAATACTTACACATCTGTTTCTAATGATTTTATGGAGCAAGAACTAAAAAAAATCAATTAAATTTTATTGCATTACTATTGCATTATTTATATAAAAATAAAACTATATAAGTACTGATATATCAATACTTATATAGCTTTATAATTTGGTGCACCAGGAGGAATTCGAATCCCCGACCTCTCGGTTCGTAGCCGAGTGCTCTATCCAGCTAAGCTACTGGTGCATAACAATATAATTATATCGTGAAAATTAAAAATATTCAATAGAAAATATTAAAAAAACTTGCAAAAATGAAAAAAGTGTGTTATATTATATAAGTATTAAATAATTCGAGGCGTAGCGCAGTTGGTAGCGCGCGTGGTTTGGGACCATGAGGTCGCAGGTTCGATCCCTGTCGCCTCGACCAAAAAAGTGTTGAAACAAGCGAGTTTCAGCACTTTTTATTTTTATTCAAAATTATTCAAAGTTATCAAAAACCTTAATAAATAGGCATTTTTCCTATTTAAGATTATTTGAAATTATTTGCATAAATACAGCGTTATGGGGTTTTTCCTAGAGTTTTTCCTAGACAGTCCAAAAAAAGTGTCTAGGAAAAACTAAATTCATGTATTGCTTATGTATCAAGAGCTACATCAATTTTTCATGGAGTTTTTCCTAGACTTTTCCTAGACAAAATTATATAAAATTATTCATTACTTTTTATTTATCTTTTAAATTAACTGTTTCTATAAACGAATTTACTAATCGTTTTAATCTTTCTTTTGAAAAATCAAATAATAAACTAACATATTCGAAAGATTTATTTATATAGTCTTTTAGTTTTAAAATTTCTTGTTCTAAATCTCTAGTTTTTCTTTTTAAAATATAATTTTCTTGTTGTATTTTTTCGGTCTTATACATTGCTTCATCTACTATATTTTTTACTCTTGTATATCTCTTAGCAAGTGTATTATATTTACTAATTACTCTTTTGTAATTTTCTCGTATAACTTCAATATCATTTGTTGTTTTTTCTTGTTCCAAATTTTCATTACTTTTAAATATTTCTTGCATTTCATAATTTGTAATTTGTTTTAATTTTTCTATTGGTATATGTTCATTTCCTTTTGAATTTCCTCGCTCTAAATCAAACCCAGCTTTTATCATATATGAATAAAAATTATCTTGTAATCTTTTATAACTGTCTTTTCCTTTCCAATATTCACTACAAGCGATTTTATCAATTTTATTTCCGCATTTATCTTTAGTATGTACTACTGGAATAAACACTAAATGCATATGAGGAGTAGTCTCGTCATTATGTATTTTTGCAGACAAAATATATTGTTCTCCTAGATTTTTGTAATTTGCTACAAATTTATATGCAGTTTGAAAATATCTCTTTGTTTCTTCTTCTCCAATGCTATCAAAAAAGTTTTTATCAGAAGTTATAATAAATTCACAGGCTATATTACTAACAGATTTTATTTGACCTTTTAAATTATATTTTTCCTTTAATATTTTAAATACTTTTTGATATGTTGTATTACAAGTCTTAATTGAGTAGTTTTTAGTAAAATTATTTTTGTTAATATCTTTATTTGAATAATTAGTATTTTTTCTTTCTATATGTCTATATATTCCAGACAAGTTTTTTATTTTATAATTTGTATTTCTAATTATTGCATAACTCACTTTTTACTCCTTTCTCATTTTAAGAAGTTTCTTTGTAGACTTTACTTATGTTATAATTCATATTATTAAGTCCAAAAAAGAGGAACAATTCAGTGTTATAACATACTAGAACACTTTTTTAAAAGTGTTCTGTATGATTAGGGGCTTTGCCCCTAATGACCCCTATGCAAGATTTTTTAAAATTTTTTGCAATTATTTATTAGTAGCATGAATAAATACTACTATTACAAATAGTTTTTTAAAAAACCTTGCTTGGAAAACCGATTGCCGGTTTTCCAAACCTTTCCTGCAATATTCATAAAATTGCTTAAATAAAATTTAATCAATTTTATGAATTTATCTTTCCAGTTCATGATTATAAAAATCAGTATTTTTACCTTTGCAAAGTCCGTCTATAAATGCTTCTGCTTCTGCCCAAGTCTTAAAACAATTTTTATCATCTACAGAATACCAGTCTTTATTCTTATAATTTTTATCTACAATAGCAATAGCCTTATTATATGTATAGTCATTAGAAATTTTTAAAAGTAATAACTTTTTTTCACTATTAGATAACATATATTCATTTAAACCACTTATTCTATTAATAACATCTGTTTTGCTCAATTTCTTTCTCCTCTCTTTCGCTTGAAATACTTGATATAAATTTACTATTTTCGTTCAATAAATTATCAGTATTTACAATCTGATTATTCATATAATACTCATTTACTTTTTCAAGTTCTTCCTCTTTGTACTTATTAAATACTGATGTATATGTATTCATAGTAACCGAAATGTCTTTATGACCCATTAGTCTTTGAAGTGCAACAGCTCTCATACCAGCTTCAACGCATCTTGTACCGTATGTGTGTCTTAAACTATGTGTTGATATTCCAGAAATTCCTAAATCTGCCAGTCTCTTTTTCAAAATACGATTTACATTTCTGTTATCAATGTAGCTTCCATTTGAACTTAAAAATAATTGTTTATTCATATTATTTGCTCCAATATTCATTTGTTCAATGATAGAATTTTTAATAAATATTGGAATAGGCACTTCTCTTAGTCCAGAATATGTTTTTGTTGTATCTCCCATAATTACTTTTTCACTTTTATCTGTTGTTAATGTTTTATTTACATTTATTAAATTTCTTTTTAAGTCTATATCTCCATTTCTTAAAGCTAAAGCTTCGCCTACTCTTAAACCCATATACATTTGTATTAGAAATACATTTTTATATGGCTCTTCTGTAATGTTTTTGCTCATTAAATAATTTGTAAATATTTGTTGTTCTTCAACTGTCATTGCTCGTACTTCTTTATCTTGCTTTGTACTTCTAGGTTTTATAACATCTACTAGTGGATTTTTAGTAATATACCCTTTATTCATTGCTAAATTATAACTTTGCGTAAATTGTTCCATTATCTTTTTTATGTATGAATTACTATAATCTTTTAAAGAATTTAAAAATGTTTGTATATCATCACTTGTAACATCTTCTATTTTTTTATTTGCAATATCGTTTTTTTCTATTACTTCAATTGTTTTTATTACTCGTGAATATTGTCTCTCTTTTATTAAGTTCATGTCTAGTTTTCTTTTAACATTAATTCTCATAAGTTGCGAAAGTGGTATACCATTATTTTTAATAAATATTTCACTTCCTTTTTGATATTGTAAAGAATTTAAAAACTGTTTTCCCTCTTCTTCATTTCTTACAGTTTTTTGTTTTATAATTTCTTTATGAGTAATTGGGTCTATAATATAATATTCACAAAACCATTTTCCCTTACTTTTATTAAAAAACACACTACCTATTTTATTTCCTTTTGGTCTTGACATAGTTATCCCTCCTAAACTCTTTTTTGCATTTTCCATATCATATATGGAAGTAACATTATTTGATTATTTTTTCCTATATTTATAGATGGAAAATCTTCTCTTTGAAATAGCCTATATGCTATTGATTTACAAATATGTAGGTCTTTCATGACAGTTACTACATCTATCATCATAAAAGGATTTTTTAATCTTTTTATACTTTCCATTGCCATAAGTTCTTCTATAGTTAATGGCTTTTGTAAATTTATATTTATTTTTTTATCTTCTGTATCAATTTTTTCTGCAACTTGTGCATTTATTTCTTCCATAGTTAATTCTCCTTTAATTTTCATTATTTTTAATAAATTGTAAAATAACATTTTGTATTGCTAAAATCATTTGCAATACTTCAGTATTGTTTATATTTTGGCTTAAATTATTTGTAGTAGAAATTGTTTCATTACCTCCAATAGTTTTTTCTGCAATGAATTGTTTTCTTATTTTGTTAGTTTTATATTTTCTAATAGTATTAAGGTTATCATAATTAAAACTTGACCTTTTTAAAAATTCTATACATTTCATAGCTTGTTTTTTAGTTAATGATTTAAAATTATTACTATCTTGACAAGAAATAATTATATTTCCCCTTATACTTTCTCCAATACTTAAAAATTTGCTATTTATATAAATGTTAGGTTTTAAATTTTTCCTATCTGCTTTACATATAATTGCTATATCTTCATAAGGAATTACAGTAATTTTTCCGTTTTAGTATTTTTTCAAATTCGCATATATCATTTTTTATCTTTTGAATTTTAGGTTCTTTTCCTACTTCTTGGTAAATAGCTATAATTTCATTATTATTCATTTAAGCCACCACCTTTATTACTTAGGTGTTCTAAATATGCTTGATAAGCAGATTCATCTAAGTTTTTTAAGTTTCTTTTATCATTTAAGTTAATTACATTTTTTATACTTAAATGATTTAGTCTAGCAAATTCTTTAAAATTGCTACTTTTTGATTTTTTAAATTTTCTTTTCATATTTTTTTATCTCCTTAAAAAATATTTAGATTACCGGTACTCTATTTGTATTATACTTTCTTTATGTTAACTAATCAAAAATGTCAAAATTGCATGATATGCAACAAAAATTACACCTCATGCAACTTTTGGGCTAAAAATGATTATTTTTTTAGGGAAATATTTGAAAAAATGACATAAAACATAAAAATTCATAAAATGTTACATTTTATGCAACATTTAAAACTTTATTGATTTGTAAGCAAAAAAATCCTCTTATTTAAATTATTTATAAACAGAAAAAAAGAGAAGATTATTTAAATCTCCTCTTTAAGCCTTAACAACCTCCGCTGCCTCCGTGGGTAAGCTACTTGTTTTCTCATAGCACATCTTCCTTTCTTTTTAGTCTCTATTTCTATTAGTACATAAAATACAAGAAAGTCCAATGTTGGAGGCTTTTGTATATATATAATTCGAGCCTAACCATAAGCTCGAATTACATTTTATGTAATAATCAAGCTTATTAAGCTAGGGTAAATTATATATAATATATAAGACTTTACCAAAAATAGGTATTAAATATATTATATCATGATTTACATAAAATTACAAATTTAAATATAAATCTTTAAAATTATATTTTCACTTTCATTTTTTATATGTATTGATTTTAATATTTTTTTATGCTATTTTTATATTAAATACAGGAGGTAGATGTTATGTCTGATTTTGATAGTAAAGATTTTGGAGAAAGACTAAAGGCTTATAGACTTAAAAAAGGTTTAAGTCAAGAAAATATAGCTACTATTATAAATAAAACAAAAGCTACTGTTAGCAGATATGAAAGTGGAGAAGTTCTACCAGATGTTAAAGATATAAGTAAAATATGTGAGGCATTAGAAATATATGAAGCAGATTTATATGAAAATAATGTTGTTAGAACAATGCAAGATAATAAGTCTAAAAATCCATTTAATACAAATAAATTATATGTTTATTTTAACGCATATAATTTTAGAACCAAAAAATTTGCACCTGATAAATATATATTAGAGCTAGAGCAAAAACAAAATATTTGTAAAGTAAAATTTATTGATTATCATGATGGAAGAATATATTCAGAGGGTTATTTAATAGGAAATGAAGAAATAGTATTTGCAGTAATGGAAAACTATAAACCAACAAGTAGTAGGGTAGATGTTTGTATTATTGAAATAAATATTTGTAATGGCATAGACGGGTTAATGTTAGGTGGCTACTTTGGAACAAATGCAAAATGTGAACCTAGCTTAAGAAAGTGCTATATTTCTAAAAAAGATATGGATTTTACAAAAGAAATGATAGAAAATTTAAAACTAAATGAAAATGAAAAAGATATATTAAATAATCAAAATGCTTTATATCTAGATATATTTAATGTATAAAATACTTTAATCTATTTTTATATAGAAAGTCAAGAAAACATAGCAAAATTTTATAAAAAATTAGATAGTTAATTTATATGAGCAAGTGAAAGTATTACAATTACTTGCTTTTTTGATATACTTATTAATAATTATTATAAGTCATATAACTGTTCAATATTAGTTATTGTTGACAATGATATTATATTTATAATAAGTCTTTTATATCAATGTTTAAAATGTCAGCAATATCATATAAAACTTCTAATGACATTTTCTTAACAACATTAGGAGCTTCTATTTGAGTCAAATATGAATAACTTATTCCTACTTTATTTGCTAATTCTTCTTGTGTTAGTCCTTTTTTATTTCTGTATTTGCTTATTTTAATTCCAATGTTTTTAAATCTTTCACTATGTTTAAAACTCATTTTTATCACCTAGTAAAAATTTTACCTTAATTTTTACAGTTTATGCTTTCATAAATAGTGAAAGTATGCTATAATAATTTTATAATTATAATTCAGAAAATGATTTCATAAAAAAATGAATAAGGAGGTTTAGTGTTATGAAACAAAAAGAATTTGAGGAGTTTATTGAAAATTGTGAAAGTTTAATTGAGGAGAGAAGTAATTTAGCATTTAAAAAGGTAGCACAAAGTAAAAATTATAAGGAAAAATATAAAAAATATAATGAGTTATATGAATTACTTGTAAATAAAATTGGAGCAGATGAGATAGAAAAATTTGCAGATTCTATACATTTATTAAATGATTTGGAGAATAATTATATTTATATACAAGGTCTTGCAGATGGACTACTATTAAGAATATGAGTTAAATTTTTCGTGGCAAAATTGAATAAAAAAATAAGACTAGTCAATAAAGACTAGCCAAACATAAATACCTTGTGTATAATTTGATTGAAACTAACAAAAATACAGGAGGTATTTAATGTTTGAAAATATTTTAACAAAAGAAACAATAACTTTCAAGGATTTAGAAGAAATTGCTTTTAAAATTGCATGTGAATTTGCAAATGAAATATTAAGAAATATGTTAGAAGAATATGATAAAAGATTGATGAATACTAGAGATACAGCAATATATAGGCATAAAGGTAAAGAAACAACAACAATAAAAACGAAGACAGGGTTAGTTGAGTATACAAGAACAAAATATATAACAAAAAATAAAGAAGGAACAAATAAGTGTGTATACCTAACAGATGAGCTACTAAATATAAAAGAAATGGGACAAGTTTCGGGGGGAGTAATAGATTTAGTAATAAAAAATATTTCAGAAGTATCATTTAGGGTGTGTGCTGAAATGATTAATAATATGACAGGTCTATCAATCAGTGGAGTAGCTGTTTGGAATATAGTACAAAAACTAGGAGAAGAAATAAAACAATACGAAAGAGAAAAAGTTGAAGCACATCAAAATGATAAGTTAAAAGCAGGAGAAAAAGAAACCCCTGTAATATACCAAGAAGCAGATGGAATAATGATATATACACAAGGAAAAGATCGAGAAGAACAGATAGAAAACTACAAAAAGCAGCATCCAAACGAAGAGATACCAAAAAAGGTAAGAAACATAGAAATAAAATTAGGAATGACTTATGAAGGTTGGAAAGAAGTAGGAAAAAATAGATATGCTTTAGTGGGCAAGGAATATGTAGCTGGATATATGAGTGGAGAGGAAATGGCGAATATTACCAATGCAAACTTACATAGTAAATATGACATGAGTAAAGTTGAATTAAGAGTATTGAATAGTGACGGAGGTAGTTGGATAAAAAGACTTTTAGCAGTAAAAGCGATATACCAAGCCGATAGTTACCATTTAAGAGAAAAAATAGTAACGCACGTAAGAGATGCTGAAGATGCTGATATATTAAAAGCTATGTTTTACCAAAAAGAATATTCAAAAATGATAGAATATGTAGAAGCATTAAAATATAAATATGATGGTGAAGTTGAAGAAGTAGAAAAACTAGAAGAATTAAAAAAATATTTAAATAAACGAAAAGACAGTATGAAAAGATATAAGGATTATGATGGAGTAAAGAAAAAATTAAAAACATATAGTAAAAGAACTGGTTTAAAATATAGAAATATGGGATGCCAAGAAAGTAATAATTATTGCAGATTAGCAAGAAGAATGAAGAAGAAAAGAATGAGTTGGAGTAAAAATGGTTCAGAAAACATAGCAAAAGTAATTACAATGTATGCTAGTGAAAGTTGCACAGATATAATAAAAGATTTAAATATCCAAATATTACCAGAAAGTTATATAGAATATGTAGAAAGATATATAAATGAAATAGAAGAAAATATTAAAGAATTAAAGGAAAATAGAGTTAAAACCAAAGAAGTATATACGTTTAAACAAGGTAGTTTAGAAGGATATCCTCAACTAAGGAAGATACTTGAAAATAAAGCAATAAGTGAATTAGTATATAGATAAACTATGATAAAAATGTAATTGAATTTATAGCATTACAGATTATTTAAGTTGCTTACAAAGCAATAACAAAATTTTTTATCACAAAATATTCCATTAAATAAAAAATAATGTTAAAATAAAGAAAATTTAAAAGAGAAAACCAATCCAAAATATACGCAAAATTTATGGGTAAAAATTTTGCCACGGATTACTTAACAGATACCTATTAAGAGAAAATCTTGAGTAACAATTGATAATTTAGCTCCAATATGATACTATTTATTTAGATAAATAATTTGTTTTTTAGGAGGGAAATATTATGATAGGAATTTTTATAATATTATTGTTAGCAATGCTTTTAGTAATTAAATTTTGTAAAAAAACTCTAAAAATAGTGTTATCTATTGTAATAGTTATAGTAACTTTATACTGTGTAATATTATCAATAGATATGAACAGAGTAAATAGTTTTAGAGAGCCAGTATTTGCAATAAAATTGGAAGAAACAGACTTGACATATAAAACGATAGTATATCAAGGATTAGGCTATAAAGTTAAGGTAAAAAAAGATGTAACACAAGACAATAATCACATAATAAAAATAGAAATGTATATGTTTAATAAATGTATAGCAGGAGTAGTTGAATAGAATTATATAAATTACAGTTTATATAATTAAATTTATTTATTATATATAAATATTCAAAATTATTTATTATTATAGTTTTTCCTAGACTTTTTCCTAGATTTTATTTTATAGAAAGCGAGAGTAGAAAGGGTTATAGATATTAGACGTGTGTCGCCTCGACCAAAAAAGTGTTGAAACAAGCAAGTTTCAGCACTTTTTATTTTTATTCAAAATTATTCAAAGTCATCAAAAACCCTAATAGATAGGCATTTTTCCTATTTAAGATTATTTGAAATTATTTGCATAAATACAGCGTTATGGGGTTTTTGTTAGAGTTTTTGTTAGACAGTAAAAAATTTAGTCTAACAAAAACTAAAAGCCTTGAAAGCATTGAAAAATCAATAAAAACTTCAATTTTTGTTAGAATTATTGTTAGACAGAATTATATAAAATCATTTAAAATTATATAAAATTGTTTGTAATATATATATATATATATATATATTTTTTTTTTTTTTAATTATTATATAAAATATAATAATTATTAGTAAAACTAAAAACTAAAAATGTATTGAAAAAAATATCAAATAATAGTACCATAATAGTGAAAGGAATATAAAAATGCAAGAATATATTAACATAGGTAAAATAGATAAAAATAAAATAGGAAGTTATAAGTATAAAATTGTAACGGACACATTAATATTAACATATGAGAGATTAAATAATCATATTTTAAAATATCATAATAAAGAATACAATCAAGTAAAAGACTATTTAAAAGAAATTATAGAAAATCCAGACATAATACTTAAGGAATATAAGCAAGAAGATACTCTAATTTATCTTAAACATATTGAACAAATAGATAAAAAAGTAAGAGTTGTAATAAAATTAGCAACTAATAAAAAGGAAAAAATATATAATAAAAATTCCATAATAACAATAATGAGGCAAAGAGATAAAAGTTGGGAACAAACCATAAAGAATAAAGGAGAAGTAATTTATTCAAAAATACTAGACAAAAATGCATAAAAATGTTATAATTTAAGTACAATAAGAATATAGGAATTGAGGTGGACAATTTTGCCTTCCACGCACCTGTAAAGGTTAAAGAGATGTAGGGACTTGGCAGACCTACCAATTGCCTATGTTAATGAGAAGCACTTGTATAGCAAGTGCTTCTGCTACATATAAAGAAAGTTTCTGAGGACGGAACTGGTAGCCGTAGCCCATCGTAAAGGTGTAGGAGATGTGGGAGTACCAACCC
>CANQCT010000039.1 GCA_947589835.1 uncultured Clostridia bacterium
TTAGCAGCTTGTTCAAAAGTAGTTGGTTGTGAAATAACCATTTTTACTTGTTGAACTTGTGGCATATTTACAACTTTGCTGTTTTTTCTGCCCCATAATCTTTTTTCTTCTGGCTCTTCATCTTCGTTTTCTATTTCTTCTTCATCTTCGTAGTTTTCTAATTCCTCATCTTCTCTATCTTCTGCTGGATCCATACCAAATAATCCCCAAACTTTTTCCATAATAGCTCCTGCCATTTTTTTACAACCTCCTAATTATTTTTTGTCATTCGTTTTTAACTTGTATTTAGTATCTAACTTTTTATACTATTTGTCAATAGTTTTTTGACTTGTAATCATTTTTTAATATAATTGTAACAGTTTTGTAATAGTTTTGTAATATTTCTATGTCGGTTTTCTGTATATTTCGTCATATATTGTAAGTAAGCCTCTTCCTTGTAATTCTTCGCTTGTATAGCCTAGTTCTTTAAGTTCTGTATTAGTGTAGTTATCTATTATAGTGTATTTTTCGTTGCTTTTTAGTATTTTTATATAAATTTTGGTTTTATAGCCTGCTCTTGTTCTAATAACATAAGCAATTTGGTTTTCTCCTTTTTGTTCATAAGCTATTGCTTCATTTGGTACTTTTTTTCCGCTAAAACTCCACCATATAATATCAAATGAAATTTTGCGATAGCTGATTAGTTCTTGCACTTGTTTATCTATACTAAAAACAATTAAAACTTTATCATTTTCATTAGATATGTATTCTATTTTGCTAGATATTTCTACATCGTTTGTAAGTCTAAGTTCTACTTTATCGCCAACTTTTGCTTGTTTAGCTTGCTCTGAATTTAATGTACATGCAATATAGCATTCAAAATTATTAATAATTTTAGCAACTTCTTTACTATCTGCAATAACTTGTCCTACTTTTATATTTAAACTTTCTAAAAAATCGTTACTTAATTTACTAAAGTCGTTTGGAGTAAGAGCTTCTTCGTATCCATCTACCTTATATGAA
The DNA here is from genome assembly GCA_947589835.1 of uncultured Clostridia bacterium. Taxonomy (GTDB): domain Bacteria; phylum Bacillota; class Clostridia; order TANB77; family CAG-508; genus CAG-273. The sequence continues at coordinate 1,003 of CANQCT010000039.1, forward strand.
ACAACTCCACTAATTGGTGCTGTTAAGTATTCTGAGCCTTCGTTTAATTGGTTTTCATACGAGCTTCTTTCATCAATTAATTTTTTTAAGTATGAGCCTGCTGGGCTATATTCTCCTGCAATTTTGGCTTTTTTGGTTATGTTATCTGATATTTCTTTTTTAGTTTGCAAAATTGTTTGCATTTCATTAACTTTATATAATGAAGCAATTTTATCTTCTATTTGCTTTTCTAGGGCTCTTATATCGCTTGTAGGATATTGATTTTCGCTTTCCATTGCTTCTTCTATTTTTTTATCTAAGTCTGCAATTTTTTTAATTAAGCTTTCTTCTCCATTAGAATAGTAACGAAAAATAGCTTCTCCTTTTGCAACTCTTTCACCTTCTGATTTTTTTTGCTCCATACCATTTTTGTAGTTAGAGCCTTTTATAATGGTTTCTTCTCTTATAATGTAACCTATAGCTCTTTCTTCCTCATAAATGTTTCCCTGCTCTAGGCTAAAGGTATCTACAGGATTTTGTATGAATAAAGCAGTTTTATAAATAGTAAATGCTATTATGAAAGCTAATATTATTAAAATTACAATAAAAGATTTATTTTTTAGTAATTTGCTTTTTTTAGGCTTATTTTCTTTTTTAGCTTTAGCTTTTTTTACATTATTGTTCACTATATTCCTCCAAAATATATTGTATATTTTCACTTGCAATCTTAAGTCCATTTATCCATTTAATTGATTTATCTTTTCTAAACCATGTAAGTTGCCTTTTTGCGTATCTTCTTGTTTCCATTTTAATTTTTTCTATCATTTCTTCTTTGGTTAAGTTTCCATTTAAGTAACTTACAACTTCTTTGTAGCCAAGTCCTTGTATTGCAGTAGGTAGGCTTTTGTATTTTTTAACTAAGTTTTCTACTTCCTCAATAAGGCCTTGATTAATCATAATGTCAACTCTTTTATTAATTCTTTCGTATAACTTTTCTCTATCCATATCAATTGCAAAAACTATGTAATTATATGGTGGCGGTTCTAATTTAGATTCTGCTTCTAGCATAGTTTTTGTTTTGCCTGTTTGATGATATATTTCTAATACTCGTATGATTCTTTTTTTATCGTTCTCACTAATAGTTTGCATTGCTGTTTCATCTATTTTTTTTGCTTCGTTATATAAAGAAGATAAGCCTTCTTTTTCTGCTCGTTTTTCTAAAAGCTTTCTATATTCTAGGTCTGTTTCTATGTTTGGATATGTAATATTTTGTGTTAGGCTATTTACATATAGGCCTGTTCCTCCAACCACTATTGGAACTTTTTCCTTTGATAGAACTTCTTCTATTGCAAGAGTTGCATCTTTTTTAAAATCTGCTACACTGTATCTTTTTTCTGGGCTAACAAAGTCTAACATATAATGGGGAATTCCTTGCATTTCTTCTTTAGTTGGTTTTGCTGTGCCTATGTTCATATCTTTATAAATTTGCATTGAATCGCACGAAATTATTTCACCATTAATTTGTTTTGCAAGTTCAATAGATAAGCCTGTTTTTCCTGAGGCTGTAGGTCCACATATTACAATTACTTTTGGTTTTTTTTGCATTTTTTCTCCTTTAGGCTATTTTATATTTTTTTACATTAGTTAATACATTAGAGCTTAAATAGTACTATTTTTCGCAGTTTTGAGAGATCCCGTTCTGAGTTACTTCTATGAACTGACGGTCTAGCAACGGGCAATTTGAAAAACAAGAAAACTAGTACTATTTAAGCAGGCTAAATTTAAACCCATTATTTTGCATTTATAATATTTAAAATTCCAGTTTGTATATTTTTAAAATAGAAAAATTCAATAATTAGCACTATAACTAAAATAGCAATTAGCAAAATTATGCGGTTTTTAAACTTATCTTGCTGTAATCTTCCCATTTTTAAGTAGCAGTATGATCTTGCAAGAAAAGGTAAAACTGCAATTGCATTAACTGGAACAAATGCAAAAGTTATTAGATTTTTTGCAGTAGATTCTGCTATTCCTAAATCAATATTTTTTGTACTTAGCCAGTAAACAATAGATACAAGCATATACATTACTGCAAATCCAACAATAATAAATATCCATCTTTCCTTTTTTTCGGTATCATTTCCTAAAAATCTATATGTAAGAAATACTGCTAATATATTTAAAATTAAAATACAAAAGTAAATAAATAATTCCATTTTTTTCCTCGTATAATATGTTTATAATTTTTATAACATATTCTTTCTTTTTATATTACTTTAAGGGTTGTTTTTTGGTTATCTTCTTGAAAATTTCTTTTCTATATCTGTTTTTGTCATTCTTATAGCAGTTGGCCTTCCATGTGGGCAAGTAAATGGGTTTGGAAGAACTAATAATTGTTTCATAAGCTCATCTACTTCTTCTTTTGTAAGAGCCATATTTGCTTTTACTGCTGCTTTGCACGCTACTGTTGCTATAAATTTTTCTTCTTTTTCTTGTTTAGCTGTTCTTGCTACTGTATTTATTTCATCTAATGTTTCTAAAAATAGTTCTTTTGTGTCTAAGTCTATGCATACATTTGGAACGCCACTTAATTTAATAGTGTTTTCTCCAAATTCTTCTAGGGTAAATCCTGCTTTTCTAAACATATCTATGTTTTCTTTTGCTATATCCATTTCTTTATGAGATAAGTTAATTACATCTGGTAGTAGCATAAGTTGAGAGTCTTTTTCTGTTTCGCTATAGTAATTCTTTTTAACTTTTTCATATAAAATTCTTTCATGTGCAGCGTGCTGATCTAGTATGTAAAGTTCTGTGCCTAATTCTAATATTATATAGGTTGAAAATGCAATTCCTATAAATTTATAAGGTGGAAGCCTTTTTTGAACTGTTTTATCTTGGAAAATAGAAATATTTTCTACTTCTTTCATATCTTCTATTTTTAGCATAGTTTTTTCTGCTTCTTGTTTTTCTTTTTGCTTTTCTTCTTCGGCTGCTTTTCTAAGTTCTGATGGCAATGTGCCAAAGGTTTTTGTGTACATTTCATCAAAGTTTGTAACATCATTTTCTAGTTTAAGGTTATCTAATTTTTTTATTTGTTCGTTTATATTTTCTAGCTTTTGTACAACTCCGCCTTCTAGAGGTAGCTCATAATTTGCATCTTCTGTATTTTCTGCTAATTCATTTGCCAAAGGCTTGCTATTTGCGGTTTCTAAGTCCTTGTTATCTGTGTTTTCTAAGCCTTTTTTATCTGTGTTTTCTGATGTTTTATTATTTGCATAAATTTGCGCTATTATGTTTTCTTTAGGAATAGTTTTATCTACAAATTCATTGTTTTCTTCGTATTTATAATCATTTTGTTCTTTGTTTGATTTTGCTTCTTTTGAAAATCTGCCAAATAGGCTTTGTGCAAAGCTTCTTTCTTCTTTTTTTATTGGCTGTGAAGTTTCTTCGCTTTTTACTGGAATTGAATTAACTGCCATTGTTTTTTCAAAATTTAAATTGTCGTCATTTACTTTTTCAGTATCTGCTACTAAGTCGCCTTTTAGTAGGGTGTTTTTAATTGCGTGATATACTGCTTTAAATACGTTGTTTTCTTCTTCAAAACGCACTTCTAGTTTAGCAGGGTGAACATTTACATCTACTTTTTTTGGATTTATTTCAATATTCAATATTAAAAAGCCATATTTTCCAATAGTAATTAAGCCTTTAAAGCCCTGCTCTGCTGCCGATGATAAGGTTTTATCTTTTATGTATCTTTTGTTAACAAAAAATAATTGGTTTGAGCGGTTTGAACGTGCAATAACTGGTTTTCCTATAACACCTGTTACTTTTATATCTTCATATTCATAATTTACTTCTAGAATGTTATCTGAAATATCTTTTCCATAAATGCTATAAACTACTGCTTTTAAGTCATTGTTGCCCGGAGTTTGAATTATGGTTTTTCCAGAGCTTACTAGTTGTATTGAAATTTCAGGATGTATTAATGCAATTCTAGTAACTACATCTTCTATGTAGCCTGCTTCTGTAAAATCTTTTTTTAAGAATTTATATCTAACTGGAGTGTTGAAAAATAAGTCTTGAATGGTAATTATTGTGCCTTTTGGGCATCCTGCTTCTTCTTTATTAGTTACTTTTCCGCCTTCTATTTCTATTTTGTAGCCTATTTCATTATCAGCGGTTTTTGAAATCATTTCAATTTTGCTAATTGCTGCAACACTTGCTAAAGCCTCACCTCTAAAGCCCATAGAAGTAACTGTTTCTAGGTCTTCTGCTTTTCTAATTTTTGAAGTTGCATGTCTTTCAAATGCAATTTCCATATCATCTGGCATAATTCCTTTGCCGTTATCGGTTATGCGTATGTATGATATTCCGCCATTTTTAATTTCTACTTTAATAGTGCTTGCACCTGCATCAATAGAATTTTCCATTAATTCTTTTACTACTGATGCTGGCCTTTCTATTACTTCTCCTGCTGCTATTTTATTTATTGTATTGTCATCTAATAGTACAATATTCCCCATTTGTATTCTTCTTCCCTTCTTGGCTTTGCAATATTATGTTTTTAATTTGCAAGAGTCACATTTTTTCAAAATTTTCCCCAAGTTTTACTTTTTTCTTTTCAAATTATATCATTATTTTTTATTTTTTGTATAGTATTTAGATAATTTTTTTAGTTTTTTAATTGCATTTAACTTTTCACTTGACGGTTTTTTAATTGCTAGTTAATTTTTTCATTATTAACCCGCTTAAATAGTACTATTTTTCGCAGTTTTGAGAGGTCCCGTTCTGAGTTACTTCTTTGAATTTGCGGTCTAGCAACGGATATTTGAAAAACAAGAAAACTAGTACTATTTAAGCTTTAAAGTAATTATAACTATCGTATTGTAACACTTTTTAAAAATTAGAATAATATATACCATACGAAAGAACCAAAAATATAAATTCATAGGAGGTATGAAAAATGGGATGTTGTGGTAATAACGGAGAACTTTTATGGTTTATCATCCTTTTCTTGTTACTTTTCTGCTGTGGTAACAATGGCTGTTGTGGAAATAACGGCTGTGGATGCAATAACTAATGGTTCAATTAAAAGTTAGTACATTTTGAAAGGGGGGAATTTTTATGCCAGAAAATAGAGGATGTGGATGCGGCTTTGGCGGTGATGATTGCATTTGGATAATTATTCTTATAGTTTTAATTTGTTGTTGCTGTGGTGGTAACAATGGTAGAAATGGTTGTTGCTAATTGACATAATGCTTAAAGTGTAATATAATATTTCTATGAACTTTTTTATATTGAAATTTGAGTTCGTAAACTTATTACTACAAAAGGAGGAGTTTCTAATGAGAAAATTCTTAAAAGATTTTTCTCGGGCTGAAATTAGAGAAATAGCAATTAACTATTCTCAGGAACCAGTGGTAAGTAGATGGTCAGAAGTTTATGGAATAAGCGCTGATATGCTAAAGAAATTGCTTTACAAAGCAATTTATGATTGCATAGTTGAAAACGATGTTGCCAAAATAATTCTTGAATCAGTAAGAAAGCGGGCTATTTTGCATTCAGAAGAAGGCAAAAATGCTGCACTGTACAGTTTTAGCAAAAAATGCGAAATGCTAATATCTGCACGAAAAGCATTTATGCTTCCAGATGAAGAAGCTATTTTACTTACTCGAGAATATGCTTCTTCTTCTCTTAGCAAAAAACAATTTTGTGCGGAGAACGCGCTAACTTGCAGTTTGTTCGATAGAACTTTAATTCATGTTACTTGTGATTGCATGGTGGAAGATGATGTTGTTGATGCATTAGAAGAAAAGGCATTATCCTCTGATTTGTATGATGAAATAACTGTTAATGAGCTTTTTGAAAAAATTGCAAAAGCGCGCAGAAGGTTTACACAAGTGCACTCATAATTTCAAAAAGGCCTAGGCGAAATGCTTAGGTCTTTTTATTTTGTAAAGCCTTGTTTTTTAACTTGTTCTGGTGCTTTTCTTCTATCTTCTGGTTCTTTTCTTTTATCTTTTCTAACTTTTTTAGAAAAGCGGTCGCTTCTTCTTTCATCTTTGTTTTTTCTTCTATCTTCAAATAAGTTTCCTTTTCCGTCTACTATCATATATTTACTTCTCCTTTGTTAATTTTTTATAATAATATATTATTTTGTTTTAAAAATCAAGTGTTTTATTTTGAAATGTGTATATTTTATAAAAAATGTCATTTAAATTATTTTACAATCATAAAAGAAGTAGTATAGATTATGTTTGCTATACCGCTTTGGTTTACGTAATATTATTTATATACTTTACACAAATTATTCTATATACTCGTGTACTATGAATACTATATATTAATCTTTATTTACTATCATATCTACTTTTCCATCTTTTAAATAGATGATTTTGTTAGAATTTTCTATAGTAGATTTTCTATGTGCTATTATAATTACTGTACATTCCTTAGTTATCCTATCTATTAACTTTTGAATCCTATCTTCAGTTTTTAAATCTATATTTGAAGTAGGTTCATCAAATATATAAATATTTGCTTTATGCAAAATTGCTCTTAAAAAAGCTATCATTTGAAGTTGACCGTATGATAATTTATTTTTTTCTATTTTTTCCTGTAATCCATTTGGAAATTTATCTAAAACTTTTTCAAATCCTATCTCGTTTGCAACAGTTTTTATTTGTTCGTCTGTAATTGTTTCATCTCCTAATATTATATTGTTTTTTAATGTATCATTTAATATATATGGTGTTTGTGAAATATAAGAAATATTTTTCCTTATGTCTTGTATTCTTATTTCTTGAATATTTCTTCCTCCAATTAATATTCTTCCACTTTGTATAGGATATAATCTCATAAGAATATTTGCCAGCGTTGTCTTACCCACACCTGTTTTTCCTGCTATTGTTACTTTATTACCTTCTTTTATAATAAACGATATATTGTGTAATACCTTATTTTCTCCATATTGCATACAAACATTTTCAAATTCAATATCGCCTTTTAAATCTTCTACAATTTCTCCTATTTCTATATCTTCTTTTCCTTGCTCTTTTAATAATTTATTAATTCTTTTTAATGACATACTAGAAGATTGTATTTCTTCTAATTCTGTAAATATTTCATTTAAAGGAGCTCTACAATTTTGTATATAATTTATTACAAGATAAATACTTCCCAAAGGAATTGTAATATTAATATGAAATACATAAATTAAAATCAAATAAATAGCTATTGCCTGTATTGTTACAGCAAGAGGATAAATAAAACTTTCAACAAAAATAAATTTTTTTCTATAAACTAATTCTTCATCTAATGTTTTGCATATTTTTTCTTCATTCTTTTTTTGTAATCCATATAAAAAGGTTAATTTATTTTTATTATACATTTCAGAAAATTGTTTGTTTTCTTTATCTCTTTTGTCTAAAACTATTTTATTACAGTTGGCTACCTGATGTGTAAATATATATGAAACTATTGCATTTAATAAAATTGCAACACTTCCAATAATAGCTAACTTTATATTTGCAAAAAACATAAAAATTACCATAGTTATAATATATACAACATCATTTAATACTACTTGCATTGTTCCTAAAAATAATGATGAAACATTATCTATATCTGCTGTTAATCTTGTATAAATTTCTGATGAATTATATTTTTGATATGTTAACATATCCCATTTTAATACATGACAAAATAAATTTTCTCTTAAATCTTTTAATATTTTTGACATTGCTTTATTTATAATGCTATTTCTTGTGTTTTTGGATAGTACTAAAATGATATGTATTATAAAATACGTTATGAACAATTTTATTAAAGCTTCTTTTTCTGTTATATCTATATCTAATATTCCTTTCATAACTAGTGGATGTGACGCACTTAAAATATTAGCTATAATTATAGAGATTCCAACTAAAATTAATATTTTAGCATTTTTCTTTAGAATATATTTCATCTATTTCTTCCTTTCTTTCAAGGTATTCTAGCTCTTTATAAAAATCATTTCTTTGCATTAATTCTTCATGTGTACCACAATCTTGTATTTTTCCATTTAATAGGATATATATTTTATCCATTTGTTTTACATTAGATATTTTATTAGATATTACTATTAATGTATTATCTGAAATTTCTTTAATTAGTGTATCCATTATCTTTTTTTCAGTATTAGTATCTAAGGCTGATAGTGTATCATCAAAAATATTAACATCCCTAATTTTGCCCAAATTTCTTGCAATTGATATTCTCTGTTTTTGCCCTCCTGATAATTTTATACCTTTTTCTCCAACAAAAGTATTTTCTTTGTTTTTTAGCTTTTCTAAATCTTCTTTTAGTTCTGCATTTTGTATAATATTTTCTAATTCTTTATCTTCTAAATCTTCTTTAATATCAATATTTGCTTTTATGGTATTGTCTAATATAATATTTGTTTGGATTGCATAATTATATTTTTCAAAAATTGTGTCTTTTTGATATGTATTAATATCTTGATTATTTATATAAATCATTCCGTTTGGTATTTCATAAAAGCCACAAAGTATATTCATTAAAGTTGTTTTTCCACTACCTACTTCTCCTATAATACCAATTTTCTCACCTTTTTTTATTATCATATTTATATCATTTAAAGTTGGTTTTAGATTATCATTGTACCAATATGATAAATGTTTTATCTCAATTTTATTTATTTTTTCTAATTTACTGCCATATTTTGGAGATTCTTCTAAGTTTAAAAAATAATTAAAACGATTAATAGATTGACTAAAATATGGCATTTTTTCTAAGAAGCTTTGAATGCCTGAAACAAAGTCTCCTAATATTTGCCCTATATATCCTATAAATGATACAATTCCTCCTACAGATACTTTACCTTGTAATATGTATATAAGCCCTATACCAAACCCTGCAACATAGCAATATGCCCATAATAAATTTATAACACTACTAATTTTATTTTTAGCTACACCTATATTGTAGTCTGCTTTATACATTTTGGCATTTAATTTTTTAAAGTCTTCTATTTGTTTTTCTTGCCTATTATATGATTTTACTAATAAAAATCCATCAGTATTTTGTTCTATATTTTTAGATAATTCCACATATACTTTTCTTGATATTTCAACTTTTTCTTTTAATTTCTTGTAATAATAATGCATTGCTATAATTGCTATTGGAAAAGCAGGTATTAAATATATTGCTAATTCTTTATTTAACTGATTCCATATTAAAATAATTCCCATAATTGGGGTAACACACATTTTTGTAAGCCAAAACCAGAAATTTCCTAAAACTTTATGAATTGACAGTATTTCTTTTGATAAATATGCCAAAAATGCTCCTTTATTTTCTTTTTCAAAATACTCTGGTTTTACCTTTTGTAAATGTTTTACTACTTCTTTTCTTAAGTATGTATCAGATTTTCTTGAAATAGTAAAATATAATGTTCTATATAAAGTTCTTGGTACAAACACAAAACTACAGTAAAATATTAGCCAATATGCTTCTTGCATTATTTGTTCTTTGTTTATAGTGGTTTGCATTAACATATCTAATATATTACCTATGATATTTGGTATTTTAAATGCCATATATATTACCACAGTATGTAAAACAACTCCTAACAAGTGATATGGCAATATTCTTTTTAATTCTTTAGTTATTATTTTATTATATTTTTTCATATATTCACCTGTTTTTCATTTTATCATTTAAATTTTAACATAATACTATGTTTTACACAATACAACATAACGAGTTAATTTATAATCTTTAATTACAACTTCTGCATCGTTAGCACGTTTTGACAACTTGTCGGTGTCGACAAAATGTTCAATTACACTAATGTTGCTATTTTTACAAAATTCTTTTGCTTTGCTTATTACATTTTCAAATTTTCTCCATTCTTTATAATTTAAAACCTTTTGTAATTCTTTTACAATAAAAGAGAAGTAGCATAGATTGTGTTTACTATACTACTTCAATTTACGTAATATTATTAATAATTAATATGCTTAAAAATATTACTTTAAATTTTCTAATCTCTTTCTTATCTCTTCTGGTGAAGGTAATAGATCTTTCATTTGTTCTGGTAATGTATCTCTTATTTGATATGTAGACACACCTATTGGCTTATCACTATCGCTTAATGCATATTCTACTACTGTTCTATTTTTGCTTTTGCATATTATAATTCCTATTGATGGATTTTCATGTTCCATTTTTACTTGTTTATCTAACGCAGTTAAATAAAATTGTAACTTACCTACAAATTCAGGTTTAAAATCACCTACTTTTAATTCTATTGCAATTAAACTTTTTAAACTTCTGTGATACAGTAGTAAGTCGATGTAAAAGTCGTCGCCACCTACATTCAAATGATATTGACTTCCTATAAATGCAAAATTGCCACCCATTTCTTCTAAAAAGGATCTCATATTATTTACTAAGCTTTCTTCTAGCTCTCTTTCTGAATGTTCTTCTGATAATTCCATAAAATCAAAAATATATTCATCTTTTACTGCAAGCTTTGCTTGGTTTACATACTTTTCTGGTAATGTTTCATCAAAATTAGTTTGATTTAACAAATATTTTTCATAAGTTTTATTTTCTATATGATTTATTAAAACGTCTTTTGTCCATCCATATTTTTTAGTCATTTTTATATAAAACTCTCGTTCAAGAAAGTCATTACACTTTTCCATTATTACAATATTTTTAGTCCAACTAATTTCTGCCACTAATGGTGGCAGAAATTTATTATCTTTATATTCGACATATAAATTTCTCATTCTCCATAGATTTCTTGCAGAAAATCCTTGTACATCTGGAAATTCTTTTTTTAACTCTTTTGCTAATACTTCTACAATTGATTTTCCCCAGCCTTTTTCTTGTTGTTGGTTATATATTTCTTGACCTATTCCCCAATATAAATTAATTAGGGTTTTATTTACTTCTTTCATTGCTTCATATTTACTATTTCTAATTTTATTTTTGATTTCTCCTATAAAATCTCTATACTCTTCATTTATCAGATTAGCTTGTTCTTGTTTTTTTCATTTTCTTCTTCCTCCGCTTTTTTTATTTTTATTTATTTTTTATTCTTTTTATATTTAAGAATAAAATATTAATATCTAGGTTTTAAGCACACAAAAAGACAGGCTATTTTATTTTTTTAATAGTCTGCCTGATATATCACAAATAAAGGCTTTGTTGCCTTCTTTTGCTTCTATAAAATTACTTGTATATGTTAAATTGCTTAACGAAGCTATAATTTTTTGGTTTAAAGTACGGCTCTCTCTCTCTCTCTCTCTCTCTCTCTCTACTGCCCCAACGGTTTGCTGTTTTTATATATTTTTACCTTCCTTTTTCTTTTGTTTTAACTTTTTGTATAACTAAATTTAAACATAATTTTTAGCTTTTGTAAAGTATTTTTTTAATTTATGTGATAAAAAATGAATTATTTTTCATTATCATTACAAATTTAGAAATATTTATAAATATTTTTCTTATTTATAGGATTTTTAGAAAAATAAAATAGTTATATTTAGATTTCATTTTTGTTTTAAAGTTTTTTTAGTTTTTTTTTCTAATTGTTTTAAACTTTTTTGTGGAGTAGGTAAATCCTCTGGCATGGTTCCTCCAATATCAGCAATTGCTTTTCTAACTTTTTTGCCAACTTCATAATGAGTAGAATTAGCTTCATTTTCGCCTTTAATATTGTCTTTTCTTAATTTTTGTTCTGTTTGTGAAATTCTAAATAAATTAGCAATAAGTTCATCACTACCCATATTATCTAAAATATCTTCTCTGTATCTTAATCCCTTCCTTTTTGCAATATCATCAGCTGTTTCTCCATTATATAAGCCTTTATATCCGCTATTGTGAAATTTGTCAAAATTTTTAACTCCTGCATTTTTAGCTGCTTGATTAAGTGAATAGTTTCCTTTTCTTGTTAAATCTCTTTGGTAGAATCTTTTTTCATCTTCTGTTAATGAAGTGTATTCTTTTTCGCTAATTTCTTGCTTTCTAGTTTGTACTGCAAAATATGTTTGAGCTAAAGCAATTACCTTTTTTCTACTATCTCCATTTTGTGCTATTAAATAACAAGCATAACGAGTTAATTTATAGTCTTTTTGTTTTCTTTTTGCACCAGAACCTATTTGAACCATTTTGTCGGCTCCGACAAAATGGTCAATTACACTAATGTTGCTATTTTTACAAGATTCTTTCGCTTTGCTTATTACATTTTCAAATTTTCTCCATTCTTTATAATTTAAAACTTTTTGTAATTCTCTAGCATACCAAAATTCAGCACCATTTTCGTCAACATGTTTAATATCTTCAAATGATTTGTTATTGTTATCTAATTCTTTCAATAATATCATCTCCATTTTTCAATATATTATTTAAATTATTTAGCTATTATTATAAAACAATTGTTTTATAAAGTCAATAATTTTTTCTTATTTTTATTAATAAGTGAATTTTTACACATTAAATATACATATAAGGAATTTTGATTATTTAATATAGAAAAATATTAAAGGCAATAAAATGGCCTGTACCCTTTGGTACAAGCTAGTTACAGTGATTATTTTGGGTGGTTGGGCTGAACTGACTACAATGAGCATTTTAAGCACTTTAAACTACATTTGTTGAGTTCATTGTTTGAGTATAATGAATTAAGAAAAATTATCAATAGTGAATACTAGTGGAATTAACAATAAAATTTAATATCTTCATCTGGAAAATGTTTTTTCCATTCTGCAAATTCCCCCTTCTCTAGCCCATCTATAAAATGAAGGTAATCCTCTTTCTACAACAGTACGAAACAATTCTATCTCTTCATCAGTATAATTACCATCTTTATATAATACTTTACAACTTGGGAGTTCAAATCTTACACTATCAAAACCATTTTCTGTAGGTCTTTCAAAGTGTACATGCATAATTTCTTCACCATTTTCATTTTTCATGATATGTGAAAAAACTACTTCTGTACCGTCTGAATACTTTACATATGGATACATCATTCAAAATCACGCTCCTTATATGCTTATTATACAACAATGTGGCTTATTTGCCTATTGATATATTTATATTATTTATTATAGGCAAGTTTAAGGTATGCCTCTTTTGCATATATTTATTTTTTCAATAATGGCTAATGTTTAATTATCAAAAAATTCTTTTATACTTTTCAAAGTTTTTTCTGGACTTTGTGCAGTGTGTAAAACTGAAATAATATATATTTTATTATTGTCAATAGAATATATTATTCTATGTTGTTTGTAAATTAACTGATATATTGTTTTATCATTATACTTTGTTAAAACTTTACCTAAAAAGCTTTGCTCATCTAAATATCCAACATATTCTACTAACCTCTTTACATATTTAGTAGAATTTTCCTTACTCATTAAAGTAGTAGCAATAAAATTTTTTAGATTTTGTTTTGCGAAATTAGACCATATGACTACCATGTTTCAATCTCCTTTAATAGTTCTTCAGTAGAAAGGGTATTACCTTCTTTAATATCTTTAATACCTTTTTCTATGCTTAGTCTAATTAAAATAGCATCTAAAATTTCGCCAATAGTAGCATTATCTGGTAGAGTACTTGTAACTTCCATAACTAAATCTTTCATCATAAAAATCACGCTCCTTATATGCTTATTATACAACAATGTGGCTTATTTGTCTATTGATATATTTATATTATTTATTATATTTTTGTAATTATTTATAAAAAACCAAAAATTAATAAAAATATTTATAAATTATATAAAATTACAATTAATTAAAATAAATTAGCAGAAATTAAAAATAACAGAGCGCTTGCTTATACTTTCTACATAGTAGCTTTTGTAACTTTTGCGAAAGCAAAAGTTAACAAATGCTACTTACACCAAAGAACATAAACCCATATACTACACTTATTCACACGTAAGCCACAAATTGAAATAAAATTCTGAGGAATTTTATTTTGAATTTGTGGCGCCATAGGGGTTTATTAAGGGGCAACGCCCCTTAATCATACAGAACACTTTTGAAAAAAGTGTTCTAGTATGTTCTAACACTTTTTCATTAGTGTTATATTGGCTAAATTAATAAGTACTAGGTCATAAGTAAAAGCTTACGTAGCCATGCTTAAATTAAATATTAAATTAGATAATAAATTAAAATAAAATATAAAGGGAGAAATTGTTATGTATGATACAAATATGGAAAACTTAGGGGAAAAAATAAAATACTAGGGTAAAATAATTCTCTTACAGAAATTACCAGAAAAAATAATGACAAATATTAACTTTTTTGATAAAATATCTA
>CANQCT010000040.1 GCA_947589835.1 uncultured Clostridia bacterium
TCCTGAGCCAGGATCAAACTCTTTTGTTTTTGGTTTATTTACTTCGATTATTTCTAATCTACTTAAATAACTTTTTTATTAATTTAATCTTTCTGGAATAGTATACATCCTTCTTCATTAAATTAATTTTCCTTTTGAGTTTTTTGACTCTTAATTATTTTCTGGCTGTGAGTTTTTTTCTCACTTCAATTTTTTTCTTGATAGTTTTCTTCTATCTTTTTTATTGGTTTCTCAAAGGTTTATTGTTTACTTTTCAATGTGCTTTTTAAATGTCATCAGCAAGGTTTCTTGCTGACGACAATACTTATTTTAACATACCCAAAAACTAAAGTCAACACATTTTTTAAAATTTTTTTATATTTTTTAAATAGAAATTTTTACCAGCCGTAAAAGTGGCTAAATTTATCCACTTTTACAGGCATTAAAAGATTTTGCATATAAATATATATTTTACTTTTATGTCAGATTTTAGTTAGTAATTCTTTAGATTTTTAATCTTTTTCTATTGCATTTCAATTTGTAAATTTAGAATTCAATTCAAATAGTTCATATATACTGTCACTTGTTATTTCAAAAATATATCCTTCTTTTGTTTTTAATCTTAATTTATTATTGTTTTCATTAATTACTTCTGATCCATTAAAAGTAGTATCTAATTCTATATAATTTTTAAATTTTTCCAAATACTGTTCATTATTTTCAGAAAGCATCATTTCAGTTTTTAATCTTGCTTCTATGTTAGATAAACGTTCAAAATAGTACGATTTTAATTGTTCTCCCTCATACTCATACACTGTACTATTTCTTTCATTTTCACTAAATATGTCTAATATTCCACCTTCACTAAAAGTAATATAAAAAGTCGTTGATGCAATAGGTAAGACTATATCTCCTCTTTGAAATCCATTTGTGTTTGCAATGCACAAGGTGGAAAAACTAATTACTTCTATACACCTAATACCATTGATTTCAGCATTTTCACCATAAAAGTTTAATTGTAATCGTTCAAAAATAGGCTCAAATACTTCTGTATATTTTTCAAGTAAATTTTCAAAAAATACCTCTAATTGTTCTAATGGATAATTATTTATAATAACTGCATTAGAATCTTTAAGTTCCATAATGTCCATATGCTCTGTGGTAGCATTGATAGTTTTATCATAAGAAATATTAACAATATTGTTGTGTGAATCTTCAATAGTTATATTACTTGTATTGTAAATAGAATTGTCTTTAACTCTTTCTAAAACAGTTTGTGCACTAAAACTATTTAACTCACCATTTATCTGCATTTTTAAAACTTCATTATGAGAAATTTCTGAATTAGAAGCTGTTTTTTCTATTTCTAACTGTATTCCATTAAGTTCTCCTGATTGAAGTGCAGTTGAAATATCCTCAACATTTGTAATATCTCCTGTTACTATATAAAATATGTACTTTATGTTATCTTTTTTTGTTAGAACATTATCAATGATAATATTACTAATATTATCATCATCAATTGTAAGAACTACCCTAATTGTTTTAGAATTTGCCACATAAACTGTAACAGTTATATTGAAGTTAATTGGATTCTCTTGTTGCAATTTGTTAAGAAGTTCAGTTAAAAAATTATTAATGTTTTCTTCTGTAAATTGGCTTTGTACATCTAACCCTATTCTTGCCAATATATTTTGTATAATAGTCATAGTACTAGTATCTTCTTGCATTTTAGTAATAAAGTTAATAAGAATAGTTTGAATATTTTCTGGTGTCAATGTTAGAGAATAACCAGTTGAATTATATTTTTTATTATTGATTGTAATATTAGAATTTGGCATTTTACCATATTGTGAAGAATCGATACTTTCTTTTAAAACAGTTCCATAAGTGTCTAAAATATATTTTAATTCTTCTTGTTTAATATATTCTGTTTTATTTGTGTTTTTTAAAGAAATACTATCTGGAATTTTTTCTATTATTGTTTCGTCTAATCCGAAATTTTTCTGCCAATTGTTTTAAATCCTTGTTACGAATACCAACATAATTTTGGTACACATTTTCGCATAAAATAGCATAAACATCTTCACTGTTTAAATATGAAAATTTAGCTAAATCTGTTTCTCCATCTTTTACAATTGCCTCTGTTAAAGTTCTGTTAGTAGCAATATCATGTTTAGTATTTGTAGTAATATTAAATTCTTCTTTTGGGTCATTTCCATTTTGCATAGTAACTTTCAAGTTACCCTCTGCTAAATAGGAATTATCTTTTTTGAATTGTTCTTGATCCTCATAAACTTCATCTATTACAGCTTTTATTGTATCATTACCTTGAAATAAATATTTTGTAAAAAGTTGCTCATTTGTTTTTAAAATATCTGTATTAAAATACAATATTGATACAGTAGCAACTGCCAAAATTAAAATAGCTATAATTATTAATGTAATAATAAATATTTTTTTATTCTTCATTTTTATTTTTCTCCTAAATTTATATATTTTAAAATTTATTATAATAATACCATAGTGTTTTTGCTTTGTAAACGCTCTCTTTTTATTTTCTTTGCCTTAATACTTCATACATTATAATTCCTGCTGAAACAGATGCATTTAAAGATGTTATTTTTCCCTTCATTGGAATTTTTACTAAAAAATCGCAATTTTCTTTTACTAACCTGCTAATTCCAAATCCTTCGCTTCCAATTACTATTGCAAGTGGCATTTTGTAATCTTGTTTTGTATAGCTTACATCTGTATTCATATCTGTTCCGCAAATCCACAGTCCTTGCTTTTTTAAATAATTTATAGTTTCATTTAAGTTGTTTACTCTTGCTATTTTCATATATTCTACTGCGCCTGCTGATACTTTACTAACTGTACTATTTACTGATGCTGCTCTTCTTTTTGGAATAATAATTCCATGAACTCCGGCTGTTTCGGCAGTTCTTATAATAGAGCCTAAATTGTGTGGATCTTCTATTCCATCTAATAATAATATAAATGGCATTTCTTCCTTTTGCTTAGCTAACTGCAAAATATCTTCTAATTCACAATAGTTATATGGTGGAACTATTGCAATTACTCCTTGATGATTTTGTGATTCTGCTATTTGATTTAACTTGTTTCGTTCTAATTCGGTTAGTAGTATTTTTCGTTCTTTAGCTATTGCTATAATTTTATTAATAGAACCGTGTTTTTCGCCTTTAGCAATTAATATTTTATTAATGTCTCTGCCAGATTCTAATAACTCAATTACAGCATTTCTTCCTTCTACCTTATCTTGATACTCTTCCTTTTCCATTATTTTTTAACCTTTCTTGCTTATTCCTCATCTAATTTTAGTACAGATAAAAATGCTTCTTGTGGTATTTCTACATTTCCTATTTGTCTCATTTTCTTTTTGCCTCGTTTTTGCTTTTCTAATAGTTTTTTCTTTCTGGTAATATCTCCACCATAGCATTTTGCTAAAACGTCTTTTCTCATAGCTGAAATGGTTTCTCTTGCTATAATTTTTCCACCAATTACTGCTTGCAAAGGAATTACAAATAATTGCCTTGGTATTACTTCTTTTAATTTTTCTACCATTTTTTTGCCTTTTTCATAGCTTTTATCTCTATGTACAATAAATGAAAGTGCATCTACTCCTTCTCCATTTACCCAAATATCTAGCTTTACTAGGTCTGCTCTTTGATAGCCTTTTACTTCATAATCAAAAGATGCATAACCTTTAGTTTTTGATTTTAAGCTGTCAAAGAAGTCGTAAATAATTTCATTTAGTGGTAGTTCATATTCTAAAGTAACTCTAGTAGAGTCTAAATATTTCATATCTATATAATTTCCACGTCTATTTTGGCAAATTTCCATTATTCCACCAACATAGTCTTTTGGTGTTATAATTTCAGCTTTTACTATTGGTTCTTCCATATAAGCAATTTCGTTTGGTGATGGCATTTCAGATGGGTTGTAAAGTTCTATTACTTCACCATTTGTTTTGTGTACTTTATAAATAACTGATGGAGATGTTGTAATTAAGCTTAAGTCAAATTCTCTATCTAATCTTTCTTCTATTATTTCTAAATGTAATAATCCTAAAAATCCACAGCGAAAGCCTGAGCCTAAGGCTCCAGATGTTTCTGGCTCATATTCTAATGCAGCATCATTTAGTTTTAATTTTTCTAGAGCTACTTTTAAGTTTTCATAATCTCCACCATCAACAGGGTAAATTCCGCAATATACCATTGGATTTACTTTTTTATAGCCCGGTAATGGTTCTAATGCTGGATTTTCTTTTAAAGTAATGGTATCTCCAACATGTACATCTGATAAACTTTTTATACTAGCTGCAATATAGCCAACTTCTCCTGCTTTTAGTTCTTCCGCTTCTTGATATTTTCCTGGTTCAAAGTAGCCTACTTCTGTAATTGTAAAATTAGTTTTGCTAGACATAAGCTCCATTTCTTGACCTGCTTTTACTGTGCCATCTTTAATTCTAACATAGGCAATAGCACCTTTGTAATTATCGTAAATAGAATCAAATATTAGTGCTTTTAGTGGAGCTGTTTCATCTCCTGTTGGTGCAGGAAGGTCTGTTACAATTCTTTCTAAAACTTCATCTACGTTTAAGCCAGATTTTGCTGAAATACAAGGTGCATTATCTGCTGGAATGCCTATAATATCTTCTATTTCTTTTTTTACTTCTTCTGGTCTTGCATTTGGCAAATCTATTTTATTTATAACTGGCAATATTTCTAGGTTATTATCTAGGGCTAAATAAACATTAGCTAAAGTTTGAGCTTCTACACCTTGACTGCTATCTACTACTAAAATAGCCCCATCACATGCTGCTAAACTTCTTGATACTTCGTAATTAAAATCTACATGGCCTGGTGTATCTATTAAATTAAGTTCATATTCTTTTCCGTCTTTTGCTTTGTATTTCATTCGAACAGCTTGTGCTTTTATGGTAATTCCACGTTCTCTTTCAATATCCATATTGTCTAATACTTGGCTTTCCATTTCTCTTTTAGAAAGCACACCTGTCATTTCAATTAATCTATCTGCTAAAGTAGATTTTCCGTGGTCTATATGTGCAATAATGCTAAAATTACGAATAAACTGTTTTCTATCCACTTTTTTTGTATTTTCCTTTCTTGCAATTATATAAGTTTGCTTAGATATTAATAGATAATTGCTTAAATATTACTAGTTTTCTTGTTTTTCAAATTGCCCGTTGCAGTAGTCACGTTCAAAGAAGAAAAGTCAGAACGGGACCTTTCAAAACTGCGAAAAATAGTACTATTTAAGCTTTAATATAATTATTTAAAGTATTTCTTTATAACTAATGCTATTGTAATATCTGTTATGCCATTCGTCATAATCGTATTCGTCTATAATATTATATTTTTTATTGATTTCATGTGATGGTACGGTATTTTCCATACTTGCAATAATTATAATAGTAAAAAATGAGCTAAATACAATAACAGGTATTGAAATAGCAGATATAATTAATCCTATAATGCTCATTACTGTTTTATTCATTGGAATTCCTGCTTTATTCTTTTTTACAGTATCTACAATTCCTAAAATTAAACCTATAACAGCTAAAGTAAAAGCTATAAAACAAATAAATGGTATCCAACCCAATACCAAAGATATAATACCTAATACTAGTGATGCTATTCCCATTATAACCTCCTTTTTCTAAGTTTAAACTTAGAAAGTTTTGCTACGTTAAATATTGATTTAATGTATGCAAAATTATAATTATTTTTTATTTTAACTTAATTATACTTTTTCACACTTAATTTGTCAATTTACTTTTTAAAAACAATTTTTTTGAGTTAACCCGCTTAAATAGTACTAGTTTTCTTGTTTTTCAAATGCCCGTTGCTAGTCAGCCAGTTCAAAGAAGAAGGTTCAGAACGGGACCTCTCAAAACTGCGAAAAATAGTACTATTTAAGCTTTAATGTAATTATAACAATTATATAACAATTTTTTTGAGTATTTTCTTTACAAAAGTAATTTATTAATATAAAATATGCTTATAATTTATTAGAAGGAAAAAAATATGTACCAATTTATTTCAAAATGTGAACAAGATACAATTGAATTTGCATATAAGCTTGCAAAATCGCTAAAAAAGAAAGATATTGTAGTTTTATGTGGTGAATTAGGTAGTGGCAAAACTAAATTCGTGCAAGGTATTTTAAAGTATTTTGGCCTGGAAGATGAAATTTCTAGCCCTACTTTTACTATTGTTAACGAATATTCAGCTCAAATTTGCCCTATATATCATTTTGATGTATATCGTTTAGCTGATATAGATGAATTTTATGCAATGGGTGGAGAAGAATATTTTGAAAATGGAATTTGCTTAATTGAATGGGGAGAATTAATTGAAAGTATTCTTCCACCTAACTATATAAAAGTTACATTTAAAAAAGATGATAGCAACGAAGATTATAGAGAGCTAAAAATTGAAACTTTTGGAAATAAATATTTAAATTTGTTCTAACGTGAGGATTTTTTTATGAAAATATTAGCAGTTGATACATCTTCTGCAAATGCTTGCATTGCTATTTTAGAAGATGATAAAGTTTTAATAGAATTAAATAATGAAGATGAAAGAACTCATTCTCAAAAGTTAATGCCAATGATTGATGAAGCTTTTAGAACTGTGAAGCTATCATTAGATGATATTGACTTAATTGTATGCGGTTTAGGCCCAGGTTCTTTTACTGGTGTTAGAATTGGAATTTCAACAGTAAAGGCATTTGTTGATAGCAAAAATATAAATGCAACCGGTGTATCTTCTTTAGAAAGTTTGGCTTATAACTTAAATCAAGATGGTTATATTTGTTCACTAATAGATGGTGGCCATGGTAATAGTTATGCTGGTCTTTTCCATATTGTTAAAGATGGTTTGGGTTTTAAAACTACAGAATATGATTTAAAATTTTTAAATTTAAATAGTAATGAGTTAATTGATTTTATACAAAATAATAAAAAGTTTTCTGTAAGTGACTACCCTATTTATTTTGTTGGTAATGCTACTATTATTTACAAAAATTTACTTGAAAATTTGCATTTTGAAAAAAATAACAAAATAATTTTTTCAAATGAAAAGCAAAACATTATATCTAGTATAAGTATTGCAAAAGCTGGTTATACTAAATATAAAAATGGAAATTACGGAAATTCTAATATATTATCACCTATTTATTTAAGAAAATCGCAGGCAGAACTTGCATTAGAAGAAAAAAAGAGAGAAATGTGTGATATAAAAAATATTGAAATTTCAAAAATGCAAATTTCTGATATAAATAAAATTAAAGATTGCTTGCTACAAGATTTTGATGACTTTTGGTCTGTTTCTGTATTAGAGCAAGAATTAGAAAATAAACAAAATTTAAATTCTAATTATTTTGTGGCTAAAAATGCACAAGATGAAATTTGTGGATTTGTAGGTGTTTTAACTATTGTTGATGAAGTAAATATTATGAACATAGTAGTAAAAAAAGATAAACGAATGCTAGGAATTGGCTCTTGCCTACTTGAATTTGTTATTAACTTTGCTAAAGAGCGTTCTTACAAAAGCATTACTTTAGAAGTAAATGAAAATAATTTAGCTGCTATTAATTTATACAAAAAATATAATTTTAAACAAGTAGGTCTTAGAAAAAAATATTATAATAATACTGATAATGCTATTTTAATGACACTAGAAATTTAAATGTGACCTGTCCCTAATTACCTAAAAAGGGAAAAAGGGACTGTCCCTAATAAACCAAGGAGGAAAAAATAAAATGAAAAAAACAAATGAACTTAATTACAAAGATTTAAAAATGGTATGCTCACCTAATCAATTTGAATTTGAATCTACTGCAGAGCTTGACCCTATTGATACTGGTATTGGTCAAGATAGAGGTATTAAAGCTTTAGAATTTGGTCTTAATGTTGATGTTCGTGGTTATAACTTATATATTGAAGGGCCTAGCGGTGTTGGAAAAACCATGTACACAAAAAATTATTTAAATATTATATCTAAAAAGAAAAAGACTCCTCAAGATTGGTGTTATATTTATAATTTTGAAAATCCAAATGAGCCTATTGCTGTTTCTTTGCCAGCTGGTGGTGGTAAAGAATTTCAAGATGTTATGGAGCGCTTTATAAATGATATAAAAGTAGATATTAAGTCTACTTTTAATAACGAAGAATTTGAAAAAGAAAGAACTTTAATTAAACAGGAATTTGAAGATAAAAGAAATCTTTTAATGGAAAAATTAAATGAAAAGTCTTCTAATTATGGTTTTCAGGTAAAGGCTTCTCAAACTGGTATTTATATGATGCCTGTTATGAATGGCAAGGCTATGCCAGAAGAAGAATTTAATAAATTAGATGAAAGTGTTAGAAAAGAATATGAGGATAAATCGGCCATTGTTCAACAACATATTATGGAAGCTATTGGTGAAATAAAAGCTATTGAAAGAGAATCTGCTAAAAAGATTGAGGAGTGGCAATCTAATGTTGCTCTTTTAACTGTAAATACTCATATTAATTATATTAAAACTAAGTATAAAAGAAATAAAAAAATAAATCATTTTTTAGATAGTATTAAAAAAGATATTTTAAGGAATATTAGTCACTTTATTGCAGAGGATCATACCGATAAGCAACAACCAAACACTTTGCAAACTAAGCCTGAATTACTTCAGCCATGGCTAAATTATAGAGTTAATTTGTTTGTTGATAATAGTAACTTAGAAGGCGCTCCTGTTATAATGGATTCTAACTATTCTTATCACAATATTTTTGGTAAATTGGAGTATGAAAATTATTATGGTGCTTTAAAAACTGATTTTACTATGTTAAAGCCAGGTTTGCTTCATAAGGCTAATGGCGGATATATTATTTTTCAAGCTACTGATTTGCTTAGCAATGGTATATGCTATGAAGCTTTGAAAAAGGCTTTAAGAACAAAAGAATTAGGAATTGAAAATACGGCAGATCCTCGTTCTTCTATGGTAATGATTTCGTTAAAGCCAGAGCCTATTCCACTTGATTTAAAAGTAATTATTATTGGTGAAGAAAATATTTACCAAAGTTTACTTGCAATGGATAATGATTTTAGAAAATTGTTTAAAATTAAAGTTGAATTTGAAGATGATGCTCCTTTAACAATGGAAAATATGAATAAGCTTGCAAGATTTATTGCTGGATATTGTATGCAAGAAGAACTTCCTCCTCTTACTAAAGAAGCGGTTTCTAGGGTAATTGAATATGCTTCTAAGCTTGCTAATAGCCAAACTAAACTTTCTACACGTTTTAATGATTTGGCACAAATTATTGGTGAGGCTGCCACTTGGGCAAGACTTGGACATTCTAAAGTTGTAACAGAAGAATATGTTGATAAGGCTTTAAAAGAAAGAGTTGAAAGAGTAAAAAAATATGATTCACGTTATATGGAAATGATTCGTGATAATACTTTATTGATTGATACTTCAGGATTTGTTACTGGTCAAATTAATGGCCTTACTATTATGAGTATTGGTGACTTTTCTTTTGGTAAGCCTGTTAAAATTACTGCAAATACTTACACTGGTAAAAATGGTATTATTAATATTGAACGTGAAGTTGAGCTTTCTGGTTCTTCTCATTCAAAGGGTATATTAATTTTAAGTGGATATTTAGGTGAAATGTTTGCTCAGAATATTCCTCTTTCACTTACTGCTAGTATTTGTTTTGAACAATTATATAGTGGTGTAGATGGAGATAGTGCTTCTAGTACTGAACTATATGCTATTCTTTCTAGTTTATCTAATATACCTATTAATCAATCTTTAGCAGTAACTGGTTCTGTTAATCAAAAGGGTGAAATACAGCCTATTGGTGGTGTAAATGAAAAAATAGAAGGATTTTTCCAAATATGTAAAATGCGTGGTTTAGATGGAAAACATGGTGTAATTATTCCAAAGCAAAATGTTAATAATTTGAATCTTTCAGATGAAGTTATTGAGGCTGTTAAAAAAGGCGATTTTCATATTTACGCTATATCTACTATTGAAGAAGGTATTGAAATATTAACTGGTGTTCCTGCTGGTAAAAAGGATGCAAATGGAAATTTCCCTGCTGGTTCTATAAATTACTTAGCTTATGAAAAATTAAAGAAATATGCTGATGTTAGCAAGAAAGCTTAAAAAATAAAAGTGGCTTAGCCACTTTTACTTTTTGTATATAATTATTCTGCTTTTTTATCTTCTTCAGAAGCTGGTTCTTCTTTAACTTCTTCTACTGCTTCTTCTTTAACTGTATCAACTGTTTCTTGAACTGCTGGAGTTTCTGTTTCTACGCTTGGAGCTTCTTCTGGAGCAGATTCTACTGGTGCTTCTGTTTCAGCTTTAACTTCTGCTGTTTCTTCTGCTTTAACTTCTTCTTTTACTTCTGCTTTTTCTTCTACCTTTTCTGTAGCTGGTTTTTCTGCTTCTTTAGCTACTTCTTCTACTACTGGAGATTCTGTTACTTCTTCAGTAACTACTGCTTCTTCTACTGGAGCTTCTTCTACTAATTCTTCTTTTAAAATAATCTCTTTGTCTTCAATTCTTGCTCCTGCATTTTCCTTAGTTTTAGCAGCTTTACCTATTCTATCTCTTAAATAGTATAATTTTGCTCTTCTTGCTCTACCAACTCTTACTAGTTCTACTTTTTCTACTAATGGTGAGTGTACTAAAAAAGTTTTTTCAACACCTACACCATAAGAAATTTTTCTTACTGTAAAAGTTTCATTTACTCCCCCATTTTGTTTTTTAATAATAATTCCTTCAAATACTTGAATTCTTTCTCTGTTACCTTCTTTAATTCTTTGGTGTACTCTAACAGTATTACCAATTCTTAATTCAGGTACTTTATTTTTTAATTGTTCATGTTCAATTGATTTTACGATATCCATGACTTGAATATTCTCCTTCCTTCACTAATTTTTAAATAATTTTTTGTTTTAATAAATCTTTAATCTTTATTTTTTATTAAATCTGGTCGTTTTTGTTTAGTTATTTCAATGGATTTTGACTCTCTCCATTTTTTTATATTCTCATGATTTCCGTGATAGCAATACCTCTGGAACTTTTTTACCATTAAATACTTCTGGCCTTGTATATTGTGGATATTCTAAAAGTTCTTGTGAAAAAGACTCTTCTTTAGTGGAATCTTCTTTTAGTACTCCTTTTATATATCTACTAACAGAATCAATTAGTATCATTGCAGGAATTTCTCCTCCTGTTAATACATAATCTCCAACTGATATTTCTTCATCTACAATTTCATCAAGTACTCTTTGATCTATTCCTTCATAATGCCCACATAATAGAATAATATGTTTTTCTTTAGAAAGGTCTATTACTTTTTTTTGATTTAAGTTTTTTCCTTGTGGAGATAAGTAAATAACTTTTGCTTGTTCTTTGTTTTGAATAGAATTATAAGCGTCATATACTACTTCTGGCATCATTACCATGCCTGCTCCTCCACCATAAGGTGTATCATCTACTTTTTTATGTTTGTCTTTAGAAAAATCTCTTATATTAATTAAGTTTATTTCTAATAATCCATTTTGAACTGCTTTTCCAATTATGCTTATTTTTAATGGTTCAAACATTTCTGGAAAAAGAGTTAATACATCAAACCTCATAAGTTTCCTTTCTAAAAATTGCGTTTTTTTGCTTTATGTTTTTTAGTTTTAGCATATTATTTTTATTGTTCTTTTGCTTTTGTTTATTTTCAAAAGAAAATATGATTTTTGAGAATTTTAATTTCTCTATTATTACTTTATTTCTTCTTTTTACTCTAATCCTTTTAACAAATGAACTATAATTTTTTCTTGTTCTAGGTTTACCTCTTTAATTACTTCTTTAATTGCTGGTAGTAAAATTTGCTTCCCTTTTTCATCTTTTACAACGTAAATATCATTTGCTCCTGAGTTATAAATATCATCTACTTTTCCAAGTAATATTTGTTCATCAGTATAAACTGTAAGTCCAATTAAGTCTGCAATAAAGTAAGTATCTTTTGGAAGCTTTTTTGCGTCTTTTCTTGCTATTTTTAAATAGCACCCTCTATATTTTTCCGCTTCTTCTATGGTATTAATCCCTTTTATTTTTAGTAAAATTTGATTTTTACTATATTTTACTTCTTCTATTTCTATTGGAATAAGCTTACTTTCTTTTTCTAAAAGAATAGAATTTAAACTTTCAAATATAGAAATATCTTCTGCAAATGGATTTACCTTTACCATTCCTTTAATTCCAAAATGATTTACAATTTGACCTATTTCAAAATATTCTTGTTTCATAGTTTCCTCTAATCTTCTATAAACTCAATAGCTATTCTTTTATGTTCTTTTGCTGCTAAGGATTTCATAACTGTACGAATTGCGTTTGCAACTCTACCTTGTTTTCCAATTACTCTACCCATATCAGACTTATCTACTTTAACTTCAAGAGTTATTGTTTTTTCATCTTCTTTAGAGTTAATAAATACTTCTTGCTTGTTATCTACTAAGTTTAAAATAATCGTTTCTAAAATATCTTTCATACCTCTGCTCCCATAGCAAATTATTTTTTAGATGCTCTTTCTACTAAATTCTTTACAGAATCTGTTGGTTTTGCACCATTTTTTACCCATGCATCAAATTTTTCATTATCTATTACTATTGTAGAAGGTTCTGTCATTGGATCATAAGAACCAATTTTTTCAATAATTTTTCCATCTCTTGGGCTTTTAGAATCTGCAACAACTATGTGATAGAATGGAGCCTTTTTTGCACCTTGTCTTTGTAATCTGATTTTTACCATTTTTGTTTTCACCTCCTAAAATTTACTGTATAAAAGTAAATAACCATATTTAAGTTTTTTAATTTCTTAAATAATTTAATTAACTTTTAATATAGCAGTTTTATATATAAAATTAAAAAATTAAAATCTATTTTAGTTTTAGCAAAATTTATTTGATATTTTTTCAGTTCTTTTTGCATATTTTTTCAATTCTTTTTGCATATTTTTTCAGTTTTTTTTGCATATTTTTACTTAATGTTTTACAATTTACTAATAATTACATTTTGAAGTCTTTTGGATTAATGCTGTTCATTAGCTTTTTCATTCCGCCTTTGTTATTTTGCATTTGTTTCATCATTTTTTGTGTCATTTCAAAAGATTTTATAAATTTGTTAATTTCTGGTACTGATGTGCCACTACCGTTTTGCAATACGTGCTCTTCTACTTCCATTTAAAATACGTGGATTTTTTCTTTCTTCCTTTGTCATTGAGCAAATCATTGCTTCTATTCTAACAAATTCTTTGTCATCTATTTTAACATCTTTTAGGCTATTCATTCCTGGTATTAATTTTAATAAAGAAGAAAAAGAACCCATTTTTTTCATTTGCCTTAGTTGCATTAAATAATCATCTAAGTCTAATTCTTTTTTCTTAAGCTGTTTTTCTAATTTTTCGGCTTCTTCTATATCAAAATTTTCTTCTGCTTTTTCAATAATAGAAAGTACATCACCCATTCCTAAAATTCTTTGTGCCATTCTATCTGGATGGAATACTTCAATATCACTAAGCTTTTCACCAGTTGCTGCAAACTTAATTGGTCTACCTGTAACCTTTTTAACAGATAATGCAGCACCACCACGAGTGTCGCCATCAAGCTTTGTAAGTACTACGCCATCTACTCCAAGTTCTTCATTAAATGCTTTTGCAACATTAACTGCATCTTGACCTGTCATACTATCTACTACTAATAGAATTTCATGTGGCTTAATATTTTGCTTTATATTTTTTAGTTCAAGCATTAATTCTTCGTCAATGTGAAGTCTACCTGCTGTATCTAGTATAACTACATCATTTAATTTACTCATAGCTACTGACATGGCTTGCTTTGCTATATGTACAACATCTTTTGATTGTTCATTACTAAATACTGGTATATTAAGCTGTGAGCCTACTACTTGTAGTTGCTTTATGGCTGCTGGCCTATATACATCACATGCAACGAGTAAAGGCTTTTTTCCTTGTTTGCGAAGTAAATTTGCAA
Source organism: uncultured Clostridia bacterium (assembly GCA_947589835.1). Classification (GTDB taxonomy): domain Bacteria; phylum Bacillota; class Clostridia; order TANB77; family CAG-508; genus CAG-273. The sequence continues at coordinate 14,066 of CANQCT010000040.1, forward strand.
GTTTACCTGCAGTTGTAGTTTTACCAGAACCTTGCAAACCTACTAACATGATTACTGTTGGTGGATTTGGTGTAAAATTAATTTTACTTTCTGTACCACCTAATAGTTCTACTAATTCATCTTTTACTATTTTAATAACTTGTTGACCAGGTGTTAATGATTTTAATACATTTTGTCCTAATGCTTTTTCTTGTATGCTATTAATAAATTCTTTAACTATTAAATAGTTAACATCTGCTTCTAGCAGGGCAAGTTTTACTTCACGAAGCATATCTTTTAAGTCTGATTCTGTGATTCTTGCTTTACCTCTTAGTTTTCTTGTAATATCTTGAAGTTTTGAACTTAATCCTTCAAAAGCCATTAGTATAGCACCTCTTTCTTTTTTGGGGACAGTCCCTTTTTCCCTTTTTGGGGTAATTGGGGACAGGTCAACCTATAAATTTTGTCTTAAGCTAAACAACTTAATTCTTCGCATACATGTTCAAGAATTTTAGCAATTTTTTTATCAGATGATGTATCTTCTATTTTGCTTAATTCTTGTAAGATTTGTTCAAGTTGTTTTTCTTGCTTTAATGTTTTTTCCATAAATGCTAGCTTTTCTTCTAAATCGAAAAGTTTATTCTCTCCCTTCTTGATAATATCTCTTACTGCCTGTCTTGTAATATTATTATTTTCGGCAATTTCTGAAAGTGATAAGTC
>CANQCT010000041.1 GCA_947589835.1 uncultured Clostridia bacterium
ACTTTTAAAAGATTGATATTATTATTTTTTACAACATTGTATTCATGCTCTTTTAGTGATGTAGCTTCCATATCTAGTAAATTTTCATCTTTAAAAGATTTAAAATTTTTAAAACTAAATCTTATTAACATTTTAATTTTCCTCCTCTCATACTATATTATATGCTATTATTTAAAAAATATCAATAATTTTTGAGAATTTTTCTCAAATTTCATAAATTTATTAAATAAACTTTTACTTTTTAAGTAAAAAAATAAAAACACCCAATATAATAATATTAGATGTTTTTAAACTTTCTAATGTTCAATACCAATTCCAGTATTCTTTTGTTTCGTATATAACTTATTTTTATTACAATATTATTGATTCTTTGTATTTTATTTTTTTGGATTTTTTAATTATTAGTTTGTAATAATTTTTTTCTTATACCAATTATCTTATTTTTATAATTGTTTATACTAATTTGATAATTTCTTATTTGTTGTCTATATAAGTTTTCTAATTCTGTTTTCTGAGCATTAGTCAAATCTTTTGTTAGTTTATAGGCATTTTCCTTATTAATTCCCATTTTTTCAAAATCATCCTGAATTTTTAATAGCATTGCTTTTTCTGGGTCTTGTTCAAATTTTATAGATTTAAAAAAGGTATTATTATTTCTGTTACTTGTATTATCACTTGTTCCTTCTGTTATATATTTAACATTATCTTTCTTAAATATATTTTTTATAAACTTTACTATTTTAGATAACAAACCATAATTATTAGTAACTTCCATACTTGTATTATTTGAATCCATCATAATTCTATCACCCCACTTTAATCATTATCATCTAAAGAGTGTTGATCTTTTGGTAATTGTTCTTCATATTCTTCGGATAATTGTTTTGCCTTTGCCTCTGTATCTCTTACTTCTACACGCCTTGTTGCATATCTTATCATTCTTTCCAAAAATTCATTTCCACCACTAGCTTCATGAATCATTTTTTCATAAGCATCATCTCTTGGCTGATATATAGCCTTTTGCTCTTTTATTCTTTCTAACATCTTTTCTCTATCTAGTCCACCATGAGATTTTAGAATTTCTTTTATTACTTCAACTGGAACAAATCCTGCAACTCCACCTTCGGATTCTGCAAAATCTTTTAGGTTTCCTGTTTCCCAATCAGTAATTTGACCTACTTCATATTCTTCATAAGCCTCTAATCCATCTTCTCGAGGAGTACAATAATTAAAACTTGATGCTTGAATTGAATATTCTGTTCCATCTTTACATACTGCTACAGGTCGTTTTTCACCTAATGCTTGTGGTATAGAATCTTTTATAAACTGTTCAAAAGAATAACCTATATTTTGTTCAACTGCTTTTTTTACTGACTCTGGAATTAATTGTATTATTTCTTCTACTTTATCATAAGCATACCTATATGCAACATCAATATTTAACATATTTTGTAATTTTTCTTTTTTAGAGCCATCAATTACTGTTTTTCCGTTTGGTAATTTTCTTTTTGCCACTTCGCTTTGAGCACCTGCATCTGCCATACATAATTGTAATAACATGTGATAATCATGCTTAGTTGCATCATACGAAGGACTATATTCGCCAGACATCATTTTTGTTTTAACTTCTTCCATATCAACAGGGATTGAAATAGGACCATCTTTAGTTCTAAAATCTGGTTCTTTTCCATGTGCAAGTGTATAAACAATAGCTCTAATTTGATCTTTATTATATCCCATTGCTTCAAAATCATATTTATTTTCTATTATTTTTTCAGCTACTGTATCTTTATCAATTTTCCTAACAAATTCGTGGTTTTGCATATATGAAGGCAAATCTGATTTATAACTAATAAAATCATCATGATGTGCTATGTAAAAACTTAATTGTGCAATTTCTTCTTCGCTATAACCCAATCTTTCTAATACAGGTTTTGCTACATCAGCAGAATGCTGTGCATGACCATAAAATACTTGTTGACCTGTTTTTGAATTAAATGATGCAACATCTGGTTTACCAATATCGTGGAAGAAAGCTGCAACTCTCATTTTTATAAAATCATCTTGGCTTAGCTGATCTCTAGTAATTCCTTCTACTGTTCTCAAAGTATGTTCCCATAAATCATAACAATGATGAGAATTATTTTGTTCAAAACCTACCATTCTTGCAACCTCAGGGCCAAATTGTTCTTCTAATTCCTCAGGTGTTTTTGATAAGAAATAATCAACTACATTATCACTTGATAATGCTTTTTCAAATTCTTGTCTTCTGTCAATTTCAAACAACTTATCAATGTCTAATGGTTTGGTTAATTCACCTTTTCCACCAATCACTTGTGTTATTCCATTCCAGCCATTATCAACATCAGGGACAAAATCTATTCCATTAATAATAAAGGATTCTTTACTATCGTATTTGCTAATAGACATATCATATTCACCATTTTGGAGATTTTTATGTGTTACATCTATTTTATCATCAACTCTAAATCCATAATATTCTTGTCCTTGATCCATACCATCATGAATAACTAAGTATTTGTTTCCTATCCTTATTATTGTATCATAATCGTTAGTATCAAATCCATCTATATCATCATACCACGAATGTTGCATTTTTACAGATGTGCAATCACCTTGTTCTATTAAAAAACCTTTTAATAATTCCCATTCTTCTTCGGTCAAGTGAGCATTGACATCATCTTCATTTTGTGATAAAAATTTTAATTTTTGTTTTACAACTTCTTTTCTTTTTGCTTCTATTTGTTCTGCTAATTGTTGTATTTCTCTACGAAGTTTTTTTATTTCTTCCATACACAACCACCTTTTATTGAAAATATTTATTCAAAATAAATTATATCATAATGCGACTTTTTTTTCTATAAAATAAAAAATATTACAACAGTGTAATAAAAAAATAATATATTTGTAATATTTCTCAGATGGAGAAGTGAACATAAAATTGACAATAGTGTTTAAATATGTTATAATAAATAAGATATGTAAATATCATAAATACCCTTTTTTCGGGAAATTCCCGTTTTTATATAAGCAACTATTAAACTTTATTCAATAAGAAAAAGGAGAAAATGCCATGACAAACAAATTTGCAAAAGTCGAAAGTTTTATCGGAGTTCTGACGGACTTAAATCCCAAAGGACAGTTCAAAATTGAGGATGAAAACACCATAGCAATAAAAGGTGTTGCTCCACAATATTTGAAACTTCCATCAGGGTATCGCTATGACACTCGGCGAAAGTCCATCACTAATGGGCGAAACAATGAGTTCATGGTCATTCGGCAGTAGGCTGGATGAAAACAGCTTTCAGCTGTACCTCACGAAAAGTGGGGTTTCTTTTTTATGCCTTAAAAAGGTCTAAAATTGACATAATACTAAAAAAATAGTATAATATAGTTATACTTAAAATATAGTTATTACATATAACTGTAAAATTGTTTCGTTAGTAAGGGGAACGATCATCGTTTTATTTCACTTATTCTTCTACCGTAATATAAATATATTATGGTATAGTAGTTATCATAAAAATCTTTTAATTAAAACAAAAGATAACTACGAAAAAAGAATATTGAAATCAAAACATATATGATTCTAGTAGCATGGTACCTGGAAAGCGTTGTAATTTGCAGATTGTAGTAATAACTAAGCACACTCCGAGAGAGTAGTGCAAAAGTATAAAGAATTTATTATAGTAAATTTTTTATACTATAATTTGAATAATAGCTTAGTGTTTAAGCAAAATTAAAAGACGAAACTTAATTAAGTTCGTCTATTTTTATATTACCAATTTTATTAGATAATATTCCATCTAATAAAATATCAACTTTTTTTTCATATTCTTGTTGAATATTTGTATTAGAGTTATTTATTCCAAAATTATAATCATACATATATTCATTTTTATTATCACTTATTTCAATTTTTTTATAACTATCCATCGTTTTCTCCTATTCTATTGGTAAATCATTTTCTTCAAATTCTACTGTTATTTCTTTGTTTTGTTTATATAGATTCTCAATATATTTTTCTTTATTTAAAACATTAGAACCACTTAGTGAAATAAATCTTAAATTTAGCATATTTGATATATCAATATTGTATGGTATTTCTATATGGTTTAAGTAAATTCGCTCTAAATTTTGTAATTTTGAAATATTTGGAATACTAATAGCACTACAATGAGCAATTTTCAAATATTTTAAATTTTTAAAATTGCTAACATCAGAAACATCTACAATTCCAGAATGAGTGATTTGCAAATTTTCTAATACTGCATTTTTATTTAACATACTGATATTAAAATTTTGACAATTATATATAATTACTGATTTTAATTTTGGTTCTAGTACCTTTGTATTTTTAAATATACACATTGAAAAATCTATTGTTTCTAAAATTTTCAATTTGTTAATTGTTTCGATAACTTCATCTGTAATTTCAAAAAATTTCAAAGATAAACTCTTTAAATTTTTTAATTTTGAGATTTCCATTAAGTCTATATTTAATTTGTTTTCCATCAAATTTACATTTTGAATAGATATATCTTCTATTTCTTCAATACTATTCACATTACTCGTACACATTTTCAATCTTATGGTTCTTAGTAAATTCTTATCTATTATTTTTTCACTCATAAGCTATATCCTCCTATCCTTTCTCCAGTTTGTATTTGACTAAGTGAAAGTCCTTGAATTTTACTATAATCAAATTTACTTTTACATTTATGCTCCGTTTTTGTTCTCAATGCTGAGAATTGTCCGTGAGATTTATTAAAATATTCATCATTTAGTAGCATATACTTATATTTTCTATTAAAACGATATGTTTCTGAGTCCCATGTTGGATCGCAATTATACCATTTTCCATCAATTTGGACTTGATTCCAAGCGTGTCCACTTACTCCTAGTTGACATCCAGTTACATACAAAGATTTTAATCCAGTATATTTTAATGCTTCGTGAAGTATCAAAGCATATCCTGCACAAATTGCTTTTCCATCTACTAATCCTCCATATAATCCAGCAGGATTCTTTCTTATTTTTTCCATTCTTTCTTCATACTTCGTTTGAGCTTCTTGCCAACTATCATTTGTATGAAATCTATTATATTTAGCTTGGTCTTGCTTTACAATACATAGGTGATCATAGGTCATCATTTTTGTAATTCTTGAATATATTTTATAAAATCTATTAGCTTCATCCATATCAGTTGGTATATCTGCTGTTAATTCTTCTATTTTTGCAATAATAGCAGAAATTTCACTAAATGAATATTCTATGTTTCGAGAATCATCATCTTCATTTATTTTAAATTTCATTGCTGAATGATTTATAGAATGTTTTTGTATATTTATTAAAAAATCTAAATTTAACGCATTAATATTGTTTAATTGGAATGTTAGCATATTAGTTGGAATTGTTACATCAAAATCAATCTGAGTTAATATTTTTAATAAACCTTCATTATTGCCTTTAAATTGTTTTGCTATAAAATTAAATGTTTTGCTTTTAATTTTATCATCCTCTAAACTATTTAATGCTACTGCTATTGCTTGAGGTGTTTTTAGCTTTCCTATAAATTTATATCTTTCTTGTTCTGGAATTAGAAATAATAATTCCATTTTTCTATCTTCATTTTGTATTTTTGAAAATATTTTTACCCTTTCTTCAATAGAATTCGGTTTATTAAATAATAAAATTAATTCTTCATCTGTCATATTTTCTATTTGTTTATTATCTTCCACAATTAAAACCTCTTATCTTTATACTTAATTATTTTCTATTATATCATAATGTATTTTTTCTGCAACAAAAAATAAAAGACATTAATGCCTATAATAAAAATATTATTTTTGAGCAAATTTTTTTGCTCTGACAAGGTAGGGTATTTTTTTTTGCCCTTTGGTCGCCAGCATGGTCCGTTGGACCACAAATCGCTGTTTAGGGATAAATCCCTAATACCCTTTTTAGCTCTCTGGGAGTCATAATTTTTATCATTTTTTAAAATAATTTTATTAAAAAAAAAGATAAAACTTATTTAAAATTTGCATATAAACTATTTAAAAATTCTTCTGAATATTGTCTTTGATTAGTATAATTTGAAATGAATTTTCTCTGTACTTTAGTATTATTTTTAATATTATTTCTTATAATATTATCTTCCATATTTTGATAGATAGCCTGTCCATTTTTTGATTGATATAAGTATCCATTATTTAATGGATAGGGTACATCATTTATATAAATTTTTCTTTGAATTATTTGTTTATTTTCATTTCTTATAAGATCAACTTTTATAAAATTTTTATCTCTTAAATCCGAAATCCAACTTGAAACTGTTTTAGGATGTACTCCTAATTCTTCTGCAAAATAATTATTAGTTGCAAAACAAAATCCTTCTTTACAAGCAAGTGAAGTTATCATTGCATATAATAATTTCTCATTTGCTTTTAATTGTTTATTATATAAAATTTTTGATGGGATTATAGAATAATATCCAACCTTATCTTTCATTTTACCACTCCAATTCTAGCAGTAATTTTGCATAAAAAAACAGAATATTTCTTTAATATCGAAATACTCTGTAATATAGATGATTACTACATTTTATTAAATTTTTTTGTGGTTGGTATATTTTAAACTCGAGAGGTGTGGATTTAAATTTGCAATTTCCAGCAAAATGGGAAGAAGCAAAAAAAATAAAATTTTCACAGGGATTCACTAAACCAGCACCCAGAGACTTTGTTGGAAAAGATTCACTAATAGAACCAGAAGCACTTGCATTATATAACTTTACATTAAAACATAAATTTAATTTAAGCATTTCTTACCATACACAAGGAAAAGAAATTTACTCGCAATTTTTAAATTATGAGCCACCAAAAGCAAAAGAAATAGGGGAAGAGTTTGCAAAAATTTCAGGATACAAATTAGCAGAAGTACCATATAATTCAAGCTTTGCAGGGTATAAAGATTGGTTTATTCAAAAATATAATAAACCAGGTTTTACAATAGAAGCGGGCATACGGGGAAAATCCACTTCCAATTTCACAATTTCAAGAAATTTATAATGATAATATTGGAATATTAGTATATGGAATGATACCATAAATTATTTAAAAAACAATAGAAAAATACAAATTTATTAATATTTTAAATAAGGGAAAGAGCCGTTTCCATAATGAAAACGGCTCTCCTTTTGACTTTAGTAGATTAGCTCATCCTCCACAATTTTAGCTGCAAGACCGATGTATTTCGAAGGTGTAAGCTCAAGAAGTGTATTCCTGTCCTCATTGGACAAAACATCAAGAGACATAATGAACTCCTGAATAGCTTCCTTCGAAATGCTTTTACCTCTCGTGAGTTCCTTGAGCTGATTGTATGCATCAGGGATGCCATACTTCCTCAGCATAGTCTGAATAGGCTCAGCCAGAACTTCCCATTTGCTATCGAGATCAGCTGAAATCTTTTCTTCATTTACCATTACTTTCTTCAAGCCACCAATAGTCTGTTCAATGGCCTGAAGCGAATAGCCAAACACAAGTCCAATATTCCTCTGCAAGGAAGAATCAGAAAGATCTCTCTGCATCCGAGAACGGGGAAGCTCATCAGAAAGCGTGGAACAAATGCAATTGCTCATTTTGATATTTGCTTCGCTATTCTCAAAGCGAATAGGATTGACTTTGTGAGGCATGGTACTACTACCAACCTCCGTCTTGACTGCAATCTGCTTAAAGTAGTCCATGCTGATATAGAGCCACATATCCAAATCAAAGTCCCTAAGGACATTGTTGAAATGGCGAATACCATCTACAATATGGCAAATGTAGTCATGGCTTTCAATCTGAGTTGTAACTGGATTAAAGCCTAATCCAAGATGTCCCTCAATGAATAACTTGGACAATACAGGCCAGTTCTCATTGGGAAAAGCCACAGAGATTGCCGAATAGTTACCAGTTGCACCATTGAACTTTGCAAGAGGGGTGATGGATTTTACATTTTCCAGCGACTTCCTCAAACGATGAGCAAACACAGCAAACTCTTTTCCAACAGTAGTTGGAGTTGCGGGCTGTCCATGAGTATGAGCGAGCATTGCCGTATAAGCATGATCGATAGCAATTTCAGAAATGCTATCAATCAGCTTTTCAGCTGCGGGAAACCAAACTTCTTCGAGAGCTCTAGAAATCATGTTGCAATAGGAAGGATTAGTAATGTCCTCAGAAGTGCATCCAATGTGCACAAAGCTGACAAGACTGTCCATTCCTTTTTCTCTCAGCTTTTCAGCTACGAAGAGTTCAACTGATTTCACATCGTGGTTTGTAACTGCTTCGATTTCCTTAACCCTGACATAAGAACTATCAGAAAAGTCCTCATAAATTGCCAGAATTTCAGGAATCCTGTTCAGGTCGAAGGCATCCAAAATATCGGAGCCATCAACATGCTCGAGCAAGAAAACAAGCCACATTACTTCAACCATAACTCTGTTTTTTACCAAAGCATATTCAGAGAAGTAAGGTGCAAGTTTCCTGCTAATCTGTGAGTAGCGTCCATCCAACGGGCAAAGTGCGAAGTGTTCTGCAGAGATTGTCTCTGCTGTTGCTTCAGGATATTCAGGCGATCTTAAATTGCTAGCCATATCCTTCCGCAACGGGTAATCGCTTGCTGAGGTTTGCTTGTCTCTTGTCATAAGGTATTTCCCCTTTCTAAAAGTTATTTAACTATTGCATTTCCATGTTGCTGAATTTTTTAGAAAATTAATAGTTATGAGACTACCATATTGTACTATATTTTACATAATTTTGCAAGCCATAACTATTTCTATTATGAATAACTTGTGATAAGATCACCCTAACCATTTCCATTTCACTATATTAATAAAATCAATCATTTAGAAATATAAAATACCATAAATTAAGGAGCTAGAATCCATCTAACTCCTTAACTTCACCGAACATTTAAAAAACGATATACTATAAAAAACTACAAAAAAGAGCTAGAAAATAACTATTCTCTAGCTTTTTTTAAAAATAAAAAATAACTACTATATCTAATTATAAATAAATTCCTAAATAGCTAAATACAAACTTAACAACATAGAAAATACCAATAATTAAAGCAAACTTCCAAAAATAGTACTTATCTTCTGATTCTCTTGATAAATATTTAATAGCAAAATATAAAAGAATAGTAGATAACACACCACAAAAAGATGAAAAATAGTTAGTAATTTTTGTAATTCCAGAACCGAATATAACTAATAAATTAACAATACTAGCAATAACAGTAGGAATATATGAAATTACTATTGTAGATGCAGTGCCTACAAAAGACTTATTCTTATTTTTGCTAAAACCATAACTTAAACCAGATAAAACTGCAATACCAACAACTGGAGCAATTAACTCTTTTATAATAGTCATAATGTTAGAAAATAAGTTTTTAAAGAAATATGAAAAACTGCCATAAGTTCCAAATAAATATCTGCTAGCAATAGAAGCAGCTCTGCTAATAAAAATTGCAACAAGCCAAACTAATAAAATAATAATAGCAACCTTTAAAAAGCTACTCTTTTTATCAGAAGCACATTTTTCAATTTCACTCAAAGGATTTTTGAAAAACGAAGAAAAGAACCCCTTAGCAGCCTTAGCATCCTTTTTCAAATCAGTATTTTTAATAGTTTCCTTCACTTGCTCCACAGTTTGCTTAGTTTCCTTTTTTAAATCCTCAGCACTATTATTTAGATTACTAGTTTTTTCATCTACTTGTGAAGTATTGTTTTCAGAAGTTTCATTTTGATTCTCGTCCATATAAATACCCCTTTCTTTATAAACTAAGATAATTAAACTATAAATTAACAAAAAAGTAAATAGTAAATCAATAAAATATATTGTCAATTTAAAAAAATATTACATAAAAGAATTATTTTTTTTAAAAATGGGTATTCTAAAATCAAAATAATATGATAAAATACATAAAAAGGATATAAAAGTTTGATAAAATTTATTTTTAATCAAATTTTGTGCCTTTACAGAAAGGAATGGTATGTAAATGGATAAAAATGAAGCAGAGGAATTAAAAAAAAGATTATTTAACCAAAAAGAAAATGGATGGAAAGAAAAATCAGAACAAGAAAAACAAGCGATTTTTGATTATGCAAATGGCTATATAAATTATATGAATAGGTCAAAAACCGAAAGAGAAATAATTGAAAATTCTGAACAAATAGCAAGAGAGCACGGGTTTAAGTCAATATATGAATACGAAAACTTAAATATAGGAGATAAAGTTTATTATAACAATCGCGGAAAAAGTATGTACTTAGCAGTAATAGGAAACCAAAATATAGAAGAAGGAATAAACATTATTGGAGCACATGCAGACTCTCCAAGACTAGATTTGAAGCCAAACCCATTGTATGAAGATAGCGGATTTGCATATTTAAAAACACACTATTATGGAGGAATAAAAAAATATCAATGGACTGCAATTCCACTTAGTATTCATGGCGTAATTGTAAAAACAAATGGTGAAAAAATAAATGTAAAAATAGGGGAAGACGAGCAAGACCCAATTTTTACAATTACAGATTTATTGCCACACCTAGCACAAGAGCAAATGAAAAAGAAATTAGCAGAAGGAATTGAAGGAGAAGACTTAAATCTATTAATAGGAAGCATTCCTTTTGAAGCAGATGTATCAGAAAAAGTAAAATTAAACATACTAAACATTTTAAATTTAAAATATGGAATTACAGAAAAAGACCTATTAAGCTCTGAGCTAGAACTAGTACCAGCAATGCCATGTAGAAGTATGGGATTTGATAATAGTATGGTAGCGGGCTATGGCCAAGACGACAAAATATGTGTATACACATCCCTAACAGCACTTATGAATATACAAAACCCAAAAAGGACAGCAGTTTGCATTATAGCAGACAAAGAAGAAATAGGAAGTATGGGAAATACAGGAATGGAATCACACGTATTTGACACTTTCATTTCAGAAATTTTAAATAAATTAGGAGCAAACCGCCCTAACTTATTAGATAAAGTATTTTGCAACTCAAAAATGCTATCAGCAGATGTAGATGCCGGCTTAGACCCAATTTATGCTAGTGTATCAGAAAAAAACAATAGCTCATATTTAGGAAGAGGAATAGGACTTAATAAATACACAGGAGCAAAAGGCAAAAGCGGAGCATCAGATGCAAATGCAGAATTTGTAGCAGAAGTAAGAAGAATATTTGAAGAAAACAATGTAAAATATCAAATAGCAGAGCTTGGCAAAGTAGATGTAGGCGGTGGGGGAACCATAGCATACATTTTAGCAAACAAAGGAATAGATGTTATAGATTGTGGTGTACCAGTACTTTCGATGCATTCACCTTATGAAGTAACCAGCAAACTTGATTTATTTGAAGCATATAGGGGATACGAAGCATTCTGGAGAAATTAATAAAAACTCTTGCCCGCCAACACAATCAAATATTGTGGGTGAGTACTTAAAAAAACTTGTTATTTAAAAATAAAAACGACCCAATTTTAGGGCCGTTTTTTGAGGTTCTATTTAGCACTGTGGGATTGCCAGACGGTGCATTTTCTTTCAAGACCGTCGCACTCCTTAGGGTTAGGGCATACATTGCTACCCTTTAAAGCACATATTGCTTTTCGAACATCCTGTGTTGATTTTTTCTCTTGGTCTTTCATGAAAGTTCCTCCTTATATAAGTCATATACTATTATATTACAAAAAATGGAAAATTAGAACCCATATTTTAAAAAAATTAAAAATTAATTACTAACATGATGTGTTACCATTGGAGTATCCTTAGTAATAGGCTTAAAAACATATCCATTTTCCAAACCATAATCTATAATATCAGCTAAAGCATTTAATGTTTTTGTATTACCAGCAAAATCATGCATTAATACTACATTAGAACGACTTTTGCTTAAATTATTAACCACATTTTTATATACTTGTGCCGAAGTTTGTGCTCCACCAGCATCACCAGAACTAACATTCCAATCATAATATTTAAATCCGGCATCAACAACTGATTTAGTTAGCCTTGTCATAATTCCCTTGCTATAATTCTTGCTAACAGTATTAGAACTTCCACCCGGAAACCTTATAATTGTTGGCTCATACCCTATAGATTCTGCAATTTTCTTTTGTAGTTTAGTTACATTATTCATAAATGCCTCATCAGACTTATAAATATCACTATACACGTGTGAATACCCATGAATTCCTATAGAATGCCCCTCGTTATATTCCCTTTTTATAAGGTATTCTAATGAAGAACTATAATTTAGTACAAAAAATGTCGCTTTAACATTTTTCTCCTTTAATACATCTAAAATTTTTGGCGTTATACTACTTGAAGGCCCATCATCAAACGTCAAATAAATTACACCACTGCCACCACCAGAAGAATTAGTGCTTTTTTTATATACTGTAACCTTTCTAGTCTTTTCAGCCTTATTTCCAGATTTATCACTAACCGTATATTTAACAGTATATGTTCCTGCTTTAGAAGTATCAACCTTACCCGATATTTTTATATTATCAGATAAATCCCCATCCTTTTCATCTACTGCTGTTGCACCCTTTTCAGTATAGGTACCATTTACAAGAATTCTCATACTAGAACTACCATTTAAGCTAATAACTGGAGCAACATCATCTATAATAAGCACTTTTCTTCTTTCAACAGCCGTATTTCCAGAACTATCTTCCACAGAATATATAATATCATATTCTGTATCACTTATATCTTCCTTACTTATATTAACTTTTTGAGTTAAATCTTCCAAACTATTATCCTCAACCGTAAAACCGGGCTCCTTATACTCAGCAGAATAAGATAAACTACAAACCTTATCACCCTTTAAAGTTATTGTAGGCTTAATTGAATCTATAACATTTATAGTTTGCTCAACACTATACTCACCAACAATAGTAGGAACTTCGTATTCTATTTTATATGATCCCACTTTATTATAATCAACAGTTCCATTTACTTTAACAGAAGATGTTACATCTTTCAAATGGTAAGTAGTATGAGGCACCGTAATTTTAGAATATTGATTTATTTGTAAACTTATCTCTTGGCTAATAATATCTACGTGAGGCTTTTCTAATAAATATGTGCTAGAAATACTTACACAAAAAATCATAAAAAGCATAAATAAAGTTAATTTTAATTTATGCTTTTTTGTGATTTTAAATAATATTGTAACAAATAGTGCTACTAATAAAAATACTATTAATTCAACAAGATATATGTTCATTTTTTAATCCCTCTTTTGTTTCATTTAAACTACATTAATTAATATATTTCAAAAAAATTATATAACTTTAAGAAAAAAAGTCAAGAATAAAAATTATTAATTATTTATATTCAAGAATTCATAAAACATTGCGAAATTTATTTATCATCAAGAACTCCTGATAAAAATAATATAATTAAATCTGAAGATTTACCTCTTCTATTTGCTTAATTGATTTATATATTGTTATTATTCATAATGTGACCACATACTCAATATTCTTACTACTTGTTCTTTTTCTAATACTTCGTAAATAAGCCTATGCCTAATATTTATTCTTCTTGAATATAAATCTTTTAAATCAC
>CANQCT010000042.1 GCA_947589835.1 uncultured Clostridia bacterium
ATCCAAAGTCTAATCTTTCTAAAAGATGTTGTGATTTTAAACTTTTAGAAGAGAAAAGTAAACTATATAATAAAAAGTGATAAAATATAAAGAACTAAAGAAAAAACAAAAAAGTACAAAAAATAATTGTATTAAGAATAAAAAATAAAAATCCGTAAAAAAGGCTACACAAAAATAAAAAAATATGTTATTATATAAAAGTAGCTTAAATACTAGAAAAAATAAAGGAGGAATTAATAATGTCAGGACATAGCAAATGGCACAATATTCAAGCCAAAAAAGGAAAAGCAGATGCAGCTAGAGGAAAAATATTCACAAAATTAGGAAGAGAATTACTATTAGCAGTAAAACAAGGTGGTCCTGACCCGGCAGGAAACTCCAAGTTAAAAGATGTTATAGCAAAATGTAAAGCAAATAATATGCCAAATGATACAATAAATAATGCAATTAAAAAAGCTTCTGGAGCAGGCAACTCTGAAAGCTACGAAGAAATTACTTATGAAGGATATGGCAGAAACGGAGTAGCAGTTATTGTAGAAGCTAGTACAGATAACAAAAATAGAACTGCAGCAGATGTACGCCACGCTTTTGATAAAGCAGGTGGAAATTTAGGAACAACAGGATGTGTATCATATTTATTTAACAAAAAAGGTGTTATTGTAATAGATAGAACAACAACAAACTTATCAGAAGATGATATGATGATGTTAGCATTAGATAATGGAGCAGAAGATTTTGAAGCAACAGATGAATGCTACGAAATAACTACTTCACCTGAAGATTTTTCAAAAGTTAGAGAAGCATTAGAAGCACAAGGCTTAGAATTTTTAGAGGCAGAGGTACAATTAGTACCATCAACATATATTACCTTAAGTGAAGAAGATGGAGAAAAAATGCAACGCTTAATAGATATGTTAGAAGACCTAGATGATGTAATGAATGTATATCACAACTGGGAAGAATAATATTTAAATAATAAATAATAGTTCTAAAAACAAAAAACATAGCATATATTTTATATATATGACTATGTTTTTTTATTGGGCAGGGGGTGTTGGGACCAGGTCCGAATGCCCACTTCAGGGGTGTTGGGACCAGGTCCGAATGCTCACTTGTAAGCATTTAGGGACAGGTTACATTTTAAAAAAAGTTTACAGAGGTACAAGCTAATGGAAGAAATATTAAAATACTTTCCAGAAATATTAAAAGAGAAAATACTACGAAGTAATCTAGACCTAATAGAAGAAATTAGAATTAGAGTAAACAAGCCAGTAATTGTTAAAAATAATCAAAAAGAAGAAATAATAAATTATCCAATATCCATAGAAAATATTTTACAAATTTTGCAAAAAATATGTGACAATTCCATTTATAGTTATCAAAATCAAATTTGTGAAGGCTTCATAACTTTAAAAGGTGGCCATAGAGTTGGAATTACAGGGAATGCTGTTATAAAAGATGGCAAAATAGTGAATTTAAATTACATAAATAGCCTTAACTTCCGTATAGCAAGGCAAATTTTAAATTGTAGTAATACTGCAATTCCATTTATTATAAATTCATATCATAATCAAATATATAATACATTAATTATATCTCAGCCAGGCTGCGGAAAAACCACTTTACTTAGAGACATAATTAGAAGAATTAGTACAGGTATTCCAGAAATGAATTTTAAGGGAATAACCGTTGGAGTAGTAGATGAAAGAGGAGAATTAGCAGCGGTGGATAAAGGGGTGCCACAAAATGATTTAGGGCTACGAACAGATATAATAGATAATATTCCAAAAGCAATTGGTATGAAAATGCTTATACGTTCAATGGCTCCTAAGGTTATTGTGGCGGATGAAATAGGAAGTAAAGAAGATATTAAGGCTATTGAATATGCCATTACTTCAGGAGTAAAAGGAATTTTCACAGCACATAGTAACTCATTAGAAGACATTGAGCAAAACCCAATTTTAAACGAACTAATATTAAAAAATAGAATAGAAAAAATTTTATTATTAGATTTTAGTAGAAAAGTTCATTTAATTTATGACAACGAGGTCAAACAAAAAATAGTTTGAAATAGCATAAATATAAAAAATTAATATAGATAATTAAAAATAAGCAAATACTTATGACTAAAGTATAAAATATAAAATTAAAATAAATAAGCTTATACTTATAGCTTATAGAACAAAGGAGAAAAAGCAAAATGCTAGCATTTAAAATTTTTTTATTAATATTAATAATAACAGCAAGCAGTTATATTGGAATTTTATTTTCAAAAAAATATGCAAATCGTGAAAAAGAAATAAAGCAAATGAAAACAGGCTTAAATATGTTTGCAACAAAAATAAAATACACTTATGAACCAATACCTAGTTTATTTATGGAAATAGCAAATAAAATAGGCGGAAATATAGGAAGCATTTTTTCCTTAGCTTCTACAAGAATGAAAGAAGAATCGGCAGGAGAAGCGTGGGAAAAGGCCTTAGATGAAGTAAATCATAATTTATCTAATGAAGATATTACAATTTTAAAAAATTTAAGCAAACTATTAGGACAAACTGATGTAGAAGGGCAAATTAGTCAAATAGAAGTAGTTAATCAATTTCTTAATTCACAGCTAGAAAATGCAAACGAAGAAAGAAGAAAAAACGAAAAAATGTATAGAACATTAGGAATTGTAACAGGCCTAACAATTGCAATTATTTTAATATAGAAGGGGGGAAAAGAGTGTTTTTTTAGCAGTTATTATATTACAAAAATGCATAAAAAAAACACTTCAAAAAATGGATATTAGTTTGTTATTTAAAATAGCAGCAATAGGTATTTTGGTTGCAGTACTTTATCAAGTATTAGTAAGGGCAGGAAGGGAAGATCAAGCAATGATGACAACACTTGCTGGTTTAATTATTGTATTAACACTTGTTATAAAAGAAATTAGTACACTGTTTACAACAGTAAGAACAATGTTCGGACTATAATATATGACAAAGAACAATAAATAATAAATACTTGAAGTAAATAAGAAAAAATGAAGAATAACAGCATATATAATACTTGAAATAAATAAAAAAATGAAGAATAGCAGCATAATATAGTGCTCAGCATAAGTAAAAAGAACAATAAAAAATATAAAAATGCGAAAGAGGAAAAAATTATGGACATTATTAAAATAGTTGGAATAGGACTAATAGCATTAATTATTATTGTTATTATAAAACAATATAGACCTGAATTTGCATTATATGTATCTTTAATGGCAGGCGTACTTATTGTAGTATTAATTTTAGATAAAATGGGAGCAATAATTGAACTTTTAACAAATTTATCTAACAAAACAGCAATTAATAATGAGTTTTTGGTATTGCTAATAAAAATTACAGGAATAGCTTTTTTAACAGAATTTGCAGTTAGTATATGCAAAGATACAGGGGAAACGGCAATAGCAAATAAGGTAGATTTAGGCGGAAAAGTTATTATTATTTCTATGTCAATACCAATTATTGCTAGCCTTTTAGAAACAATTATAAAAATTTTACCATAATTACCTTAAAGCTTACATAGTACTAGTTTTCTTGTTTTTCAAATTGCCCGTTGCAGCAAGTAAGTTCAAAGAAGCATGTCAGAACGGGACCTCTCAAAACTGCGAAAAATAGTACTATTTAAGCGGGTTAGCTATAAAACCATTAACTATTCATAAACATAAAAAATACACTAGGAGGAAAAGTATGATTTAACACATACTATGTTTGCAAATGAAAAAAGTATTAAAAATAATTATTTTAATAATTATAATTATGTTTTTATTAAATTCATATTGCCTTGCATCAAAAACTACCACAGAAGAAAGTTCAGAAAAATCACAGCAAGAAATTTTAGAATCTCAGCAAAATAGTTTAAATATTTCTGGCTTTATTAAAGAAGCACAAAAATACACAGAAAACACGCTTGAAGATATAAATATAAATGAACTTTTCACCTCAGCCATTACTGGAAAAATAGATAATGAAACTATTTTTAAAAGCATTATTAAAATAGTAGGAAAAGAAATAGTAAACTGCATTACTGTACTTGGAAGTATTATTGTTATTATTGTAATTCATAGTATTTTAAAAAGCATAAGTGATGGGCTAGAAAATAAAAGCATTTCTCAAATAACCTATTACGTTCAATATATTTTAATAGTTACATTAATAATGGGAAACTTTACAAGTATTCTTACAACGGTAAGAACTAGCATAGAAAGCCTAGTTGGCTTTATGAATAGTTTAATTCCACTTTTAATAACTTTAATGCTAACTACTGGAAATATTGCCTCAGCCGGAATATTAGAACCAATTATTCTTTTTATAATTACATTTATAGGAAACTTTATTACCAATATTTTAATTCCGTTTGTTCTAATATCAACAGCACTTAGCATTGTTTCAAAGGTTTCTAATAGAGTGCAGGTGGACAAACTTTCAAAATTTTTTAACTCAAGCGTGGCCTGGGTGCTAGGAGTTGCATTAACCTTATTTGTTGGAATTATATCAGTAGAAGGAAGTTTAAGCAGTACAGTAGATGGAGTTACGGCTAAAACTGCCAAAGCCGCAGTATCTAACTTTATTCCAGTAGTTGGAAAAATATTAGGCGACGCAGTAGATACTGTAATTGGTTGCAGTAATGTTTTAAAAAATGCAGTTGGAATTGTAGGAGTAATAATTATTATTGGAATTTGCATTGCTCCTATTATAAAACTAGCTGTTTTAATGGGCCTGTATTATTTAGCAGGAGCAATATGCCAGCCAATTGCAGATGAAAAAATTGTAAAACTATTAGAAGAAATGGGCAATACCTTCAAAATGTTATTTGCAATACTGTGTAGTGTTTCTGTTATGTTAGTTGTAGGAACAACTTTAGTAATAAATGTTACTAACAGTGGACTTATGTATAGATAAATTGAAAGCAAAAAAATATAATAAAATTTATGTATATAACTTGAAGGGAGTAATAAAAATTTGGCATGGGTAAGTAATTGGATACAAGGAATCATTGTTGCAGTTATTATTAGCACAATTATTGAAATGATACTTCCAGAAGGAAATTGCAAAAAGTACATAAAAGTAGTTATAGGAGTCTATATACTCTTTTCAATAATTTCACCAGTAATAAATAAGGTTACCGGAAATAATTTTAGCGTAACAAACATTTTTGACTTAAATGAATATATGCAAGCATCTAGCAGTGATGTTAAGCAAAACTTAAATGAAAGCCAAGAACAACAAATTAGAAGTATTTATGAAACAAACTTAAAAAATGACATAAAAGAAAAATTAAAATCTAAAGGTTATGAAGCAACTAATATTTCATTAGATGTTGAAAATAATTCTCAATATACCTTAAAAAGCATTAATATAACTTTAAAAAAAGCAGAAGAAGCCAAAACATACACTAATACTGTACAAACGGTAAATGAAATTGAAATTCAAGTAGGAAATAATGAAGAAAATAATCAAACACAATCAGACAATAAAAATTCTGAAAATATATCAAGCAAAGAAAAAAATGAACTAAAGCAATATTTAAGCGGAGTTTATGAAATAGATGTAAAAAAAATTAGCATAAATTAAAAAGGAGGAAATAAGCTTATGTTAAAAGACAAAATAAAGCAAATAATTGCTAAAGGAGAAGGTGTAGATAACAAAAAGAAAATTGAGAACTTAGCAGTTTTTTTAGTTATATTAATAATAACATTAGTAGCAATTAACATAATTTGGAATGGTAACAAAAAAACTACGCCTGAAGAAGATGAAGAAGATACAAGTAAAAAACTAGCAATGGAAACCATAGAAACGGCAAACAATTTAAACAGTAAAAATGATTTATCAATGCAGTTAGAAGAAATTTTAGAAAAAATAGATGGTGTAGGAAAAGTAAAAGTGCTAATTACATATTCACAAACTAATGAAATAATACCAATGTATAATGAAGAAACATCTCAAAAAGATACTGAAGAAAAAGATACAAGTGGAGGAACAAGAAAAGTAATTGAAACAGATGTAAGCAAGGAAATTATTTACGAAGAAAATAGTGGAAGTAAAGTACCAATTACACAAAGCATAGTAAGTCCTAAAATAGAAGGTGCAATTATTACAGCACAAGGGGCAGGCAATGCCACTGTAAAAGCAAATATTGTTCAAGCAGTTGAAGCTGTTACAGGAATTGCATCACACAAAATTCAAGTGTTTACTATGTCAAGTTAAAAATAGTTATAATTATATTTTAGCTTAAATAGTACTAGTTTTCTTGTTTTTCAAATGCCCACCCAAGGGGTAAGCTCAAAGAAGTTGAGTCAGAACGGGACCTTTCAAAACTGCGAAAAATAGTACTATTTAAGCTAATAGAAAAGCAAATATTTAAAACTATTAATTATTACAAACAGGGGGAATTTAGAATGAAAAATTTAAAGAAAAATCAAGTGGTTATTTTTGTGGCAGCTCTTATGTTAATAACAGCAGGTTATTTAAACTTTAGTAATGAAAGTAAAAACTTAGTTCCAACTAGTAGTTTAGCAGATTCAGAGCAAATGGCTAGTATTGGAGATGCAACTTTAGTAAATGCTAATCAAATTGCAGAAAATAATGTAAATAGCAATACATCAAAAATTAGTGAAGAAAACATTATACCAAGTAATAATAATGCACAAGAAACTACAAATAGCAATAGCAATGCACAAGAAACCGTAGTGCAAAATAATAGCTCACAAGAAAACTTAGCAACTACTAATAATGCACAAACTGTAACAAGTGAAAACAATACACAAAATAATGAGCAATCAGTACAAACAAACACAAAAGATGAATACTTTGCACAATCTAGATTAGATAGGGATACTATGTATTCGCAAATGTTAGAAAATTATCAAAAAATATTAGAAACACCTAATTTAAGTAACGAAGAAAAAGAACTTGCACAAACAGAAATAAAAAGAATAAACAATGAAAAAAATGCAATTATGATAGCAGAAAACCTAATAAAAACAAAAGACTTTGAAGATGTAGTTATATTCATAAACAATGGAAATGTAAGTGTAATAGTAAAAGCAGAAAAACTAGAAGAAAGCCAAATAGCACAAATTCAAAATATTCTAACAAGAGAACTAAATGTAAAAGTAAATAAAATTAATGTTAGTAATAAAAAATAGTAAAATACTATTCTTCTTCTTTAAATTTGCTAGCTAGCAATTGGCATTTAAAAAACAAGAAAACTAGTACTATTTAAGCGAGTTAACTATAAAATCATTAACTTGTAACCTAAGAATAAATTATTTTTTAAAATTACTATTTATTTTTTTAAAACTTTTATATATAATGTATTAAACATAGAAATATAATTATAATAAAAAATATAAAAGGTGGAAAAAATAATGAATTTAGCAAACAAAATAACTATTATAAGAATTTTTTTAGTACCAATAATGGTAATAATCCCATTTTTAAACATCAAATCAAGCTTATGGGGAATACCAACACAGTACATAATAATTGATATTATATTTATCATAGCAGCCTTAACCGATAAATTAGATGGCTATATTGCAAGGTCAAGAAATCAAATCACAAACTTTGGAAAATTCTTAGACCCAATAGCAGATAAAATCGTTGTAATTACTGCAATGGTTATGCTTGTAGAATTTAATCATTTGCCAGCGTGGATTCCAATTATAGTTATTTTCAGAGAATTTGTAGTATCTGGCTATAGATTAATTGCAGTTCAAACCAGTGGAAAAGTAATAGCAGCAAATATTTGGGGTAAACTAAAAACAGTAACTCAAATGGTTGCAATAGCACTTGCATTTATAGATCCAAATGCTTATGGTGCTATATTTAATGGAAAATTAACAGGTTATGAATTTGTAATAAATTTACTTGTTACCTTAACTATGAGCATATCTGTTGTTGCAACAATCTTTTCAGGCTGGGAATATGTAAAAGGTGGAAAAGACCTATTTAAAGACTCTATGTAAAATAACAGTATATATTTTTAAAATTTAGAAAATAATATTATAAAAAATTTTAGAAAGAGGCAAAAAAATGGACATTGAGCAAGCTAAAAAACGAGCAGAAGAGCTAAGACCATTATTAAAATACTATACACAAAAATACTTTGATGATGAGCAAGTTGTTAGTGACTATGAATACGATATGCTTATGAGAGAACTTAAGCAAATAGAAAAAGAATATCCTGAGCTTATTACAGAAGATTCACCTACGCAAAAAGTAGGTGCAAGTATTAAAAAAGGCTTTGAAAAGGTAACACATGAAGTTCCTTTGCAAAGCCTTCAAGACGTGTTTACTTTCGAAGAAGTAGAAGAATTTGATGAAAGAATGAAAGAGGCTGCACAAAAGTATAATAGACCCCTTGAATACGTTGTAGAAACTAAAATAGATGGTTTATCATCTGCTATTGAATATGTTAATGGAAAACTTGTACGCGGTGCTACTCGTGGTAATGGAACTGTTGGAGAAGATGTTACTCAAAATATTAGCACAATTAAAACAGTTCCTAAAACCTTAAAAGAACCAATATCTATTACTGTTCGTGGCGAAGTATTTATTGGAAAAGAAGATTTTGAAAAAATGAATGAGGACAGGCTATTAGAAGAGCAAGAACAATTTGCAAATGCTAGAAATGCAGCTGCAGGCTCACTTAGACAATTAGATAGCAAAATTACTGCATCACGTCCACTTAATATATTTATGTTTAATGTTCAAAAAAGCCCAGATATAACCTTTGAAACACACTATGAAAGTTTATTATACCTAGAAAAGCTAGGTTTTAATGTAAATCCAGTTAAAATTCTATGTCAAAATATGGAAGAAGTAAGAAATGCTATTGAAGAAATAGGAAAAATGCGCGATAATTTAGATTTTGGAATAGATGGAGCTGTTGTAAAAGTAAATGATTTAGAATTAAGGGAAAAGGTAGGAACTACTTTTAAAACTCCAAGATGGGCTGTAGCATATAAATATCCACCAGAAAAAAAAGAAACTTTATTAAAAGATATTGTTTGTCAAGTAGGAAGAACAGGTGCTATTACTCCAATGGCAATATTAGAGCCTGTAAATGTAGCTGGATCCAAAATTTCTAAAACTACACTTCACAATGAAGATTATATTAAGCAAAATGACATACGCATAGGAGATACAGTAATTATTCAAAAGGCTGGAGATGTTATTCCAGAAGTAGTTGGAGTAGTTAAGTCAAAAAGAAATGGAACACAAAAGAAATTTGCTATGCCAACTGTTTGCCCTGTTTGTGGAGCAGAAGCTATTCGCGAAGAAGGAGAAGCTGTTGTTAGATGTATAGGCATAGAATGTCCTGCAAAACAATACAGAAACATTATTCACTTTGCATCTAAAGAAGCTATGAACATTGATGGTTTAGGAGAAGCAATAATTGCAGAATTAATAGAAAGAAAGCTAATTTCAAACATTGCAGATATTTATAAATTAACACTTGAAGATATTGCATCTTTAAAGAAAAATGGCAAAAAATTTGCTCAAAATATGTTAAATGCTATTGAAGAAAGTAAAACTAGGGATTTATATTGCCTAATTAATTCATTGGGTATTAGGCATGTAGGAGTAAAAGGAGCCAAAACCTTAACTAAATATTATAAAACAATGGATAAATTAATAGAAGCACCTTATGAAGAACTAAAAATGATAGATGATATTGGAGAAATTACAGCACGTTCGATTACCGAATTTTTTAAACAGCAACAAACTCTTGACTTAATTGAAAAATTAAAGCAAGCAGGAGTAAACATGAAAGTACTTAAGAAAAAATCATCAGGTGAAAAATTTAGTGGCAAAACTTTTGTGCTAACAGGTAGTTTAGAGCATTATACAAGAGACGAAGCAACTCAAATAATAGAAGACCTAGGCGGAAAAACATCTTCATCTGTATCTAAAAAAACAAATTATGTATTAGCAGGAGAAGATGCAGGAAGTAAGCTACAAAAAGCACAAGAATTAGGAGTAACTATTATTTCAGAAGAAGAGTTTATAGCAATGGTTAATAACAAAAATTAGAAAGTTATAGCAAAATTTATTAAATTCATAAGTAAAATGCCTAAAGAGCGTGCAAAATGCCTAAAGATTATGTGTTTTGACATAAAGCTTCAATTGTGCTATAATAAAGGTATACCTAAATTTTGAAAGGGGTTAATACAAAATGGCAAAGAACATAACCTTGGCAAATGACCTTCGTGAGCTCATTGATCGCAAGCTGTACAGCTTCGGCCTTCAAATTGAGGGCGCCAGCAAAACTGCCCGCGGCCGGTGGTGGATAACCTTGAGGAAAATCTGCGCCACCTACAACGAGCAGAGGGTCGCAGACCTTCTCATGAGCATGCTCGAAGTAAATGCCATCGTTCTGGACGGAAAGCCGTTCAAAAGGTCACGCAACGTCGCATAAAATCCCTATTGCTAACCTCTTACTAAGGCTAGCAAAAAAAGCTCTGCTACTCTGCAGGGCTCTTTTTATTAGCTAAACCTCCTAGCTCGGCTGGGGCTCAATTTATACATTATTTATACTAGGTTTAACAATAACAGTTTTTTGATTAGTGTAAATTACCATTCCATGATTTGCTGCCTTTGGCTTTTTTACATATTTTACTAAAGTATAATCAACTTGAGCATTAGAAGATTGCATAGCCTTACTATAATATGCAGCAATAGCAGCACATTTATTAATAGTTTCCTGAGAAGGAACTAAATTGTTTGTAACTAGTATAACATGGCTTCCATGAATATCTTTTACATGTAGCCAAATATCTTCTTTATTTGCAACTTTAAAAGTAAGTTCATCGTTCTGTTTATTATTTTTTCCAACTAATACTTTAAAACCATCAACTTCATAAATAATAGGTTCTATTAATTCCTTACCCTTTTTTGCCTTCTTCTTTTTAATTTGTTTTTTATTATTCTGTTTTTGACTAGAAGAAAAAGAATCTTCAATTTCATCATATATTTCGTTCAAATCATATATATTTTTGCTAGCTTGAATTTCATAAACAATACTTTCTAAATAGTTTATTTCATTTTCAAGTTGTACTTTTTGCTCTTGAACAATAGAAAAAGTATTTTTTAGTTTATGATACTTCTTAAAATATTTTTTAGCATTATCAGCAGGAGAAAGTGAAATATCTAAAGGAATATCAATAATTTCATTATTATTGTAATAATTTGTAAGCTCAATATGTGAAGTATGTTCTTTAGGTATTTGATATAAAAAGCTTGTAATTAACTCTCCATATAACTTATATTTATCTAAATTTTCGCATTCTTTTAACTTATCATCTATTCCAGAAAGCTTTTTAGAAATTCTTTTTAATTTTACAGAAATAAACTGCAATAGCTGATTTCTGTATGACAAAAACTGCTCTTGCTTTTCTTTATTGCTATAATAATCATCTAAAAAGAAATTAACTTGTAAAGGCTCTTCTTTTGAACTTTTACAAATTTGCAAGGTATAGTCATTTTCAAAGCTAACCGCTTCTACATTATTATTTAAAATTTCATTTTGCAATTCTAAAATATACTTAGAAATAGCATTATAATTATTTAATGTTACAGTATCATTTATACCAAGAACATTTATTGCATTCATAATAAAAGTTTTACTAATACCAGTAAAATTTTCTACGAAAAGACTGCACAAAGAGTTAAACTCAGTTAATTTATTTTCCAAACTTTTATAATCTGAAATACTAATTTTATTAGATGCTGGCAAAATATATTGCGTATGAGGAAGAATATTGCGATAAGCACCATCTGAAGTAGAAAAGTGCTTTAATGCATCTATAATAGCATTAGTATCATCTAAAAGCATTATATTACTATGCTTTCCCATAAGCTCTACAATAAGCTTTTTATTTATAGAAACATATTCATCATCACTATCTGCTAAATCTATTACCAAAATTCGTTCTTGATTTATAGTACTAATATTTGTAATTTTATAGTTCATAATATGCTTACGTAAAAGCATACAAAAATTAGGAGCAACCAATGGGTTCTCCTTTTTAGAAGTAGTTAAATATGCAGAGTAAAAATTAGAAGAAACGTTTAAAGCTAAAGCATAAGATAAATTATTTGCATAAATACTTATTAATACTTCATCTGCACTAGGCTGATAAACTTTTTGAACTTTTCCACCAATTAAACATGTATTTAATTCTGATACAACTGCTTTTAATACTAAACCATCAAAAGACATAAGCAAAAAGTCCTTTCTGTAAATAAATTTTTAACTTGTATAGCACCTAAAATAATAACATATTTCATATAAAATATCAACTTTTGCTTTTTTTCTATTGACAGAAAAAAATAGAGAATATATAATACAAACTGTATTTAAAATATTATTTTAAATATATAAAAGTATAGCAAAATGCTTCTATAGCTCAGTAGGTAGAGCGCAGCCATGGTAAGGCTGAGGTCGCCGGTTCGATTCCGGCTGGAAGCTCCATTTTAAAATAGCTTACGAAATTTATAGGTTTCGTAAGTTTTTTCATTTTTTGAAAAAAGTTAGTAAAATAAGCAATAAGCCTCTTTTTATATATAAGATTATTTTTGTTTAATAATATAAATCTAAAATAAAAGATGTAAATATTTATAAAACTATTGACAATTACAAACAAGTGTTTTAATATATATAAATAAAAAAAGGATGTGCATTTATGGAAGAAAATAATTTAATAGTTCAAAATGAATTATCAAATGAAGATATAAAAAAATTAATATATACAATAAGAGGTAAGCAAGTTATGCTAGATAGTGATGTAGCTATGCTATATCATTATGAAACTAAAAATATAAATAAAGCTGTAAAAAGAAACCTTGATAGATTTCCAGAAGATTTTTGTTTTCAACTAACAGAAAATGAATTTCAAAATTTAAGGTTCCAATTTGGAACCTTAAATAAAAAAGTTAATAATGGAGATGTAACCAGAAAGTACTTACCATATGTTTTTACAGAACAGGGAATTGCTATGTTAGCAGGTGTTTTAAAAAATGATATAGCTGTAAAAGTTAGTATTAATATAATAAAAACCTTTATAGAAATGAGAAAATTTATATCTTTAAATGGACAAGTATTTGAAAGATTAACAAGTATGGAATATAAACTATTAGAACATGATAAAAAATTTGACGAGGTTTTCAATCAACTCCAGTTAGAAGATAATATAAAGCAAAGAATATTCTTTGATGGTCAAATATGGGATAGCTATAGTTTAATTATAGATATTATAAAAAAAGCAAATAACAAGATTTTGATTATAGATAACTATACAGAATCGAAGATACGGAAATTATAGAAAAAATTATTAATTTATAAAAATACTCATTTAATTCAATGCAATTTCGC
>CANQCT010000043.1 GCA_947589835.1 uncultured Clostridia bacterium
TAAATGAGCTAAATAACCGTCAATATATTCCTAAAAAATCGAATTGATTTATCAGGCTATTTTATGTCAATAAATCGTAAACAAGTAAGTGATAAATTTATGAATTTAATAAAATATAAATATAATGGAAAGCACAAGGAGCTACTTATGTATTTAACTCCTATTATATTTGAGAATAATCCTGCACTAAATTGCAAATATAGATGTAATGAAAATGTAAGGAAAAAAGTTCCTGAAAGAAGGAAGATGGATCCAAATTCTAGTTATGGAATGGCGATTCGGAAATTTAACATCACAAGCAGCAAGTAATTTAAATCTTGCTGAATTTGATAGTTATGTAACAAAGGTATTAAAGCTAAATAAATATATTCGTTATGTTGATGATATTATTATTGTTTCCAATAGTAAAAGTAAGCTATATAGTAATTTACCAAATATGATTAAAAAACTTGAGGAAACAAACCAGCATATAAGCGCAAAGAAAACAATAATAGATACAGCTTATCATGGAGTTAAATTTTTGGGCAAGGTTTCGTATCCGTATGGATATCAAAAACCTAAAAAAACAACTATTATAAGAACATATCAAAAGGCTAGGGAGATTGAGTATGATAATATTAATAATTTATTAGCAAAAACGAATTCACAAATTGGTTCATTAAAAAGATATAATTGTAGGAAGTTAATATTTAATTATTCAAAAATTTTACAAGAAAAAACAAATGGAGTAGTGCTATTAGATAATGAGCAAATGAAAATTATTAGTAATAAAATGAAATGATACAATGTAAAAAAGCAAAGCAATGTAAAAAAGCAAAGCGAGGAAGCAAATAAGCTTCCTCGCTTTGCACTGGTTTTGCTGGGTATGTTAAGCCCTGTTAATTTAGACGCTTATTTCCACTTCCTGTCAATCTTGGTGCCCTTGTCCTTGCACTTAGATTTGACCCTGTACTTAGAAGAAGGAGCATGCATCTGTCTGTTGGCATCACGCTCAATCTGAGCAATTGCCTGCCTTGTACCCTCACCAGGCCTAAGAGGTAATGCACTGCTGAATTTTTTCATAATGAAACCTCCTAATAAAAATAAAAATGCTCGCTACATGCGATTAAATATATTATATCACGATAAGTCTTTGAAGTAAACAACTGATAAAATAAAAAAAATTATAAAAAAACAGTTGACAAAACAAAAATTTGATATATAATAGCAATATACAAACATAAATTTGCAAAACAACTATTTCTTTTATAAGGAGAGTATATTTATGATAACTACACTACACATTAAAAACATAGGAATTATTGATGACCTAACTGTTGACTTTAACGAAGGCCTAAATATTCTAACAGGCGAAACAGGAGCAGGCAAAACCCTAATTCTAGATTCTATTAATATCATTTCAGGTGGCAGGTTCTCCAAAGAAATGATTAGAAAAGGTGAAGAATTTTCATACATAGAAGCAAATATATATTGTCCACAAAGTAGCTTTTCTATGGATGGCAACATCATAGTATCACGAGAAATTCATACAAATGGTAGAAGCTCTTGCAAACTTAATGGCAGACTTATAACAGTTAATGAATTAAAAGAAATAATGAGCCAAATAATAGACTTCCACGGTCAACACGATAATCAACTTTTATTAAACCCTATAGAGCACATTTCATACTTAGATAGATTCGCTCGGAGAAAGCTTGCAGTTAAAAAAAGAAACATATACCAACTTATATGAAGAATATTTAAAAATAAAGCAAAACTTAAAAAATAATTATGGAGATGAACAAGAAAAAGCAAGAAGATTAGATTTATTAAATTACCAATTTAATGAAATAGAACTTGCAAAGCTAAAAGCAGGCGAAGAAGAAGAACTTGAAGCTCAAAAAAAGAAAATACAAAACGCAGAAAAATTGCAAAACAGTATAAATAGCATTGATATAGAATTAAATGAAAATGTAATTGGTGGAATAAGTAATTGCATTAGAAATTTAGAAAAAATAGAAGATTGTGGTGAACCATATCAAAAAAAATTGGCAGAATTAAAAAGTATATATTACGATATTCAAGAAATGGCAAGAGATATTTCATATATGAAAGAAGAAACAGAATTTGACGAAAACACCCAAAATGAAATAGAAAGCAGGCTTGACTTAATATATTCCTTAAAAAGAAAATATGGAAATAGTATTAATAATATACTAGAATATCAAACAACTGTAAAAGTAGAAATAAACAAAATACAAAACATAGAAGAAGTAAACTCAAAATTAAAGCAAAACTTAAACAAAATAGAAGAACAAATGTCATCAATCGCAAATCAAATAACAGCCGAAAGAAAACAAAAAGCAGAAATTATATCAAGCAAAATTAATAATGAACTAGTAAACTTAGAAATGCCAAATGCAAAATTTACTGTAAATATAGATGAGCAAAGCACTTTTACTCCAAATGGCCTAGATAAAATAGAATTCTTCATTTGCACTAATATAGGTGAAGAAGCTAAGCCACTTGTAAAAATAGCTTCTGGTGGAGAAATGTCTCGTATAATGTTAGCTATAAAAACAGTGCTAGCAAGCGTAGATGAAGTTTCTACATTAATTTTTGATGAAATAGATACAGGAATTAGTGGCAAAGCTTCAAAAGCTGTTGGAGAAAAATTAAAAGCAATTTCAAAAACTCAGCAAGTGCTTTGCATTACACACTCTGCATCAATCGCAGCAAAAGGAGATTACAATTATTACATTAGCAAAAAAGTTCAAGGCGATAAAACTTACACCGATATTAAAAAATTATCAGAAGAAGAAATAATTGAAGAAATAGCTAGAATTTCTTCAGGAGATATTACAAAAATTGCAAAAGAACATGCCAAAGAACTAAGAAAAGCATGCTAAGAAAAATAAAAATGGTAAAAATTTGCAACATAAACTCTGCAAAAGTTGCAAAACTATGCAAAATATGTTATAATATACGCAATAATGCGTATGCATTATATTAATTAAATCGGTGCTTTAGCACTGAGAGAAAAAAGGAGTTTACAAATGAACAGAAGAAACACACACCAACAAGCCAACAAACGGAAAGGAGGTTGGCTGAAAAACTGGCGCAAGAGCTTTGCTAGTACAATACTTGTAATAGCATGCATTGCATCGCTTGCTGTTGCAGTGGCACCTGCGGTTACAAATGATGCAACCGTCTCTGCAGAATCTGCTCAGTATGAACCTTATAATCTTGAAGAAGCAAAAGAACAGTTCAACCTTTTGACCAATAATATGGTCGAAAGAGATATGGCAGGTCTTGATATGCCGGATATTTCTTCGGATACTTCTTCGGATATTTCTCCTAAAGCTCCTTCGGATGCCTCTCTGGATGTTTCTCCGGATACTTCTATTAATAACGACACCAGCTCTATTAACAACTCAAACAATGAGTCAAAAGAGTCTAACTCTATATTGGTGGAAGATAAGGTAATAATTCAGAGCATCGGCATTTCTGGAGAAATTGGAGAACAGACCTTACCAACAAAAACTGAAAATCAACCCGAACCTGATGCAATAATCAATAGCAATGATAATACATCAGAGCAAGAACCTGCAAAAGAACAAACAGCAAATGGTACCGACACCACGCAAGAACAAGGAAAGCAGACTGAAAGCCAAGATCCTAGCCAACCTAATGAATCCGAACCTCAAAAAGCAGATGAAACTGAGGATTACTATTCTTCTAACAAAGAATTAGATGAAATCTTATATGATCTTTATGTTGAAGAAGGGCATGATCCTAGTTGGGATTTATCTGCAAGCAGAAGTGGAGCCACAATTTGGGTTGAGCAATATGAACCCCTTACGGATGAACTCATAATTGGACTTGGCAACTTAATATTTAGAGAAGTCGGCGGATACATTAGCACTCAGCCTTATAAAAAGGCTATGAAAACCTACATGCTTGCTGGTTCAACGGTACTGCATAGAAGGGAAGTTGAATACAGTGGCGACAAAAGCATTTATGATGTAGTTCATCATAGCGGGCAATACAGCACTAGCTGGGCATTTGACCTTAAGCAAAGAGCTGATGGGAGTGTAGATGAAGCTTATGTAGTAGCTGAAATACTACTCCGCAATGGTCCCATAGGCCCGAGAAACCTGGTATATGAATCAACTAAAAGACAACATACACCTTATTGGGACACAGGTAAAGATGTACACTTCAGAACTACTTACTTCGATACAACTTCGAAGTTCGAAGACTACGATGAAATTCAAGTTGAAGAACAAGAAGTCCAAACCGAAGAGCAGGAAGGCCAAACTGAAGCACAGGAAAGCCAAACTGCTGAAATGCAGGAAGGCCAAACTGAAGCACAGGAAAGCCAAACTGATGAAGAGCAGGAAGGCCAAACTGAAGCACAGGAAAGCCAAACTGCTGAAATGCAGGAAGGCCAAACTGCTGAAGTGCAGGAAAGCCAAACTGAAGCACAAGAAAGCCAAACCGAAATCCAAGAATAACTTGCAATTAAAAAAATAATCTATAAAAGTGGTGATTTCATGTAAACTCAAAATGGGAAGAGCATTTGCTCTTCTCATTTTTTTCTTTATTTTTTATTTACATATTTAAAGTTATAGGGTATAATAATAGCGTTAAATAAAACAAATAGGGAGGTATTGCTTATGGAACAGAACCAAAGTAATAATGAAGAACAAGAATTAGATATAAACCAATTAATGAAAGTTAGAAGAGAAAAACTAGCTAAACTTCAAGAAGAAGGAAAAAATCCATTTGAAATAACAAAATTTGTAACAACACACAATAGTAAACAAATAAAAGATAACTTTGATTCCTTAGAAGGCAAAGATGTTACAATCGCTGGTAGAATGATGGCAAAACGTATCATGGGCAAAGCCTCTTTTTGTCATATTCAAGATGAACAAGGAAAAATTCAAAGCTATGTAAGTATAAATGACTTAGGCGAAGAAAGCTACAAACACTTCAAAGAAGATGACATTGGCGATATTATTGGAATTACTGGATTTGTATTTAAAACAAAAACTGGAGAAATTTCAATTCATGCCAAAGAAGTAACATTACTTTCAAAATCACTAAGGCCACTTCCAGAAAAATTCCACGGCCTAAAAGATACAGACTTACGTTATCGCCAAAGATATGTAGATTTAATAGTGAACCCAGAAGTAAAAGATACTTTCAAAAAAAGAATTCAAATATTAAAAGAAGTAAAAAATGTATTAGATGAAAAAGGCTACTTAGAAGTAGAAACCCCTATTTTAAATACAATAGCAGGTGGAGCTACAGCTAGGCCATTTGTTACACATCATAATACATTAGATATAGATATGTACTTAAGAATTGCCAACGAACTATACTTAAAAAGACTAATTGTTGGTGGTTTTGAAAAAGTATATGAAATGGGAAGAATGTTTAGAAACGAAGGAATGGATATTAAACATAACCCAGAATTTACAAGCATAGAGCTATATGTAGCATATCAAGATTATCACGATATGATGGACATTACAGAAGAAATAATATCAAAAGCAGCACAAAAAGTTTTAGGAACAACAAAAATAACTTATCAAGGAACAGAAATAGATTTAACTCCTTCATGGAAAAGAATAACTATGATAGACGCAATAAAAGAAGTAACAGGTGTGGACTTTAACAAAATAGAAACAGATGAAGAAGCTAAAAAAGCCGCAAACGACTTGCACGTTGAGCTAGATGAGCTAAAATTAACTAGAGGAGACATTATAAGCCAAGTATTTGAAGCCAAAGTTGAAGAAACCCTAATTCAACCAACATTTATTTGCGACTACCCAGTAGAAGTATCTCCATTAACAAAAAGAAAACCATCAGATCCTCGCCTAGTAGAAAGATTTGAATTATTCATAGGCGGTAGAGAATATGCAAATGCTTATTCAGAACTAAACGACCCTATAGATCAATATGAAAGATTTAAAAAACAAGTAGAAGCTAGAGAAGCAGGAGATGAAGAAGCAAACATGATGGATGAAGACTTTATAACAGCTCTAGAATACGGAATGCCACCAACAGGAGGCCTAGGCATAGGAATTGATAGATTAGTTATGCTTCTTACAGATGCACCTTCTATAAGAGATGTACTACTATTCCCAACAATGAAGCCACTTTCAGACCGTCAATAAATAACAAATGCAGAATGTTGGATAAAGGAAAAATAAGATTATGGATGAAAATTATTTAAATAAAATTAAATATGAAAAAATTGGCGAAACAGAAGACTGTAAAGAGCGCCAATTAAATTGGAATATTGCATTTGGCTTGCAAGCAGTAGATAATCTTACTCCTTCTAAATATATGGTAAATTTAGCCACAGAAAATATAATTGGTAAAAAAAGTTATGAAGCCGTTGAAAAAGAAGTAAAGCAGTATTATGAAAATACTGACAAAGAAAAAATAAATAGAAATGAAAAGCAAGCAGATGAAGTATCATTAAGAATAGTAAAAATACTAAATGATAAAGCCTTTACATTTAATTACTTAACATTGAAACAATATCACAAAAAACTATTTGAAAATATTAATATAGGAATAAATGAAAAATACATTGGAGAATTTAGAGATTATAACATTACAAAAAAAGAACCAATTTTAAATGGCGAAACAGTACAATACGCAGACTATTCTATGATAGAAGAAACTTTGAAATATGATTTTGAAGAAGAGGCAAACCAAAAATATATAGAAAAATCTGATAAAGAAAAAATAGAAAGAATATGCACATTTACTGCACATATTTGGCAAGTACACCCTTTTGGAGAAGGAAACACTAGAACAACAGCTTTATTTATTCAAAAATATTTAAACAGCAAAGGCTTTAATGTTAACAATGAACTATTTAAGGACAATTCTTTATACTTTAGAAATGCATTAGTTAGAGCAAATTATAGCAACATTTCAAAGGGCGTTGAAGAGAATAACAAATATTTAATATTATTTTTTGAAAATTTGCTATTTAATAAAAATAATAAATTAGATAATACAGAACTTAAAATACTATAATGAAATGTAGGAACAGCAACTGAAAAATATATAAGGACAATTTATTTAAAGAGGAGAAATGTGTATATGTATTTTGATAGTAGATATTTATATATTGCATTAGCAATTATTGTTTTAATGAATCTTGCTAGTGGAGGATTTGATTTAGTATCTTTATTAATATCAATTCCAGGTGTATTAATAGCAATAACTTTTCACGAATATGCACATGCCTTTGTAGCAGATAAATTAGGAGATGACACACCAAGAAGCCAAGGAAGGCTAAGCTTAAACCCATTTGCACATTTAGAACCATTTGGTGTAATTATGTTAATATTTGCACATATTGGTTGGGGAAAGCCAGTAGAAATTAACCCAAACAATTTCACCAGAAAAATTTCTGCAAGAACAAGTGAAGCAATAGTTGCGGTTGCAGGACCACTTATGAATTTTATATTAGCACTTATATTTGCAATTGTATTTTATTTGTTCATAGGCTTTGCACCAGTATTTTCACAATATTCTACAACAGGAAAAGTTATATCTGATATAATTCAATCTATTATAGTAACAAATGTTGGCTTAGGTGTATTTAATTTAATACCACTACCACCATTAGATGGCTCAAAAATATTAATGGGCTTTTTGCCATATAATGCAAAAAGATGGTTCGAAGAACACACACAATTATTTTATATAATATTTTTAATTATATGGATTACACCAATTTCAAGAATAATTATTTACCCTATAATAAGTATAGTTATAAGAGGAATTGAATTTTTAGCAGGACTGCTAGTTACTGGAATACTTTTACTTATTACATTAATTAGTGGCGGTAAAATAGATTAAAAAATATAAAGGAAGCAAAAATGAAAGATATATACACTTTAGGAATTGAATCAAGCTGTGATGAAACTTCTAGCGCCGTTGTAAAAAATGGCAGAGAAGTTCTTTCTAATGTTATACACTCTCAAATTGATATTCACGAACAATTTGGCGGAGTAGTACCAGAAATTGCGTCTAGAAATCATGTAGATGCAATTTCAAAAGTAGTGCAAGAATCAATAAAACAGGCAGGAATAACTATGGAACAAATAGATATAGTTGCTTGCACTTATGGACCGGGGCTAGTTGGCGCCCTTCTTGTGGGGGTATCGTATGCAAAAGGTTTAAGTTATGCTTTAAATAAGCCATTAATTCCTACAAACCATATACATGGGCATATTGCAGCAAACTATATTTCACACAAAGACTTAGAGCCTCCATTTTTGTGCTTAGTTATTTCTGGCGGACACACACATTTGGTACATATAAAAACATACACAGAATTTGAAATATTAGGTAAAACCAGAGATGATGCAGTAGGAGAAGCATTTGACAAAGTAGCAAGAGTAATAGGGCTTGGCTACCCAGGAGGTCCAAAAGTGGACAAGCTAGCTAAAGAAGGCAGTCCAAGCATAGAACTTCCAAAAACAAAATTTGATAATTTAGACTTCAGCTTTAGTGGTATAAAAACAGCGGTAATCAATTTACACCACAAAAATCCTGAAATAAATAAAGCAGATTTATGTAGTAGCTTTGAAAAAGTAGTTACAGAAGAATTAATAGAAAATACTTTAAAAGCAGCTAAAAAACTAAAAATAAATAAAATTGCATTGGCCGGTGGAGTTTCAAGTAATTCATATATAAGAAAGGAATTCTTAAACCTACAAGATAAAGGCTATAAAATTTATTATCCAGAA
Source organism: uncultured Clostridia bacterium (assembly GCA_947589835.1). GTDB lineage: Bacteria > Bacillota > Clostridia > TANB77 > CAG-508 > CAG-273. The sequence continues at coordinate 8,769 of CANQCT010000043.1, forward strand.
CCTGTACTATGTACAGATAATGCTGCCATGATAGCCTCAAGTGGCTATTATCAATATTTACAAGGAAAAACTGCAGATTTAAGCCTAAACGCAGTACCAAACTTAAAAATTAATGATTAATAACTAATTAGTTACTATTCATAGCCTTAAAATTATCCGCCACGTCGCTTGCATTTAACATATGTTTTTTCTCGTCTAAAGCACGAAAAAACATATGTTAAATCGCTGTGGCTACTCTAAAATTTATAATTAACTGTGAATTGTAACGCTAAAGTAGGTGAAAAAATTGGCAATATATGTAATTGCAGATTTACATCTTTCATTTGCACAGCCAAAACCAATGAACATATTTGGTGAAAACTGGACAAACCATGAAGAAAAAATAAAAACAAATTGGAATAGCACCGTAAAACCTGATGATACTGTTATATTACCAGGTGATTTTTCATGGGCTACTTACTTAGAAGATACATACAAAGACTTTGAATATTTAAATGAGTTGCCACGGTAAAAAAATATTGCTAAAAGGAAACCACGATTATTGGTGGACAACAGTTACAAATATGAAAAAATATTTACAAGAAAAACACTTTCAGAACATAGACTTTTTATACAATAACAGTTACTTAATAGAAAATAAAATACTAGTAGGAACAAGAGGGTGGAATTTATTAGAAAATAATGACAAAAAAATGCTAAACCGAGAAAAAATAAGGCTAGAACTCTCTATTGAAGATGGTATAAAAAAATATGGAAAAGAAAAAGAAATAATAGTTTTTATGCATTACCCTCCAATTACTGAGTCCTGTTTATATCAAAAAATTAATATGGATTTCATTGATACTATGGAAAAATATAAAGTAAGTAGATGTTATTATGGCCATTTGCATGGTAAATCACATAATGATGCAGTGGAAGGAAATGTAAACGGCATAGAATTAAAGTTAATTAGTGCAGATTATTTAGATTTTAATTTATTTAAAATCTGTTAATTGTTTTATATTAACCTGCTTAAATAGTACTAGTTTTCTTGTTTTTCAAATTGCCCGCCCAAGAAGTTGCTTCAAAGAAGAAAAGCCAGAACGGGACCTCTCAAAACTGCGAAAAATAGTACTATTTAAGCTTTAATGAAATTATAACTTTTAACAATAATTAGGACTTGCAATATGTAAAAAATGTGATATAATATAAAAGCTAAACAATAGTAAATAGAAAGGATTGGAAAAAATGAGCGTAAAAGTAGAAAACACAGAAAACAAAAATGAAGTAAAATTAAGCTTTGAAATAGAAGCAGAAAAATTTGATGAAGCTATGAAGAAAGTATATGCAAAAACAGCAAAATACTTTACAATTCATGGATTTAGAAAAGGAAAAGCACCAATGAGTATGGTAGAAAGACAATATGGTAGTGACATTTTTAATGAAGATACATTCAACGAATTAGTACCAGAAATTTATGATTCTGCCATTAAAGATAACAACATACAAGCAGTAAGCAGGCCAAACATTGATATTACTCAAATTGGAAAAGGAAAAAATTTAATTTTCACAGCAGTAGTGCAAATTAAACCAGAAGTAAAATTAGGAAAATATAAAGGTATAGAAATTGAAAAAATAGAGTATAATGTATCTGACCATGATGTAGAACATGAATTAGAGCACATGGCAGAACATAATGCAAGATTAATTACAGTTGAAGATAGACCAGTAGAAAAAGGCGACATTGCTGTTATAGATTTTGAAGGCTACATTGAAGGAATAGCTTTTGAAGGTGGAAAAGCAGAAAAACATGAACTAGAAATTGGAAGCAACACATTCATTCCAGGTTTTGAAGACCAAGTTATAGGAATGAACATAGAAGAAGAAAGAGATATTAAAGTTTCTTTCCCAGAAGATTATTTTTCAAAAGATTTAGCAGGAAAGCCAGCTACATTTAAAGTAAAATTACATGAAATAAAGAAAAGAGAACTTCCAGCTTTAGATGACGAATTTGCAAAAGATGTTAGTGAATTTGATACATTAGAAGAACTAAAAAATAGCATAAAAGAAAAACTTCAAAAACAAAATGAAGAAAAAGCAAAATATGAAACAGAAGATAAAGCTATTGAAGCAGTTTGCGCTAATGTAGAATTAGATATTCCATCTGCAATGATAGAAACTGAAATTGATAATATGGTAAAAGACTTAGAGCAAAGACTACAATATCAAGGTCTAACACTTGAGCAATACTCTAATTTAACAGGCAAAACAGAAACCATAATTAGAGACGAAATGAAAGAGCAAGCAGAAAAAACAGTAAAATCAAGATTAGTAATAGAAGCCATTATTAAAGCAGAAGATATTAAACCAGAAGAAAAAGAAGTTGAAGAAAAATTAAAAGAAATGGCTAAGAACTATGGACAAAAAGAAGAAGAAGCTTTAAAAAATGCATACTTAAAAGATTACATAACAGAAAATATGAAAGTAGAAAAAGCTATTCAATTTGTTGTAGACAATGCTAAGTTTAAAAAATAATTAATTTATCTTACAAGTATTTTTAAATTATTAAAATTTACAGCCTTAAAATCATCCGCCACGCGCCCAACGTATGCTATATGTTTTTTCTCGTCTAAAGCACGAAAAAATATATACAAAGAAGCAAGTGGCTACTCTAAAATGTATAATTAGCTGTAAATAATAACTTTAAAACTATCACAATTTAAAAAAATTGTGAATAAAAATAAAATAGCAAATATGGAGGTATATGAATGAAAGAACAAAATAGTTTAGTTCCTTATGTTATTGAACAAACTGCAAAAGGAGAAAGATCTTATGATATTTTCTCAAGACTATTAAAAGATAGAATTATCTTTTTAGGTGAAGATGTTAACCCTACATCTGCTAGCTTAGTTATTGCACAATTACTATTTTTAGAGTCAGAAGACCCAGACAAAGAAATTCATTTATATATTAATAGCCCAGGCGGTTCTATTACAGACGGAATGGGAATTGTAGACACAATGAACTATATTAAATGTCCAGTATCTACAATTTGCGTTGGAATGGCAGCAAGTATGGGTGCAGTACTTTTAGCAGCAGGCGAAAAAGGAAGAAGATTTGCTACACCAAATGCTGAAATTTTAATTCATCAACCATTAATTGGTGGAAATGGTATTGCAGGTCAAACAACAGAAATTAAAATTCATGCAGACCACATGGTTAAAACAAGAGAAAAGTTGAACAAATTCTTAAGTGAAAGAACAGGTCAACCATTAGATGTAATCAATCATGATACAGAAAGAGATAATTATATGACAGCAGAAGAAGCACTTAAGTATGGATTAATTGATGGCATTATGGAAAAAAGAGCCTAAATTTGCAAAATAATTGCCATTTGGCGTTGTTAAACTTCATTTGAAATCAAATTTGGCGTCACAAAAAGCACGCCTCATTGATTTCAAATTCGTTTGCCTAGTCAAATAACAATTCTTTTTTAAAATTAGAATATATAAGTAATTAAGGAGTATAATTAATGGCAAATAGTAAATTAAGGGGCGTAAAATGTTCTTTTTGTGGAAAATCCCAAGAAGCAGTTAATAGAATAGTAGCAGGCCCAGGAGTATATATTTGTGATGAATGTATTAAAGTATGTAATAACATTTTAGAAGATGAACTTTATGAAGATACACAAATTACGTACACAACTAAAACAGAAGAAAAATTGCCTACTCCAGCAGAAATTAAACAAATATTAGATTCGTATGTAATAGGGCAAGAAGAGGCTAAAAAAACTCTATCTGTTGCAGTATACAATCATTATAAAAGAATTAATAATAAAAATGATAAAGACGATGATGTAGAAATACAAAAAAGTAATGTTTTATTATTAGGACCAACAGGTTGCGGTAAAACATTACTAGCGCAAACATTAGCTAGAATTTTACAAGTACCTTTTGCAATAGCAGATGCTACCACTTTAACAGAAGCAGGTTATGTAGGAGAAGATGTTGAAAACATTTTGCTAAAACTAATTCAAGCAGCTGATTATGATGTAGAAAAAGCAGAAAAAGGAATTATATATATAGATGAAATAGATAAAATATCAAGAAAATCTGAAAATCCATCTATTACAAGAGATGTTAGTGGTGAAGGTGTACAACAAGCATTACTTAAAATTGTAGAAGGAACAGTAGCTTCTGTGCCACCACAAGGTGGCAGAAAACATCCACATCAAGAATTTATACAAATTAACACAGAAAACATTCTATTTATATGTGGAGGAGCATTTGAAGGCTTAGAAAAAATTGTAAAAGATAGAATTGGCAAAAAATCAATAGGCTTTGGCGCTGAAATAGAAAGCAACAAAGACATTAACAAATACAAAGTATTTGAAGAACTATTACCACAGGACTTATTAAAATTTGGTTTAATACCAGAATTTGTTGGAAGACTTCCAATTATAGCTACATTACAAGAATTAGATAGAAA
>CANQCT010000044.1 GCA_947589835.1 uncultured Clostridia bacterium
AATTACGCATCTAAAATTCAGTTATATCAACTGTTTTAGGTGCGTTTTTCCATTATTTTACTGTCAAACTCAGGTTAAATTAACATTTTTAAAAATTATAGCATGACTTGTTTTGTATTTCAAGAAAAATCGTACGACAAATTTCGACAATTGCTTATGTAGCACGTAAAAAATCAGCACCTCCTCTATTTCAAGAAAGTGCTGTGTCCATTTTAGGCAATGGACTGGTTACCAATAAATGTACGTCATGTTAAGATAATATTCAATTCTATAGCCAAGAGATTCAAGGTATTCTTTTGTCTTATCAGAAATGTGCTCTTCAACAATAGCAAATGTTATACCGTCTTCAATAGCAGAATTGATTTTTGCTTCGCATATTTTTGTTTCCTTCCAAACGCGATTGGTGCTATTAACTGACTCGGTTTTTGCCCGTGCTTCTTTTGCTGTATACATATGATAACCTCCTAAAAATTCTCGCTATGCGAGTTATTAAAATCATTATAGCATATTTACATAAAAAAAGCAACTTACGCATAATATTGTAATTTTCCATATATTGTGTTATAATACACCTATCTTTCGTTGGTACAGCGAATATAATAATTGTACAATTTTTAAAATTACAGCAATATTTTGTTGTAATAAAAAATTCATAGGAGGGGCAATATGACAGACAACTGTAGTAACACTGAAAACTGCATTAAAGGCAAAATTCAAGCATCTGGCATATACGATTTGCTTAAAGAGCTTCGTGGTGCCAAGTTCCGGTGCAACTCTTACTTGGTAGCAAAGATTATTACTTCCATAAGAAATATTCTTGCACCATATAGTAGCAGTTGCGAATGCATAAAATCGTTGGTTGAAAATGCCGATTTTTGCATCGAGCAGGCAAGCAATGCCAAATTCGGGTTAACTATTGAGGTTTCAAAATATGTTGATCAGTTTGTGGCAGAGCTTAAAAAGCTCATTGAATAACCCTCATTAACAAAAGAAATCCTTTAAATGTAGGATTTCTTTTGTTAATTTCTATACTTTTATTTTTAATTATGATATACTTTTAAAAAACAAAATCATAGGAGGAAATATGTATGAAAGAACAATTTTTAGAATTATTAAAACAAGTAAATAGAAGTGGTATGGATAAATTAATTGCATATATTGAAAAAACAGATTTTTTTAAAGCTCCTGCAAGTACTAGATTTCATGGTAATTATGAGGGTGGCTTGTTAGAGCACAGCTTAAATGTTTATAATTTATTAAAAGAAAAATTATCTCATAAGCCATATTCAGATATTATTACTGCAAGTAATGAAACTATTATTTTAGTTACACTTCTTCATGATTTTTGCAAAGCAAATTATTATACTGTTGATTACAGAAATAAGAAAAATGAAGATGGCATTTGGGTAAAAGAGCCTTATTATACTGTAAATGATACTATTCCTTATGGTCATGGCGAAAAATCTGTTATGATGATTTCAAAATTTATAGATTTAAGCCTAGAAGAAATGTATGCTATTCGTTGGCATATGGGCTTTACAGAACCTAAAGAATTGTACAACACTATTAGCACCGTTTATGAAAAATATCCTTTGGCACTTGCCCTTCATGAAGCTGACTTAGAAGCTACATACATATTAGAATCTAGAAAAGGAAAATAAATTTTATAAGAGGAAAATATGAAGCTAACCTATAAAGTTACAGATAATACTTATTTAAATATTAAAGAAGTCTTGAAGGCACATTTTCTTATGTCTGATAGGCTTTTGTTAAAACTTAAAAATATGAAAAAAATTACTTTAAACAATGAAGCTGTATATGTTCATCATCCTATTAATATTGGGGATATAATTGCTATAGACCTAAATTATGAAGAAGAAAATGAAAATATAGTTCCTACAAAAATGCCCTTAGATATTGTATATGAAGATGATTGCTATTTGGTTATTAATAAGCCGGCCGGAATTCCTGTACATCCTTCTGCTATGCATTATTCAGATACTTTATCAAATGGAGTTAGATTTTATTTTAATGAAGTGGGTATTCATAAAAAAGTAAGACCAGTTAATAGATTAGACAAAGATACTTCTGGCTTAGTTGTATTTGCAAAAAATGAGTATGTGCAAGAGTGTTTAGTAAAGCAAATGAAAACAAAAGGATTTGAGAAAAAGTATATAGCTATTGTTAATGGTCATTTAGAAAAAAATGAAGGAAGTATTTTAGCTCCAATTGCCAGAAAAGCTGGAAGTATTATTGAAAGATGTGTAAATGAAAATGGCGAAACTGCTATTACACATTATAAAGTTTTAAGTTCTAATAAAAATAAAAATTTTGATGTTGTAGAATGCACTTTAGAAACAGGTAAAACTCACCAAATTAGAGTACATTTTGCATATATTGGGCATCCGCTTTTAGGGGATACTCTTTATGGTACACCTTCTACTTTAATTAATAGGCAAGCTCTACACAGTTATTATATTAGCTTTATACATCCTATTACAAAAGATAAGAAAGTTTATGAAATTGAATTGCCTAGTGATATGCAAAGTATTGTATAATAAAGCTGCTCAAATTAATGTGAGAATTTTTGCTAATTGTTGCTTGAAAATTTACATATAATTATATACATAAAAAAACACACAAGTAATTTAGTTCGTCTTGTTTTAATGCACTTTACTTTGTGTGTTTATTGTTTGTATTTAGTGTTTAATTATTAATAAGTAGCAAATCTGTAAGCCGGGTTCTGTCTAGGATAGTCATTTATCTAGTACTTACATTACTGTAAGCATCATGCCACCAAATCAGGAAAATGGCGAGTAGCCTTAGCTTTCCTTGCTCGGTGTTGCTCCAGATGGGGTTTACACTGACCTAATATGTCACCATATTAGCGGTAGGCTCTTACCCTGCCTTTTCACCCTTACCTAAAATTTAGGCGGTTATTTTCTGTTGCACTTTCCTTAAGGTTTCCCTCACTGGACGTTATCCAGCATCATTACTCTATGGGGCCCGGACTTTCCTCGTACGCTGCCTTTCGGCCTTGCTATACGCGACTATCTAACTTACTACCTTTTAATTATACTATAATTTATACTAAAAATCAAGAAAATTAATATTATGTCAATTGAATTATGCATAATTACATTAAAGCTCGAATAGTACTAGTTTTTGCAGTTTTGAGAGGTCCCGTTCTGACTCTACTTCTTTGAATATAACTACTGCAACGGGCATTTGAAAAACAAAAAAACTAGCACTATTCGAGCAATTAGTTATAAAACTATTAACTAGAAATCGGATTATTATACAAAATAATTTATATTTTATTTTTTAAAACAATATTTCCATTTTTGTTATTAAATTTTGATACTGTATATAAAAAATATCCTTATCTTTTATATTAACTGCATTTTTTAATTCATTTACTAATATATAACATTGGTTTATTATGCCCTGCTTTTGATCATTTTTAGTATCCACAGAATTAATTATTCCAGCTAAAGCTTGCTCTGCACTACTTGCATTTTTTGAAGCTTCATCCCATTTTTCATTTGTAGCATTTATATAAGCTAAAACTGTTTGCACCTCTACGTTTAATATGTCCTTTTGCCTTGAATCAGAGCTATAACTATTCATATATTGTGCTAATAATTGGCTTAAATTTCCTAACTCTTCCATAGATTTTTGCTTATCTTCCTTTTTTACATTTTGTGCTACAGTATTTAATGTATTGCTAAAAGATAATATAGATTTTCCATCTACATTTAGTGCGTGTAAATCAAGAGCTATAGCATTCCAAGTTGTATAAATTTCTTCAACTTGTTTTTTTATTTCACTCCATTTGGTTTCATATTTTCCATTATGATTTAATATGCCACTTTGTGTTTTATCTGACGCGCCACTTTGATTATTGTTATTATTTTCGCCAGACTGATTTTCTGATTTATTATCTTCGTTTTCTGATACATTACCGCTGGAATCTCCGCCTTTTTCATCTTTTGTTTCAATAGTAGAAGATTTATCTTCTGACTTTTCTAATTCTGTTTCTTCTGGATTTAATTGAAACACACTATTTTCAATTGTAAGGCCATTAAAATTTCCTAATATAGCTATTAAATAGCTGTTTAAGTATTTAATTTCTTGTGATACCTTTTCTTCTAAGCTTGGTGTTTTATTTTGATTACTTGTATTAGCATATACAAATAAAGAACTTAATATTAAAATTATTATTACTATTGTAGGAATTATAATTATCAAACTTTTTTTCATAAACTTTATATATGATTATTTTTAACCATATTCTCCCTTCTATAATATTTACAATATTTTCTACCTGATATAAAAAAATTTTACATTTTTGTATTTAATTTTAGTGTTGCCAAAAAATTACCTTTTATTCTCAAGTATAAATATTTTTGTTTAAAAAATACTATATATATAAAGGAGTTTATGTAATTATGAGTGCAATTGTTAAATTATATAGTAATAAAAATGGTGAAATTAATAGATTTTTAGAGCATTTTGAAGAAAAATCATCTCCTATATTAGAAGATGATTTGTTATGGCAAAAGGAATATGAAAATCCTATTGAAATAGCAGATATAATTAGTGCTTTAATTGAAAATCAAGAGGATTATAAAATTAATATGTGGATTAGTTTAGATAAAGATATGCTTATTAATGTAACTCATAATAATGCAGATGATGTAATTCGCTATTTATATGAACGCTACCCTTATTAAATTATTTTAACTTTTCATATACAATAAGCCTTAAGTTTCCTTAGTATGAAATAAGTTAATGAACTTATTTTTCTAAAATAATAGTAACTGGTCCATCGTTTTGAAGTGTTACTTGCATATATGCTCCAAATTTGCCAGTAGCTACTTTTTTAATATTTTGTTTTTTGCATTCTTCTACAAAATATTCGTAAAGTTCATTTGCTAGTTCAGGTTTTGCAGCATTAAAAAAGCTTGGTCTATTTCCGCTATTTGTATCTGCATATAAAGTAAATTGAGAAACTATTAAAAGTTCTCCATTTATATCTTTAATAGATAAATTCATTTTTTCATTTTCATCTTCAAATACTCTTAGCTTTATTAATTTTTGTACTAAAAAATCTGCTGTTTCTTTTGTATCTTGCGTTCCTACTCCAAGAAGTACCATATATCCTTGACCTATTTCTCCTATTACTTCATTATTTACTACTACATTTGCTTTTTTTACTCTTTGTACTACTAACTTCATTTTCTCCCTTTCTTTTAAAAAAAGATAATGTAATTCGTTACTAGTTAATGATTTTATATCTAATAGCTTAAATAGTACTATTTTTCGCAGTTTTGAAAGGTCCCGTTCTGAGCCTTCCTCTTTGAACTGGCTCCTGCAACGGGCATTTGAAAAACAAGAAAAATAGTACTATTTAAGCTTTAATGTAATTATAGTAACTATCACTCATCATCTTCTTCATTTTCTATATCGTTTTCATTTATTGTATCATCTTCAGTTATGTCATAATCTTCATATATATTGCTATCTTCATAATCTACTTTATTTTCATTATTTGATTTATCTCTATATTCTTCTTTATTCATATAATCCTTTTTGCTTTCATTATTTTCTTTATTTGTATGCTCATTATTTGAATTATTTTTCTTTTTTAGGGTTTTATCTATATTATCTGTTGTTTCTATTGTTGCAGGTCCATCGTTTTTCATAGCTTCTTCTGTTAAGTCTTGCTCATATCCACAATTAGGACAATAATGATAATCTAGTCCAATTTCATAATTGCACTTTGGACATTGTTTTAGCTCCTTTAGGCTTAATATTTCCATACGCATTTCTTCTATTTCTCCTGCTAAAACATCTATCATTGAACAATCTGTTGCAAAGTCTGCATCAATATCTATTTTTTCTTTTAATAAGTATTTTTCATATACATTTTTTCCAATATCTTCATATAAATCTCTAATTTGAGATTTATTGCTTGCCATTTGTCCTTTTAGCTTTATTTCGCGAGCAATTTTGCCAGCACTTTCTGCTGCATATTTATATGTGTTATATGCTCCCATTCCTATATTGTTAATTATTCTTCCCATTTTAAAATCCATCCTTTCATAAGGAATATATAACTGCTTTATATTTTGTTTATAGCATTTATATTAATCCTTATTTATAAATTCTTATAATAGTATGGATTAAAAAATGAAAAATATACCAAAATTTTATTCACTTTTTTTATCACGTGTCATTAATTTAGTAACCGCTTCTCTTGGTGGCAAATTATTATATAAAACATTATATACTGTTTCTACAATTGGCATTTCAATATTATATTTTTTTGATAACTGATATGCTACCTCAATATTATCAATGCTTTCAATTACCATTCCTATTTCTTTTTTAGTTTCTTCTACAGAAAGACCTCTTCCTATACATCTGCCGGCTCTTCTATTTCTACTATGTTCACTTAAGCAAGTTACTATTAAATCACCTAAACCAGATAAACCGTAAAATGTATCATGTTCTCCACCCATTGCAACACCTAGCCTTGAAATTTCTGTTAAACCTCTAGAAATTAATGCTGCAAAGCTGTTATCGCCTAGGCCTAATTCTGCTGCAGCTCCTGCACAAAATGCAATAATATTTTTTAAAGCGCCTCCTAGTTCTACACCTTTTACATCATTAGATGTATAAATTCTCATATTTTCATTCATAAATTCTTGTTGAATCATATTTTGCACATCAGAACTTTTAGAAGCAATTACAATCGCAGTAGGTATTCCAACAGATACTTCTTCTGCATGGCTTGGCCCTGAAAATACACCAATTTTTACATTTGGTATTTCTTCATTTGCAACTTCACTTAGTAAAGATAATGTAGAAGGCTCAAAGCCTTTAGAACAAATAATAACTGGCTGGTTTGTAATATATTCTTTATATTTTTTAATAGTTTCCCTAAAAAATTTTGAAGGTGTTACATGTAAAATTATATCTGTTCCTTCAACAGCTTCTTTTATATCTGTAGTGCAATACACATTATTTGGAATTTTTGCCATTGGCAAAAATATACACTTTTTTTCATTGTTTATGGCATTTGTTTCTTCTTCGGTAAATGACCATATTTTTACTTGATGACCTAAGTTTGCAGTATGAATAGCTAAAGCACATCCCCAACTGCCACTTCCAATTATACAAATTTTTTTCATAAGTTTCCTTTCTAACTTTTTTGCTTATTATAAAATTTTCTAGTTAGTTCTTTTAGTAATGCGCAAATAACATTTTTAATTATATAGTTCTATTAATTTATATTATATTTTTAGTTATGCATTTGAATAATATACATATCAAATTTTAAATGCTTTTTATTTCTTAAAACTTAATTTGTTTTCTTCTCCAGCTAAAAGTCTTTTTATATTTGTTCTATGATTAAATATTACAATAACTGCTAATATAATACTGTATATTAAATAACTCCAGTTGTTTGCAGGTACTAAATAATTTTGGTTAATAAATAGTACTAATACTGGAAATAGAACAGCAGCTGCAATTGAGCCTACTGATACCATTCTTGTTAAAGCCATTAATACTAAAGCAAATACTAAGCAAATTAATCCAATTTGCCAGTTTGTAATTAAAAGTACGCCTAATGATGTTGCAATTCCCTTTCCGCCTTTAAATTTAAAGAATATAGGAAAAGTATGTCCTAAAATAACAAATATACCTGCAAGTTGTATTAAAAGGCTATTATCTAACCCTCGTACAATTTTTCCTGCTAAAAATGCTATTAAAACTGCTACAACGCCTTTCAAAACATCGCAAATTAATGTAATAGCAGCAGCTCCTTTTCCAACTGACCTTAGTACATTTGTAGTTCCTGCATTTCCGCTTCCCTTTTCTCTTACATCAAATCCTGCTACCTTTTTGCTAATAATAACAGAAAAACTAATGCTACCTAATAAATAGGCAATAATTGCAACTATAATATATGTTGCCATAAAAATCACTCTCCTTTTTTTATTTTATGACTTGTCCCTTTTTGCCCCAAAAGGGTAATTAGGGACTGTCCCTTTTTTCCCCTTTTTCTCGTGCTATTATTCTAACTGGCGTTCCAGTAAGCCCTCCAAATTCTTTTCTTATTTGATTTATTAAGTAACGTTCATAAGAAAAATGGAATAAGTCTTTATCATTTACAAATACCACAAAAGTTGGTGGTTTTGTTCCAGCCTGCACCATATAATAAATTTTTAGTCTTTTTCCTTTATCGGTAGGGGGCTGAACTATTGTTACTGCTTCACTTAAAATATCATTTAATACAGATGTGGCTACTCTTAAAGCATTTTGATTTGCTACCATATTTATCATTTCATATAGTTTATTTACTCTTTGTCCTGTTTTAGCAGAAATAAATATAATTGGTGCATACGATAAATACGATAATTTGTTATATACTTCTTTTTTGTAATTTTCTAATGTTTGATTATCTTTTTCAACTTCGTCCCATTTATTAACTGCAATAATTATGCCTTTTCCAGCTTCATGTGCTTCTCCTGCTATTTTTGCATCTTGAGCAGTTACGCCTTCTTTTGCATCTAGCATTAAAACACATACATCTGCTCTTTCTATTGCAAGCATACTTCTTATTACACTATATTTTTCTAAGTTGTCATCTACTTTACTTTTTCTTCTAATTCCTGCAGTATCTATAAATACATATTTTCCAAATTCATTTTCAAATTCAGAATCTATTGCATCTCTAGTTGTTCCTGCTATATCGCTTACTATTACCCTATTTTCACCTAATATTTTATTAATAAGTGAGGATTTTCCTACATTTGGCTTTCCTATCATTGCTACTTTAATTACTAATGCATCTTCAGTTTCTTCTGTTTGAGGCTCAAAGTTTTCATAAATAGCATCTAATACATCGCCTATGCCCTTAGCATTTACAGCTGATACTGCATAAGGCTCACCAAGCCCTAAATTGTAAAATTCGTATAGTTCATTTGGAACCTCTCCATAAGTATCTGATTTGTTGCAAACTAATATAACTGGCTTTTTAGATTTTTTAAGCATTAGAGCAATATCTTTATCTGCTGCAGTTACACCCTGCTTAATATCTGTTAAAAATACTATTACATCTGCAAGTTCTATTGCCATATCTGCTTGATTTCTCATTTGAACAGTTATAGTATCATTACTTTCTGGCTCAATTCCACCAGTATCTATTAAAGTAAAATCTATACCTCTCCAATTAGCATCTGCATATATTCTGTCCCTTGTAACACCAGGGGTATCTTCTACAATGGAAATCCTTTTACCTACTATATAATTAAAAAATGTAGATTTTCCTACATTTGGCCTTCCTATAATTGCAACTGTTGGTTTTGACATTTTTATTATGAGGTTTGCCTTTAGCTTTCCTCTACTCCTTTATATATATTTAGATTTTTAAATAAGGCTATACCTATAAACCTTTTATATGATATTTTTGTTATATTAATAGCATTTTATAAATTTTAATATTTTTGCTATAACATCATTTTTTCTTTTCGTATTTATTTTACTATAAGCAAAAAAAAATAGCAAGACAAAACTTGCTATTTAATTGTTTTACTAAGTTAAATTATATTAAAGCTAGAATAGTACTATTTTTCGCAGTTTTGAAAGGTCCCGTTCTGACTCTACTTCTTTGAACTTGCGTCTAGCAACGGGCAATTTGAAAAACAAGAAAACTAGTACTATTTATAAGCGGGTTAAATATAAAACTATTAATTAGTAACGTTTTACTTATATTAAAGCTAGAATAGTACTATTTTTCGCAGTTTTGAGAGGTCCCGTTCTGACTCTACTTCTTTGAACTTGCGTCTAGCAACGGGCAATTTGAAAAACAAGAAAACTAGTACTATTCTAGCTGATTAACTATAAGATATCAACTAGTACTATTCTAGCACTTAGCTATAAGTAATATTATTTCATAGCTAACTTTTCTTTAGTTTCAAAATTGCTATAATTAAATAACTTTTGTAAGCCCATTTGATCAATAATATTTTCCTTTTGCATTTTTTTAAGTGTTTTCATAAATGGTAAATAATATGTATCATCATTTTCAACATAATCTTCCTGTTTTACTAAGTAATGATTTATTAAAATATTTTCTCTTTCGCTAAAGCTAAAATCTATAGCCTTTGCAACTTCTTCATCAAACAACAAATTTATATATTCCATTGCTTTTTCATGGCTATTTAATCTGTTCATTGCAGCTGAATAATAATACACTGCTCTTACTAAAGTAGTAGTTATATCTTCTGGTATTAAATTGCTTGAAACAAACAAAATATCTTCTAAAAGTTTTTCAGCTTTTTCATATTCCTTATTCATAATATAGCAAATTGCCAAAAAGTATTTTGTACCATTGTTTATTTTTTCGCAAGGAAGCAGATTAGTATCTTTTACATTCATTAAAAAGTATAAAGATTCAAATCCGCCATCATATATTAGCGTTTCTAACATTTTTATAACTTTGGGTAAATTGATTAAATTTATTCTATTTAAATCTTTTAATAAGTATTCTACATCTTCAAATTCACGATATCTTCCTGCCATTTTAGTTCTAGTTACCTCTGTCATTCCAGGTATAATAATCCTAAAGCTTGGAAATCCAAGAGTAGATACATCTCTTATTATAATATCATGGCCTTCTTTTAAAATTTGATTTATTAATTTATTCAAAATTTGATTATTACTTAAATTTGAAACATCTTCCATTTCTGTAAAATTATATGATTTTTCTGATGATAATAGCTGATATGGCAATGTAGCTACATTTGTATCTATAAATTCTCTAATGTTTTCTGCACTACTTAAATCTTCATTTTTAAAGTCATATAAACACCCCTGTGCATATGTGTAAATATCCATTCCTTGTGCAGCTTCTGTAAAACATCTTTCCATTGCAATACCATAGTCTGGATGAGCACCTAACTTAAAACCAAATCTTCCTGTATTTTTTTGAAGTATTATAAGCCCTGCTACTGGATATTTTCCTCCCATAGAGCAATCTAAAAGTTTGCATACATATCCTTCTGATTTTTTTAGTTTTTCGTACATTCCTTGTACTTTTGGAAATTTTGCAATAAACTCATCTGGAATTTCTGGAAGTGCCAATTTTTGATAAATTATTTGCATAGAAGCATATCTTTCTAATATTTCAGATATTCCTTCTATTAATGCTTCTTCTGGGCTGTTTCCTGCGCACATACCATTTGAACCTACTAAATGGCATGAAAGAATATGTGGAATATATACTATTTTTTTATCTCTTACACTATACTGTGGAAGTGAAATTATTTGTTTTTCATTTCCAAATATTTTTTCTAAAAATTCTAATTTGGTTTTACATTCTTCTTTATTTTCTTCAAATATATTATCTATAAAGCTGTCATTTTGATTTACTAATTCTTCTAAGCTTAACTTTTTTTCATCTGCAGAATATAAAAAAGGAAACTCTTGACTTGGCTTTTCTGTTCTAAATACCAACATTCCATTTTGATATCTTTCTAAAAATTCTGCATATGCACTTGCTAAAGCAAATTCCTTTGTCATTCCTTTTCCGTTTTGTCCAAGATTAGTTCCTTTTATACATAGTCTTAATGAATATGTACCTACACTGCTCTTTTTAGTCCAATTTTTCTCAACTTCAACATTATTTTTCTTTAGAATTTTTTTTATTCTTTTTACTGTATTTTCTGGGCTTGTTTCTTTGTAACGCATTTCTTGTAATTCACTCATTTTTTCTTCCTCCATTTCTTTTATTTTTCGACAAAATTTTATCATTTTATTTGCCAAAAAAAAGAGCTTTTATACATAAAGCCCATTTTCTTATTTAACATTTAAATTATTTTTTTCATATAATTATTTTGCATTTTCATATAATTTTATATTATGTAATTTTCAGCAACTACTATGTAGGCGCTACTTGTAACAGCTTAGCTACTTTACTATATTAGTATGTCATTTTTCCTTGTAATATTTTAGCTACTTTACTATATTAGTATGTCATTTTTCCTTGTAAAAGATCATCATTTTCTATCCAATCTTTTACATCTACTTTTGTATATTCAGTATCTGTTTTTCCTCTTACTATTACTGTTTCAATTCCTGCATTTATAATTAACTTTCTACACATTTGACAAGAATTTGCGCCAGTATCGTATTCTCCTGTTTCTGGCCTATATAAAACTAAATATAAGGTTCCGCCAAGCATATCTTTTCTGCTGACACTAATAATAGCATTTTGTTCTGCATGCACACTTCTGCAAGCATCATATCCTCCATGCCTTATTTCTGGAAATAATTTCTTTTTAGTACAATATCCTAAATCAATACAATTTACTCTTCCTCTTGGTGCACCACTATATCCTGTTGATACAATTTCATCATGATTTACAATTACACAGCCTGCTTTTTTTCGTAAACAGGTACTTCTATCTGCTACTGCTTTTGCTATATTTAAATAATAATTTATTTTATCAATTCTATTTTCCATATTTTAGTATGTTCCTTCCTATTTTACTATATGATAAGTATCATGATTTATATTATAATTTATTAAATTGTTAAGGTCAATAGGTAGATTGGATTGCAATCAAAAAACCAGTGACTTTTTTCACTGGCATCTTTGTTTTTAGCTTTATTTTAAAACATTCTATTTTTTAATTTTCTTGTTTTTGAGCTACTACTTCTTTTCCATCATAGTATCCACAATTTGGGCAAACTCTATGTTGCATAACTTTTTCGTGGCAATGTGGACATTCTACTAAATTTTGATTTTCTAATTTCCATGTTGATCTTTTTAAGTGTGTTCTTGCTTTTGACCATCTTCTTTTTGGTTGTGCCATTTGTAATTCCCTCCCTTAACTTCTTTCAGTTTATAAAGATTATATTTTTAACTATTTAAAATTTTCTAATTTATACTTTATACTTTTTGCCTACGTAAAATTCGTACTATAAAATTATACTAATTTTTAGTTTGTTTGTCAACAGTTTTGTGTTATTTTTATAAATTACTGTGAATTTTTAGTAAAAATGTCCCGTTTTTAATTTTGAATTTTTAGTAAAAATGTCCTATTTTTTTAAAGTT
>CANQCT010000045.1 GCA_947589835.1 uncultured Clostridia bacterium
GTTCGCCCATTAAAGCGGTACGCGAGCTGGGTTCAGAACGTCGTGAGACAGTTCGGTCCTTATCTGTCGCAGGCGTAAGATATTTGAGAGGAGCTGTCCTTAGTACGAGAGGACCAGGATGGACATACCGATGGTGAATCAGTTGTCACACCAGTGGCATAGCTGAGTAGCTAAGTATGGAAGGGATAAACGCTGAAAGCATCTAAGTGTGAAGCCCACCTCAAGATAAGATATCTCATACCGTAAGGTAGTAAGATTCCATAAAGACTATGTGGTAGATAGGTTGGAGGTGTAAGTATAGTAATATATTGAGCTGACCAATACTAATAAATCGAGGGCTTAACCACTAATATATATATTAAAGGAAGAAAAAAGAAAACGATAAAGGTGGAAAAGAAAGAATAGTTTACGAAAAGGAAGAAAACTTTCTCTATATATTTTTGAGTGTACATAGAAGTACACAAAACATTTCTGGTGATGATAACATGGAGGCAATACCTGTTCCCATACCGAACACAGAAGTCAAGCTCCAATGTGCCGAAGATATTTGTAGGTTACCCTGCTGAGAAAATAGGTTGTCGCCAGATTTATAAATTCTCCGTTAGCTCAGTCGGTAGAGCGCTCGGCTGTTAACCGATAGGTCGTTGGTTCAAGTCCAACACGGAGAGCCAAAAAAAGAACAGATAATTTAAAAATTATCTGTTTTTATTTTTAATAACTAACGGCCTTTAGATAGTTATAGCGAAGCTATTAACTGATGAAGAAACGAGTGCTGCCTGTGGCAGAATAAGCGAGTTTCTGAATATGCATAAACTATTGTTTTAGAATTTGCGAAGCAAAGGCTAAAACAATTAGTTTGATGTTAATAGTCGTTGGTTCAAGTCCAACAGCGAGCCTTGAAAAGTTTTTGCACAAAAATATTGCTTTTTTCTCCAATATATGGTAAAATAAAGATGCTTAAAAAAACATACCTTTTACTTAGTTTAAGAAATAAAACTCCACTTAAACTCAGTTCTAGGCAAATAAGAATAAAGGAGGAATTATTATGACAAAGGAAAGAAAACAAGAAATCATTAATACTTATAAAAGAGATGCTAGTGACACTGGTTCACCAGAAGTTCAAATAGCTCTTCTAACAGAAAGAATTAATGAATTAACAGAACATTTAAAAGTTCATGTAAAAGACAATCACTCTAGGAGAGGTCTTTTAAAAATGGTAGGTTCAAGAAGAAATTTACTTGCATACTTAGCTAAAAAAGATGTTCAAAGATACAGAGACATTGTTGAAAAATTAGGATTAAGAAAATAAATAAAATTTGGACGTTTGAAAAAACAAACGTCTAATTTTGTGAGAGGACACTAAATGAATTAATCATTTAGTTCCTACTCAATTAAAAAAGCATAAAATTAGGTAAATAATAAATATGACTAAAATTATGCTAATAATCAAATACTAATTTTAAATATTAATTTTATCATACAAAACACTTCAATTATATTAAATTAACTGTTAATTTAATATAACCAACTTTATATATAACATTTAAAACTAATATTAATAACTTAAATATATAAAACAATACTTAAAATTAGTTAGTAGCTTGTATTATGTCCTAAAAAATTATGCATAAATAATTTATGAACAAAATATTCTAAAAAAATATATCATAAAATTATGCCATAAAATATTATGCAATAAAAAAACTTATAAACAAGATCCATATCATAAAAAATAATTAGTACATAATAGAGGTTACTCTAATTTAGTATTGTTTTAATATAAATTTATTATCGGGTTAACCTGTCCCTAAATGCTTAAAAACAAGCTAATAGAGACCTGTCCCCAAGAAAGGAAGAAAAATTTATGTTTAAAACTTATGAAACTGAATTAGCAGGAAGGAAACTAGTAATTGAAACAGGAAAAATTGCAGAACTTGCAAATGGTAGTGTAATGGTACGCTACGGAGAAACTGTTGTTATGGTAAATGTAACAGCAGCAAAAGAACCAAAAGAAGGAGTTGACTTTTTCCCATTATCTGTTGACTATGAAGAAAAATTATATGCAGTAGGAAAAATTCCAGGAGGCTTTACAAAAAGAGAAGGAAAACCAGCCGACAAAGCAATTTTAACTTCAAGAGCAATAGATAGACCTTTAAGACCATTATTCCCAAAAGATTTTAGAAATGATACTTGTGTTGTAGCAACTGTATTATCAGTAGAGCCAGATAATAGTCCAGAAGTATGCGCAATGATTGGTGCATCTGCTGCACTTTCTATTTCAGATATACCATTTGGAGGACCTACAGCAGCAGTAAATGTAGGATATGTAGATGGAGAGATTATAATTAATCCAACTTTAGCACAAAGAGAAAAATCAAGATTAACTCTAACAGTAGCAGGAACTTTAGAAAAAATAACAATGATTGAAGCTGGAGCAGACGAAATACCAAATGACACTATGCTAGAAGCAATTAAAACAGCACATGTAGAAATTAAAAAGATTTGTAATTTTATTACAGATATTAAAAACGAAATAGGAAAACCAAAATTCGAATATAAATCTTTTGCAGTAGATCCAGAAGTTTACAGTGAAATTGAAGCAAACTTTAAAGATAGAATGTATCAAGATGTACAAGCTACTGATAAAACTGTAAGAGATGCCAACATTGAAAAAATTACAGAAGATATTAACAACTATTACTTAGAAAAATATGGTGAAGAAGCTTTAGAAGAAAAACAAAGAGATATTGCAGATAGCATTCATGATCTAGAAAAGGCTTGTGTTAGAAAAATGATATTGGAAGAACATAAGCGCCCAGATGGTAGAAAAATAGATGAAATAAGACCACTTTCTTGTGAAGTAGGAGTGCTTCCAAGAGTTCATGGAAGCGCAATTTTTACTAGAGGACAAACTCAAGTTATGTCAATAGTAACACTTGGTATGAAAAGTGAAGAACAAATGCTAGATGGCTTAGATGAAGAAGAAACAAAAAGATATATGCATCAATATAATTTCCCTTCATACAGTGTAGGAGAAGCAAGACCTTCTCGTGGCCCAGGAAGAAGAGAAATAGGTCATGGTGCTTTAGCCGAAAAAGCATTAGTGCCAGTTATTCCATCAGAAGAAGAATTTCCATATTCAATTCGTGTTGTATCAGAAGTACTTTCTTCTAATGGTTCTACATCACAAGCAAGTATTTGTGGAAGCACGCTTGCTCTAATGGATGCAGGTGTACCAATTAAAAAGCCAGTTGCAGGTATTTCTACAGGATTAGTTACAGATAAAAACGATCCAAGCAAATACATTATGCTTACAGATATTCAAGGAATAGAAGATTTCTTTGGAGATATGGACTTTAAAGTAGGTGGAACAAAAGACGGTATTACTGCAATTCAAGTAGATATTAAAATAGATGGCTTAACTTATGATATTATAAAAGAAGCATTTGAAAGAACAAAAGTAGCAAGAGACTACATTTTAGATAACGTAATGCTTCCAGTAATTAATAAACCAAGAGAAGAAATTTCAAAATATGCACCAAAAATTTTAACAGGAACAATTAGCACAGAAAAAATAAAAGATGTTATAGGACCTGGCGGAAAAATGATTAATAAAATAATTGATGAAACTGGTGTTAAAATTGACATTTCTGATGATGGAAAAGTATGTGTATATTCAGAAAATAGCGAAAATGGCAAAAAAGCAATGGATATGATTTTAGATATAGCCAAAGTCATTGAAGTAGGCGGAATTTACAATGGAACAGTAACTAGAATAATGTCATTTGGCGCATTTGTTGACTTAGGTGGAGGAAACGAAGGCTTACTTCATATTTCTAAAATCTCTAGCAAAAGAGTTGAAAAAGTAGAAGATGTATTAAATGTTGGAGATGAAGTTACTGTTAAAGTTTCTGAAATAGATAGCCAAGGTAGAATAAACTTAAATATGAAAGATTTAGAAGCTAAGGAAGATTAATCTTTAAATTTTATTATAATTTGTTACAATTCACAGCAAATTATAAATTTTAGAGTAGCCACTTGCTTCTTTGTATATATTTTTTCGTGCTTTAGCCCTAGAAAAAATATATACAAAACTTTGGGCGCGTGGCGGATAATTTTAGGGCTGTGAATACTAACAAGAATTAATAGCATTTATTAAGAATTTTTTAATTATAATAATAATAGTTGAAAAAATATAAATATAGTAATATAATAAATATTGTAAAAAAACAAGGCATACAATATATACTAAATAAACAAAAAAATGGAAGAGGAGAGAAAAAATGGAATATTTATATATCATACAACAAGCATTAGTATGGATTATAACAATATTCTGGTTGTACCAATTAGCAATTAGTGTTTGCTCTTTGGTAAAATTAAAAGATAAACCATTATTAATTAATAAAAATCACAAATTTATGGCAATTATACCAGCTCACAATGAAGAAAATGTTGTAGCAGAGCTAATAGAAAGTTTAAAAAATCAAGATTATCCAAAAGAATTATTAGATATTTATGTTATTGCAGATAACTGTACAGATCTTACAGCACAAGTAGCAAGAAATGCTGGAGCAATAGTTTATGAAAGATTTGATCCAAGCAAAAAAACAAAAGGGTATGCACTAAATTGGTTTTTAAAACAAAAAATAGAAGAAAATGCCGACTATGATGCATTTTGCATATTTGATGCAGATAACATTGTAGATAAAGAATTTATTAAAAATATGAATAAAAAACTTTGCCAAGGCGAAGATGTTGTTCAAGGTTACAGAGATATTAAAAACCCTACCGATAACTGGATTACAGCAGGCTATGCAATTTTTTACTGGACAATGAACCGTTTTTACCATTTAGCAAGATACAATGTAGGTTTATCTCCATTAATAAATGGAACAGGATTTATGGTAAAATTTGATGTAGTAAAACCAAATGGATGGGAAACAAAAACCTTAACAGAAGACATTGAATTTTCTTTAAAAAGAATTATAAAAGGTAAAAAGTTAGGTTGGGCAACAGATGCCATTGTGTATGATGAACAGCCACTTGGATTTAAACAAAGCTGGAATCAAAGAACTAGATGGACAGTTGGACATATTCAATGTATAAAAGAATATACTAAGCCACTAGCTCTAGCAATTAAAGAACATAAAACTATTATGAACTTTGATGGATTTTTATATATTATTGGTAGTATTCCTATGTTTGTAGCAACACTTGTATTATTATTATTAAATTTTGTTATGTATGCAGGACAAGGAATGACAAGTGTAGATTTAATTATAAATGTATTAAGATATTTAATACCAACATTTATATTACCAATAGGAACAGCAATACTTATTATGTTATTAGATAAAAGGCCTATTAAACCAATGATAAAAGGTTTACTATGTTATCCATTATTTTTAGGATCATGGCTTTTAATAAATTTTAAATGCTTATTCAAACGTGATACAAACTGGGTAAAAATTGAACACATTAGAAAAATTGCAATTGGCGAAGTTGCTACTAACAAAGCTAATGTGGAGAAAATAGATTAATTTTTAAGTATAAAAAAGGATAATCCATCAGTCAATAATACTAGCTGATGGATTGATTAATATTATTATACAAAATTTTACTGAAATGTCAAAATAATAGCATAATTTCAAGTTCAATGATGTTGACTTTTGAAAAAAATATAGTATAATAGAATTATAGTAAAAAAATTAAGGAGATAAGCATATGATAGCAAAAATTTGGAAAAAAGTATTATTGCTTGTTTTAATTATAGCTTGTTTATTTAATGTAATTAACAAAATTGTACATAAAGCCTCAATGAAACAAGAGGTAAGTGCTTCAGCACAATATATAGAGCAAAAACTTAACAATGAGCAAACTAGCACAAACCAACAATAAAATTTAGCAAAATAATTAAAAATAATATACAATTTAAAAACCAAAATACTTGAAATTAAAATAAAATTATGTTAAAATAAATAACAGTGTTTATGAATAAATAAAGGAGAGGTGAATACAAAATGAAAGAAGGAATACATCCAAACTATACTGAAGCTACTATTACATGCGCTTGTGGAAACGTTATGAAAACAAATTCTACAAAAGCAGATATGAAAGTTGATGTTTGTTCAAAATGTCATCCATTCTGGACAGGAAACCTAAAAAGAGAAACAACTGGTGGTAGAGCAGATAAGTTCAAGAAAAAATATGGAATTCAATAAAAAAATTAGTGTAAAATTTTTTACACTAATTTTTTTTTGCAAGTAAGTGACATTTTTGCTATTGCCAAAATGCTTAAACTATTATAAAATATATAAGTATTAGTTATTAAAGTTACAAAAAATAAACAAAAACAAAAATAGCAAATTGGAGGAATTAACGTGACTAAACTAGAAGTAAAACAAGAGCTAGAAGATATTCAAAAAGTTGCAAAAATAAATAAAGGAAAAAATTTAAAATATAGTATTCTAACAATGGGATGTCAGCAAAATGAAAACGATTCAGAAAAACTAAGTGGCATTATAGAAGAAATGTGCTATACAAAAACAAATAACTTAGAAGAAAGCGACTTAATTGTATTTAATACATGCTGTGTTAGAGAAAACGCAGAAGATAAACTATTTGGAAAATTAGGAGAAGTTAAAAAATACAAAGAAGAAAGAGGAACTGTTATTGCAATTGGTGGTTGTATGATGCAAGAAAAACACATTGTAGAAAAACTAAAACAAAGTTATCCTTTTTTTGATATTGTATTTGGAACACACACACTTCATAAATTCCCAACAGATTTACTAAAAGTATTAAGTACTACAAAAAGAATAGAAGATATTTTAGATATAGATGGAGAAATTATAGAGGGCCTTCCTATAAAAAGAAATGATACAATTAAGGCATCTGTAACTATTATGAATGGCTGTAATAACTTTTGTAGCTATTGCATTGTGCCTTATGTAAGAGGAAGAGAAAGAAGTAGGTCGCCAAAAGACATTTTAGAAGAAATAAAAGGTCTAGCAAAACAAGGTTATAAAGAAATAACCTTGCTTGGCCAAAATGTAAATTCATATTTAAGAGTAGAAAGAGAAAAAAATATAGAGTTTGAAGAATACGAAGGTGTAAATTCATTTGCTAGCCTACTTAGGGCAATTAATGAAATAGAAGGAATAGAAAGAATTCGTTTTATATCTCCACACCCAAAGGACTTTACAGATGATGTAATAGAGGCTATACGTGATTGCAATAAAGTATGTAAATTAGTGCATTTACCTCTTCAATCAGGAAGCTCAAATATATTAAAAGTAATGAACAGAAAATATACAAAAGAGCAATACCTAAGCTTAGTAGAAAAAATGAAGGCTACTATTCCAAATGTTACCTTTAGTACAGACATTATAGTTGGCTTTCCTGGCGAAACTGAAGAAGATTTTGAACATACATTAGATGTAGTAAAAAAAGTAAATTTTGAGCAAGTATATATGTTTATATATTCTAGAAGAGTTGGTACTCCAGGAGATAAAATGGAAAATCAAATTCCAGAAGAAATAAAGCATAAACGCTTTGATAGATTAAAACAATTAGTTGAGAGTCAAATTGCAGAAAAAAATAAAGAGTATGTAGGAACTACTCAAACTGTTTTAATAGAAGGAAAAAGCAAAACCAATACCAAAATGCTTACAGGAAGAACAGATTCAAATAAAGTAGTAGTTTTAGAAGGCCCAGAAGACTTAATCGGCAAAATGGTAACTTTAAAAATTACTTCAGAACATATGTGGTATTTAAAAGGAATTGTAGAAAACTAAAATAAAAACGAATAAAGAAAGGAAGCAATAAATATGGCAGAATATTCACCAATGATGCAACATTATTTGCAAACAAAAGAAGAATATAAAGACTGTATTTTATTTTACCGTTTGGGCGATTTTTATGAAATGTTTTTTGATGATGCAATAACTGCATCTAGAGAGTTAGAACTAACATTAACAGGAAAAGACTGTGGTCAAGAGGAAAGAGCTCCTATGTGCGGAATTCCTTTTCATGCTGCCGAAACATATATTGCAAGGCTAATTGAAAAAGGCTACAAAGTAGCTATTTGCGAACAATTAGAAGATCCAAAACTTGCTAAAGGAATTGTTAAAAGAGATGTTATTAGAGTAGTAACACCTGGAACTGTTATGGAATCTAATTTATTAGAAGAAAAGAAAAACAACTACATTATGGCTATTTATAAAAATGGCATTTATTACGGTGTTTCTGTATGTGATTTAACAACAGGAGATTTCAAAACTACTCAAATTAAAGAACAAAACAATTTTGCAACCTTAGTAGATGAAATTTCAAGATATTCTCCAGCAGAAATTGTAGCAAATACAATGTTTTACAATTCAGTAGAAGAAATTAATAAAATAAGAGAAAGATTTCCTATATACATTTCTTTACTAGATGAAGAAAATTTTAACACAGACTATGAAACATTTAGTTCAAAATATGATGTAATAGATGAAAACGGCAAAAAAATAGAAAATATGCAAGATAAAGTCCTTTGTGTAGCTTCAAGTAATGGCTTAATTACATATTTAAAGCAAACACAAAAAAGTGAATTAGATTATATACATAAAATAACATTATATAGCACTACACATTATATGAACTTAGATATTAATGCACGAAGAAACCTAGAGATTACAGAAAAGCTAAGAGATAAAAGCAAAAAAGGAACGCTTTTATGGGTGCTAGATAAAACTTCTACATCTATGGGCGGAAGATTACTTAGTAGGTGGCTAAATGACCCGTTAATTGATGTTTTAAAAATTAATGAAAGACTAGAAGCGGTTAAAGAATTAAAAGAAGACATTATATTAAGAGGAGATATAGTAGATTCTTTAAAAAAAGTTTATGATATTGAAAGGTTAGCAAGCAGAATTTCTTATGGTAGTGCAAATGCAAGAGACCTAATTTCACTTAAAAATTCCGCAAAACAACTACCAGATGTAAAACAAAATTTGGCTAATGTAAAATCTAATTTATTAAAAAAATTGTATGAAGATTTAGATACATTAGAAGATATACATAAAATTATAGATGATTCAATTACAGAAGACCCACCAATTTCTGTAAAAGAAGGTGGAATTATAAAGCGTGGATACAATGAAGAAATAGACCATTTAAAAGAAGCAACTACAAATGGAAAAACATGGGTACTAGATTTAGAAGCAAAAGAAAGAGAAAAAACAGGCATAAAAGGCCTAAAAGTAGGTTTTAACAAAGTGTTTGGATACTATATAGAAGTTACTAAATCAAATTTATCAATGGTTCCAGAAAGCTATATTCGTAAGCAAACCTTAGTAAATGGAGAAAGATATATAACAGAAGACCTAAAAAGAGTAGAAAATGAAATTTTAGGAGCAGAAGAAAAAGTAATTAACTTAGAATACAATAGCTTTTGTGAAATTAGAGACCAAATAGAAAAGCAAATACAAAGAGTTCAAAAATCTGCTAATGTAATAGCTATTTTAGATGTACTTTGTTCTTTAGCTACAGTAGCTTATGAAATGAATTATGTTATGCCAATAGTAGATAATAGTGGAATGATAGATATTAAGGAAGGGCGTCATCCTGTTATAGAAAAAATTTTGCCAAGCGGTAGTTTTGTAGAAAACGATACATATTTAGATAAAGACGCTAATAGATTAGCAATTATTACAGGACCTAATATGGCAGGAAAATCTACATATATGAGGCAAGTTGCGCTAATTACATTAATGGCACAAATAGGAAGCTTTGTTCCAGCATCTTATGCAAGAATAGGCGTAGTAGATAAAATATTCACAAGAGTTGGTGCTTCAGATGATTTAAGTATGGGGCAAAGTACATTTATGGTAGAAATGATGGAAGTAGCAAGCATTCTAAAAGAAGCCACAAGTAACAGCCTAGTTATTTTAGATGAAATAGGAAGAGGAACCTCTACTTATGATGGACTTTCTATTGCGTGGGCAGTAGCAGAATATATAAGCGATAAAGAAAAATGTGGTGCTAAAACACTTTTTGCAACACATTATCATGAATTAATATCATTAGAGGAAAAATTAGAAGGTATTAAAAATTATTCTATTGCAGTTAAGGAAAAAGGAGAAGATATTGTTTTTTTAAGAAAAATAGTATCTGGTGGAACAGATGAAAGCTATGGCGTACATGTAGCAAAACTTGCAGGAGTTCCACAAGTTGTTACAAAACGTGCAAATGAAATACTAAAAACCTTAGAAAGAAAAAGTATTTTAGGAGATAAAGCTGGAGAAAAGGAAAATAAAAAAGTAGCAAGTGGTCAGTTAGATTTATATAATTACAAATTAGCAGAACTTGCGCATGAGTTAGATAAGGTTGACTTAAATGAGCTCACACCAATAGATGCATTAAACACACTTGTGAAAATGAAAGAAAAAATTGGGTAATTGTCGCTTTGGGGACGTTTCTTTACGCGACAGTTTGTCGCTTAAAGAAACGTCCCTCAAGCGACACTAAAAATTAATTTAATAATAAAATGAGAGGAATAAATTTTAAATGGAAACAATAAAAAAACCAGAATTATTAGCACCAGCAGGCTCTTTTGAAAAAGCAAAAACAGCTTTTTTATATGGAGCAGATGCAGTATATTGTGGAACAGGTGCACTTTCATTAAGGAGCAGAGCAGAAGTAGATAATACTGAACTAGCCAAAACTATTGAATATGCACACAGTATAGGCAAAAAAGTTTATGCTACAATAAACATATATGCATGGGATAGCTATTATGAAGAAATAAAAAAGCAAGCACAAATGCTAAATAACTTAAAAGTAGATGCTATTATTGCATCAGATGGTGGAGTTATGGAGATTTTAAAAGAATATGCTCCAAATATTCCTATACATGTAAGCACACAAGCAAATACAGTAAGTTACCATAGCGCAAATTTTTGGTATAAAAATGGTGCTAAAAGGGTTATTTTAGGTAGAGAATTAAACAAAGAACAAATTAAAGAAATAATGAAAAATAAAGAAAAGGACTTAGAAGTAGAAATATTTGTACATGGAGCTATTTGCTTTGGATACTCGGGAAGGTGCTTTTTAAGTGATTTTTTAGCAAGCAGAAGTGCAAACTTAGGAGACTGCGCACAAAGCTGTAGATGGGCATATAATGTTTATGTAGAAGAAAATAATAATCCTGGAAATTTAATGCCAGTAGAGTATGATGAACATGGCACATACATATTTTCATCTAAGGACTTGTGCTTAATTAAAGAAATACCAGAAATTGTAAGTATGGGTATTCACAGTCTAAAAATAGAAGGAAGACTAAAAACAGAATATTACTTAGCTTCTGTTGTAAATGCTTATAAAGCTGCAATAGATGACTACATAAAAAGTCCAGAAAGCTATGATTATACAAAATACTTAAGTGAACTAGAAAAAACAAAAACAAGAGGTTTAACTACATTTTATTTTAATGATAGAAATAACAAAGACTTCCAAGAATATGAAGGAAAACAATATAATCCTAATTATGAATTTGGCGGAAAAGTATTACAAGAATTAAATGGAAAATATTTAATAGAAATTAGAAATAAATTAAATGTAGGCGATACAATGGAAGTTCTAATTCCAGAAAAAATAGAAACAGTAAAATTTACAATAGAAAATTTGTGGAATTCAGAAACTAAAGAAGAAATACAAACAGTAAATCCAGGAAAACAAGGGCAAACCGTTTTAATGAATATTCCAGTAAAAGTAGAAAATGGCTTGATTTTAAGAAGAAAAAAATAGTTATAATTTTGTTAAATATGGTGTCACAAAAATAATATTATTAAAAATTTTAACATTTTTAATTTACTATTTTTGGGCACCATATTTATTTATTTTCTAACTTTTCAAACTTTAAACCAATACAAAAACTAACTAAAAATAAGCAAATAGAAATAAGCCCTTCTAAATTAAAACAAATACCGTGGGTAAATTACAATTACAGAGCCTAGAACAAAGCCAATAATTGCATAAAAAGTTTGAGAATAATAATTATATAGCAAAAATTGAATAAGCTTTAAAAATATTAGTGAGCCAATAAAAATGCCTATTCCAAGTGGAAATAGTATGTAAAAATCAACTGTTGCAATAGCATTTAAATAAGTAGTATACACTCCCAAACTCATTAAAATAACACTGCTACTAACGCCAGGAACTACTATACCAATAGACATTAAAAAACCTGCAAGTACTAGGTATAAAAAATATGAACTTGAAACTTGCACATTAAATATTTTAGGTAAAATACTTTCTAACTTAATAGATAAAACACCAAATAAAAATGCTAATAATAAAAAAATAAGGTAATGTAAACGAAATCCCTTACTGCCATTTGCTTTTTTTAATAAAATAGGAATACTTCCTAATATTAGGCCAATAAAACAAAACTTAGTTGGCATAGGATATGTAATAAATAAAAAATTAAGTAATTTTCCTACTAATAAAACGCCAACAATTCCACCAAGGGCCAAAGGGAAGAGGAAGGTAATATTTTTTTTAAAATCATGGAACAAATTCAAAACAGAATTTACTAGTTTTTCATAAATACCAAATATAACGCAAAAAACACCACTGCTAATACCGGGTAAAATAGCACCAGCACCAATTAACACACCTTTAAAAAAATCTAATATAGAACTCATATTTTCGCACCTTTTATAAACTTTTTTGAAATATAATATCTGCTTTTTTATAGCTAGCTTACAATATAAAATTTGTTTATAAAATGTATGCAAAAAATATAAAAAAATTCATAAAAACAATTGACAAATACTCAATAAACATTTATAATAATATTTGTTCTGAACAAAAAGAAATGCAGGTGTAGTTCAATGGTAGAATTCCAGCCTTCCAAGCTGGCTATGTGGGTTCGATTCCCATCACCTGCTCCAAGAGAAGTGGTAAGTTAGCCACTTTTTTCTTTTTGCAAATTTATGCACGAAACTTTCATTTTACATATATATTTAGTTAATATATTTCTCCTAAAAAACTATTAGTATTGTTTTTAAATATACTAGAAAAAGAAAAAATAGAATAAAAAATATTACA